>SFMU01000058.1 GCA_004552965.1 Bacteroidales bacterium | reverse complement strand
TTACATTTACAGTTTGACCGGCGATCGGCTATTCTTCGTTCCGTGAAAGAATCTCTTCAGGCGATACAACTTTGGCTGAATATGCTTATCTTTCGGACGGTACAAGGCTCTGTGCCTCGGTTGTTGCCGAAAGAGACGAAGTTCAAGATTATCCCAACGGGCAAATAGCCCCTGCGTAAAGAGGGAACCTCCCTGCCGTCAGTTGCGACGGCAGGGAGGTTCCCGATTGCGGAGCAAAGCCTGCTCTCTAGTACCCGAATATGTCTGTCAGGGTCAGAGGAGTAACCTTGCCGAGCGAATTGACGAACTCGGTGTCGTAGCCGGCGGAATTGCCCAGCAGACCGTAGGCATAAGTACGGCCCTTGACCCATTTCTCCTGAGTGGCCTTGACATCGGCGAGAGTCATTCCCTGAACCTTCTCGAAGACAGCCTTGTCACGGTCCTCGGTCAGACCCAGATCCTCCAGGTTGAGATATTCGTTAAGGACAGAGGCGCCGGTGGTGCGGGAAGTACGGATGTTCGAAAGGATGCTGGTCTTGGCGACCTGGAAGGCAGCCTCCGACTCCGGCATGTTGTTGATGATGTCATCGAAAGCCTCGACTGCCTCCTTGAGCTTCTCGTTCTGCGAAGCGATGAAAGCATAGAAGGTGTAGCAGTCTTCCTTGAGCGCAGGCGTGTTCATGAATGCCCTCGCCGAATATGCCAGGCCGCGAGCCTCCCTCATCTCTTGGAAGACAATCGCATTCATTCCGCTGCCGAAATAGTTGTTGTACATCAGAAGGTCCGCATCGTTGGCGACATCGAATGTCTCCCCACGGTTGGAGTACTGGATGTAGTAGAACTGGTTGGCATTGTAAGGAGCCAGGAAGACCTCGCTCTGATCGTACTTCATCTTGGCAGGAATCTTCTTCTGCAGAGGCTCGAGAGGTCCGGAAACCTTATGATGCTCCGCTACGATCGCCTTGGCGGCTTCCTCGTCCGAAGGGCCATAGTAAAGTACATCGTGCTGCTTGGTGTAGAGGCTTCTGACAAGGCCGAGAAGGTCCTCGGAAGTCAGGGAATCGATCTGGCCGTCAGTCAGGGTTGTCTCCCTGACGAAGTCCGGACCATAGAATATGTAGTTCTGGAGAGCCGAGAAGCAAGCCCGCTGGTTGAGCTTGGCGTCTGCCCGGTCTTTCTTGATGTCGGCCTTGAGAGCCTCGAGGATGTTCTCGTCGCCACGGGCATTGAGCACCAGATCCTCGACGATGTCGATTGCCTTGCCGATGTTCTCGTCAAGACCATAGGCACCTATGAATGCTTGAGTGTAGCCGGCGCTGAGCATAGGGCTGCAGGCCAGGGCGTACATCTCCTTCTTGATCTGCTCGGCGCTTCTGGTCGGAGTACCGAGATAGTCGAGGTACTGGAAAGCGAGGGAGATCCTCGGATCGTTGTTCATGCCGATGTTGAAGCCATAGCTCAGACGGGTGATGTCATTGAGCTCGTTCTTCTTGTAGAGCATCCTGACCCCGTCAGCAACAGAACCGACGGACATCTCCCTGGAGAAATCGACGAAAACCGGTTCGATAGGAGCGACCTCGATGCCGCTGATTTCCTCGAGGAAGGCACTGCGCCTGTCGCGGTTGGTCTCGATCGGAGTGATGGCAGGAGCGGCAATCTTGCGGATGGACTTGTCCGTGCCGATGCGCTTGTAGGCAACGACATAGCTGTCGGCGCTCAGATAGTCATTGGCCCAGTCGACGACCTGCTGCTTGGAAATCCTGGATATTCTTTCCATGTCCAGGGCATCATCTTTCCAGTCATGGCCGTTGATGAATGAATTTACATACGCCATGGCCCGCTGGCTGTTGCTCTCGAGCTGACGCATCTTGCTGCGTTTGATGTTGTTGATGGTGGACTGGATGAGAGAGTCGTCGAAATCGCCGCTGCGCAGCTTGGCGACCTCTTCAAGCATGAGGTCACGGGTCTGCTCCAGAGTCTGGCCGTGGCGCGGGAAACCGATGAGCATCATCTCACCGTAATCCGGCCTGGTGTACAGGAAGGCCTCGAATGAGCCGATCTTCTGCCCCTGGATCAGGTCGATGTCCGCCAGACCGGCATAGCCGTTGCAGAGGACGGAACTTGCGATGTCGCCCACCTCGCTGCGAAGGATGTCGGAGGCTCCCGGAGTCCTCCAGCCGATCATCACGAACTCGGCATCGAAGCCATAGACGGTCTTCTCGACAGGAGAGGTGATAGGCTGCTCGTTTTCATATTCAAGCATCTTGATGTCAGGGTTCGGCTTCCAGTCGCCGAAGTATTTCTCGACGGTGGCGACGAACTCGTCCGGGTCGAAGTCTCCCGAGACGCAGATCGCGATGTTGTTCGGAACGTAGAAATTGTTCCTGTGGTTCTCGATGTTGATGATGGAAGGGTTCTTCAGATGTTCCTGGGTGCCCAGCGTGGTCTGAAGGCCGTAAGGATGGTGAGGGAAGAGAACGGAATCGATGGCCTCCATCGCCTTGGAATCATCCTCGGTCAGGCTCATGTTCTTCTCCTCGTACACGGTCTCGAGCTCGGTGTGGAAACCGCGGATGACAGGATGGATGAACCTGTCGGCCTGGATGCGGGCCCAGTTGTCGATCTGGTTCGAAGGGATGTCTTCGGTGTAGACGGTCATGTCGGACGATGTGAAGGCGTTGGTGCCCTTGGCTCCGATCACGGCCATCAGCTTGTCATATTCATTAGGTATGGCAATCTTGGAGGCCTCGTAGCTGATTGAGTCGATCTGATGGTAGATGGCCACCCTCTCCGCAGGGTCGGTCTTCGTCCTGTACACCTCGAAAAGGGTCCTGATCGAATCGAGCAGCGGCTTCTCGGCCTCATAGTCGGAGGTTCCGAAGTGCTCGGTGCCCTTGAACATCAGGTGCTCGAGATAGTGGGAGAGGCCTGTGGTCTCGTGAGGGTCGTTCTTGCTTCCGACTTTCACGGCGATGTAGGTCTGGAGCCTCGGCTCCTCCTTGTTGACCGTCATGTAGATCTTCAGGCCGTTGTCCATCGTGTAGATCCGGGTGTTCATCGGATCCCCCTTGACGGTCTCATACCTGTATTTCGCGCAGGAAACCGTCATCAGAAGGGTAAGTGCGACAAGAGTCGCGGAAATGATTCTTTTCATTGTCTATTGTGTTAAATCTATTCTTCTGTTCTTCTGTTCTTCAGCCGCCAAGGCATCCGCCGCCGGAAAAAGCCTGGGCTGCTCCGCCCGGATGCTCGTGACAGACTGCAAACTTACTCAGTCTTAGAGAGAAAACAAAATTATCTTCATCCTTGTCCCTGATGAGGGGCAAAGCGGAACCCGATCATTGAATAAAGTATCTTGAGTTTCGCAAGTGCAAAACTTGAATAAAGTGTTATCTTTGCAGTCGCGCCAAGCCCAAGATTGGCGGCAGAATGATCTACGGATATGGCAAAACAGAAAGAGCATAAGGTGGAAATACGGAACAAGCGCGCTTCGTTCGACTTCGAATTCCTGGAGACTTACGATGCGGGCATCGTGCTTGTCGGCACCGAAATCAAGTCCATCCGCGCGGGCAAGGCTTCGCTTGTGGACTCCTTCTGCTATTTTGTCGGCAACGAGCTGTTTGTCAAGGGGATGAATGTCGCGAAATACTTCTGGGGTTCCTGGGGGCAGCACGAGCCTCTGAGAGACCGGAAACTGCTCCTCACCAGAAAGGAGCTGCGCCATCTCCACCAGAAGGTCAAGGAGAAGGGACTCACCATCGCTGCCGTCAAGCTTTACATCAATGACGAGGGGCTGGCCAAGCTCAGGATCGCCCTGGCAAGGGGCAAGAAGGAGTTCGACAAGCGCCAGACCATCAAAGAAAAAGACATCCGCCGCGAGATGGAACGCGGCGAATGAGTCTTTCCTGTCGCCCGAAGGGACGCACGGACTGCCCCGGCGGGCGGTTGTTTCCGAATATTCCTAAATCCCGAAAGAAGCCTTGACGGCTGCGACGGAATCAAGCTCCTCCCATCCGAAGAAACGCACTGTCTTCTCGACTTCCCTGCCCCCG
Organism: Bacteroidales bacterium; assembly: GCA_004552965.1. Lineage (GTDB taxonomy): Bacteria > Bacteroidota > Bacteroidia > Bacteroidales > UBA932 > Cryptobacteroides. The sequence continues at coordinate 7,333 of SFMU01000058.1, read as the reverse complement.
CGGATGAGTTTCATTTTCCTTGAATATGGTGTCCTGCCGAAATGGCCATAGGCTGCGGTAGGCTCGTAGATAGGATTCTTGAGCTCGAACTTGCGCACGATTGCGGCAGGCCGCAGGTCGAAGAGCTCCTCGACTTTCTTCGCGATGAAGGCATCGGCATCCTCCGGACTGATGCCCTTGAGGGCGGCGCAGTCCATGTTGGCTGTACCGTAGGTGTTGACCGAGACGCTGACCGGCCTTGCAACTCCGATCGCGTAGGCCACCTGGACGAGCATCTCGTCGGCGACTCCGGCCGCCACCATATTCTTTGCTATGTACCTTGTCGCATAGGCTGCCGAACGGTCCACCTTGGAAGGGTCCTTTCCGGAGAAGGCTCCGCCACCGTGCGCTCCCTTGCCGCCGTAGGTGTCCACGATGATCTTGCGGCCGGTCAGACCGGTGTCGCCGTGAGGGCCTCCGATCACGAACTTGCCGGTCGGGTTGACGTGAAGGATGACCTTGGAGTCGAACAGGGCGGCGATCCGTGGTTCGATGACGGCCCTGACTCTCGGAAGAAGAATCTCGAGGACATCCTTTTCGATCTTGTCGTGCATCGCCTTGTCGACAGCATCCTGCCCGAACCGGGCAACGGCCTCCGGGTAGCTCATCCTGCCGAGTTCGGCGGCGACGAATTCGTCGTGCTGGGTGGAAATCACTATGGTGTGGATCCGCACCGGGTGGTTGGCCTCGTCATATTCGATGGTGAACTGGGATTTGGCGTCAGGCCGCAGGTACGGCATCAGCTCAGGGTTGTCGTGGCGGATGCCGGCGAGAACCTTGAGGGTGATGTGGGAGAGATAGAGAGGCAGAGGAAGATAGTCCTCGGTGTCGCGGCAGGCATAGCCGAACATCATTCCCTGGTCGCCGGCCCCCTGCTCGTCAGGGTTCTCCCGGACCACACCGCGGTTGATGTCGTGGCTCTGCTCGTGGATTGCCGAAAGCACTCCGCAGGAAGAGCCGTCGAACATGTATTCGCCCTTGTTGTAGCCGATGCCGTCGATGACACGGCGTACCGTCTTCTGGATGTCTACATAGGCATCCTCGGAGCGCACTTCGCCGCCGACTACCACCAGTCCGGTGGAGCAGAAAGTCTCACAGGCCACCTTGGCCTCTTCATCCTGACGGAGGAACTCGTCGAGGATGGCGTCTGAAATCTGGTCGGACACCTTGTCCGGATGTCCTTCGGAAACTGATTCCGATGTGAATAGTGTGTGCATAAAAAAATCTCCTACGTTAATGCAGCACGTGGAGAAGATCTGAGGGTTTTTAGCAATTTTTTAATGTGGTTGCAAGCAATCAAATCCATCCACGTATGTTTTCCTTCTGAAAGGACTGCAAAGATAGCATAAATTGACTTCTTTCCCAATAATTCTTCATATATTTGCAAGTCTGAATAGATTTGAAACTATCTCAAGGCAAATCCTTCAGATTACATTGTTATTTGAGGCACATTGTTATCATTTTTATATTTTATCTATGGTTCAATCACTCAAAAAAGGTCTGGCAACTCTTGTTGCCATCTTAGCTGGAGCCATGGCCTTCGCGCAGGTCACAACCTCAAGCCTCGCAGGTCAGGTTACAGATGAAAACGGAGAGCCTCTCGCAGGCGCTGCCATCATCGCAGTCCACGCTCCTTCCGGAACTCAGTACGCAACCGTAGCCAATGTTGAAGGACGCTATGTCATCAACGGTATGCGTGTCGGTGGCCCTTACAAGATCAGCATCTCATTCATCGGAATGGGAGAACTCAACTACGAGGGCATCACTCTCAAACTCGGCGAGCCTTACGAGCTCAACGCCTCGATGAAGTCTTCCAATGCGCTCGAGGCTGTCGTCCTCACTGCAGAGGGGTCATTCAACTCCCACAAGACCGGTGCCGGAGCAAGTTTCAGTCTCAAGACGGTCGAGAACATGCCAACCATCGACAGAAGCATCTATGATGTGGTCAAGTTCACTCCTCAGGCAACCGTCAACAAGAACGGCGGTATCTCATTCGCAGGAGCGAACAACCGCTACAACAGCTTCCAGGTCGACGGTGCTGTCGCCAACGACACCTTCGGACTTGCAGCTTCAGGTACCAACGGAGGCCAGACAGGCGCCAACCCTATCTCGCTTGACGCGATTGAGGAAATCCAGGTTGTAGTCGCTCCGTTCGACGTCCGCCAGTCCGGTTTCACCGGAGGTGCGATCAACTCCATCACCAAGTCGGGTACCAACACCTTCAAGGGTTCTGCATATTCCTACCTCTTCAACCAGGATTTCATCGGTACCACCCCTGGAGCCGATGTCGAGAACCGTACAAAGTACCAGGAGGAGATGTCCCAGACCTACGGTTTCACCGTCGGCGGTCCGATCATCAAGGACAAGCTCTTCTTCTTCGTGTCCGGAGAGTACTACGATTTCTCCTATCCTAACGTCTACTACCCTCTCGACGGTGCAGACAACCCTTACGCCAGCAAGACTCTTGGCGCCGATGTCTACTACAACAACAAGAACCTCGGCAACGTCTTCAATGCAACCATGGCACAGGCCATGATCGACCACTACGAGAAGACCTACGGTGTCGCCAACACCGGTGAGTCATTCACCCAGCACCAGAAGAAGTCCCGTTCGATCAACGGTATGGCAAGGATCGACTGGAACATCAACTCTTCCAATAAGTTCATGTTCCGCTACCAGATCGCCGACTCTTATTCAGACCAGTACGGCTCAGGTATCAGCACATACTACTTCAACGGTTCTTCCTACAAGCAGGTAAACAAGACCCACACCTTCGTCGGTGAGCTCAACTCCCGCATCTCCGACAACGTCTCCAACGAGCTCCGCGCAACCGCAGTCCTCGTCCGCGACCACCGCGAGCCGGGTTACAAGGGTGCCACAATGTACATCAAGGACAAGGTCTACTTCAACCTCGGTACAGAGTACTCTTCAGGTGTCAACAACATGAATTCCAACACCTTCACCCTTACCGACAACCTCTCTATCTTCAAGGGCAACCACAACATCACCGTCGGTACCCACAACGAGCTCTACAATTTCGCCAACGGCTTCATCCAGTATGCCTATGGTGAATATATCTTCAACTCCGTAGCCGACTTCTTCGCCAACAAGGTCAACCAGTACGAGTACAAGTATGTCGACCCTGCCCTCACCGGCGGCAACACAATGTGGGTCGCAACGACCTGGGCAGCACAGTTCGGCGCCTACATCCAGGACGAGTGGAAGCCTGGCAGGAACTTCACCCTCACCTACGGTCTCCGTGCCGATCTTCCTGTTCTCCTGAACAAGCCTACCACCAACGAGGCTTTCAACGGCAACAACATCGCCAAGAGATTCGACCAGTACACAGGCGTGACTCCAAAGGCCACTCCGCTCTGGTCACCTAGAATCGGTTTCCGCTGGTATCTCAACGACGACCACAGCACTCTCCTCCGCGGCGGTACCGGTCTGTTCACCGGACGTGTACCTTTCGTATGGCTCTCGAATGCCTACAACAACACCGGTGTCGAGACCAAGAGCGTCACCATCAAGAAGGCAGCCATTCCTGAGAACATGTACTTCGGAAGCGACCCTTACAAGGGAATCGTAGAGGCAGGTCTCGCAAGCGGCGACGGCGCTGCACAGACCATCAACACCCTCAGCAGGAACTTCAAGTATCCTCAGGTGTTCCGTACCAACCTCGGCTTCGAGCAGACCTGGGGTGACGGCTGGAAACTCACCATCGACGCTCTCTACTCGAAGACCCTCAACAACATCTTCTTCCAGAACCTTGCAGTCGAGGAAAGCGGCAAATATGTCTATGGCGCAAGCGGCGCTTCAGCCTACAATGCAGACGGTTCAGTCAACACCGACAAGGTTGCTCCTCTGTTCTCCAGCATCAAGGCTGACGACGGCAAAGCATATTCGGCAATCGTCGCCCTGGGCAACACCAACAAGGGCTATTCCTACAGTGCAAGCGTACAGCTGCAGAAGTCTTTCCGCTGGGGTCTCGACCTTATGGCTTCCTACACCTACGGACACTCATATTCAGTCAACGACGGTACCTCTTCTGTCGCATATTCAAACTGGAAGTACAACTACTCGGTCAACACCAACTCTCCTGAGCTTTCGCACTCCCTGTTCGACAAGCCTCACAAGCTGATGGGTATGATTTCCTACAACTCGCCAGTCTACGGCAAGAGATTCGCGACCAACGTCTCCCTCACCTACGAAGGCGGCAGCGGCCAGAGATTCTCCTACACCATGAGCGAGAAGGTCGACTTCAACGGTGACGGCTACATGGGCAACTCCCTCATGTACATCCCTACCCAGCAGGAACTTACCGAGATGCGTTGGTCAACCGCAGCAGATGCCGCAGCTTTCGAGAACTTCATCCGCAGCGACCGCTACCTCAGCACTCACGGCGGACAGTGGTCCGAGAGATATGCCGGAATCGCTCCGTTCGAGCACCATTTCGACCTGCACTTCGGTGAGGACTTCTACTATGACAGGAAGCACAACCGCAAGCTCCAGCTCTTTGTCGACTTCAAGAACATCGGCAACCTGTTCAACCGCGGATGGGGTCTGTACTATGCTTCAGCCTACAACAGGCAGATTCTCCAGGTCGTTGCAGTCGATGCCGACGAGAAGGGCAACATGACTCCTACCTACGCCTGGAATGACTACACACTCACTCCTTCCGACTTCTATTCAAGGTGGAGATGCCAGTTGGGTATCAGGGTCACATTCTAAAATGTCAAGACAATGAAGAATATTTTCAAATCAATACTCGCCGTAGTCCTCAGCGCACTGGCCTTCACCGCATGCGCCGACTACAACACCGTTCTCCTGAGCGATGAGATGGTAGCGCTGAACAGCGAAAAGCTCTCCTTCGACGCCATCCCTACCGCTCCGAAGACTGTTACCGTCAACCTTGACGGAGATTGGATTGCCGTTCTTCCCGTCGAGTGCGACTGGCTCAAGGTAGAGCCTTCCTACGGAACCGGCAAGACCGAGGTCACTATCACCGCTTCCGAGAACTACGACGGAACCGGTGCCCTTGCAGGCCCAAGGTCATCCATGGTCAACTTCACCACTTCTGCAGGTACCACCGTGCTCAATGTCAGCCAGATGGGTGACATCACCAAGCTCAGCTCGAAGACCTACAGGCAGGTCAGCAACGTCACCCCTGGCGCTTCCTACCTCCTCGTGGCAAAGAATGGTTCTGAATATTATGCCGGAACCCCTGTTCCTACTTCAAGCAACTACGCCTACCTTCTCAAGAAGGATGTGACCGCCAATGTCCAGGCTGACGGCTCGATCGTCATGCCTGACGGCTCCTACGGTTTCACTTTCGAACCGACCGGCGAGAGCGGACAGTACATCATCCGTCAGGCTGACGGCGAGGCTCTCTGGCAGGCAGCAGCCTACAACAACTTCTACACCGATGTCACTCCTTCCGAGGGTTACATCTGGACCGTGGAGCCTCAGGATGACGGTACCGCCATCATCAAGAGTGTGGATTTGGGCAAGTGGATCCAGTACTCCATCTCATATTCCAGCTACGGTGGTTATTCGAGCGCCCAGGACAATGCTCTCCTTCCTCTCCTGTACGAGAATGCCGACAAGGTGCTGGATGTCACCCCTGGTTCTGTCAACCTCACCGACGGTGACCTCGAGGAGGAGTTCACCATCGTCTGCGACGCTGACCTCGTGGATGCTGTCATCCCTGAGGACTGCGACTGGATCACACTCGTAAGCAACGTTTCCGACGGTGTGAAGTCAACCCTGACCTTCAGGTCATCAAAGAATCCTGACCTCGCCTCCAGAACCGCATCCATCCTCATCGGATCTGTCGATGCTACCGTCAATGTCGGTGTCTCACAGCCTGCAAGGGCCATCACCCCGGACGACATCCTCGACAAGACCGTCGCTGACTTCAACGCAGCCGAGGTCGGTCCTATGATGTACCGCATCACCGCTTCGATCACAAAGGTTGCAGATGCCGCAAAGGGTCGCTTCTACATCAAGGACTACAGCGGCGAGACCTATGTCTACAACATGGACGGTTTCGCTGACAGCGGCGCAAAGGCCGGTGACATCGTCACCATCGTCGGAAAGCGCGACCAGTACAAGACCACCATCGAGATGACTTCGGCATATTTCGAAGAGATCATCCCTGTCACAGAGGTCTCAATCCCTGATTTCCTTGCAAAGGATGTCAACACGACCGACTGGTACATGGTGACCGGAACCATCACCGAGATTGTCAAGGCCGCCTACGGCAACGTCTACATCAGCGATGGTGAGAACGATCTCTATGTCTACGGTATCTATCCTGGATACGGCGCTACAGGTGATGCCCGCAAGGGTCTGCTTGAGGACAAGGGCATCGAGGTCGGCGACAAGATCACCGTCATCGGCAACAGAGGCGAGTACAAGGGCACTGCCCAGATGGTCAATGGATTCTACTTCTCGCACACCAAGAAACCGGCCGAGAGCGAGATTCTGACTATCACCTCAGAAGGCCTCCCTACGTCATATCCGACCACAGAGACGACCGTAAACCTGAGCGGAGTCGACTTCGACATCATGAATGTGGCTAACTTCGGCAAGGGCATCCAGATGAAGAAGAGCACCGGCTACATCAAGACACACGCCGATTTCGCGAAGAAGATCAAGACCATCAAACTGACCGTGACTGACGGAATGACCTGGTATCCTGACAACCTGACTCTCACTTGCGGCTCGGCCACAATCGAAGCCACCTCCGACGAGACAAGTTCTACCTACGACCTTTCCGGCGGAGACTACAAGGGCTTCAAGATTGAAAACACTTCGAATTACGCCGTTTACGTCGGAAAAATCGAAATCACCTTCGCCGAGTAGGAATATTCCCAAAAGGCAATGAATATGAAAGGATGGTCCGCGCGGCCATCCTTTTTTCGTTCTTTCGTGGGGAAACAGCCTTGGTGAAACCATTTATATTCAGTAACTTTGTTTTCTTGGACTGAAAGCGATTTTTTTTGAATATAATCAAAACGATAAAGAATGAATATGAAAATCAAGAATCTGATTCTCGCCGCTTTTGCGTTTGTCGCATTGGCTGCCTGCCAGGAGAAGGAACCTGAGCTTGGTCCTGCCGGCATACTCGCCGACAAAACCACCGTGGAATTCGAGTCCGGCGTTTCCTCGACCAGCATTTCCGTCACTGCCACCAGAGACTGGAACGCTGTGATAACCTACACCGGAAAATCGGAAGAGAAATGGCTTACAGTCACCCCATCTTCCGGAAAGGGCTCCAATGATGCCCAGA
>SFMU01000098.1 GCA_004552965.1 Bacteroidales bacterium | reverse complement strand
ATCTGGGAGAGGATATTCCGGACTGGGCAAAAACCTTCAAAATTTGCCATAATCTATTTGTCTGATAATCATCAATTGTTTCCTCGCTGTAACTATTGCACCTTCATGTACCGTATTGCAAGAGTTGACCAAAGGTGCTATCTTTGCGCAAAGATACAAAGTTTCTATTAGAAACAAATATTGAAAACCAATAAAATATGAAAGCGATGAAACAAATTGAGACAATTGCGAAAGGTCAGAACTTTGAAGCCGTCAACATCGGCTCATGGGATGAGGTTATCGGTTACGAACTCCCGATGGGACCGACTGTCCTTCATGGGAAAGTGTTCGTCGGCCAAGCCGTTGGTGCGACAGGCAGCGAACTCAGTTTCCAGACGCTTGCCCCCGGTCAGGACAGCGGCTTCCTCCATACTCACAAGACGCATGAGGAGCTTTATATCATTATCAAGGGTGAAGGCCTGTACCAGGTTGACGGCGAAATCTTCCCTGTCCTCGAAGGATCCGTTATCCGTGTATCGCCCGATGGCAAGCGAGCCTTGAAGAACAATGGCAAGGAGAACATGACGATGTTGTGCATCCAATACAAGGCCAATGCTTTCGGAGAGGCCGACAGCCCCAGCGCGGACGGCAATATCCTCAGGGAACCTCTTAACTGGTAATCATGGCGACTGTCACAACACTGGCCTATAAGGACGTCAAGACCGTCATGACCAAATCTTCCCTTCCAGTGGGGGGATACTCCGTCAATCCTTATGTAGGCTGCCCGCATGCTTGCCGGTACTGCTACGCCTCATTCATGAAACGCTTTACCGGCCATACGGAAAAATGGGGTACGTTCCTTGACGTGAAGAGTTGGCCCAGAATCACGGATCCTCACAAATACGACGGACAGCGTATCGTCATAGGCTCTGTTACCGATGGTTATAACGAGTACGAGGCTACTTATAAGCGTACCCGGATGCTGCTGGAGCAGCTTCGGGGCTCGTCGGCGGAGATTATGGTCACCACCAAGTCAGACCTGGTCCTGCGGGATATCGACCTTCTGAAGACTTTTCCCAAGGTGACGATTTCCTGGTCGGTCAACACCCTGGACGAGCACTTCAGGGACGATATGGATGATGCCCCCAGCATCGAACGCCGCCTGGCTGCTATGAAAAAGTTCCACGACGAGGGAATCCGCACCGTCTGCTTCGTTTCGCCCATTTTCCCGGGCATCACAGATGTACCGGCCATCATCGGACGCGTAAAGGATCAGGCTGACCTCATCTGGCTGGAGAACCTGAACCTCCGCGGCCAGTTCAAGGGTGAGATCATGCGCTACATTGACGAAAAGTATCTCCATCTGGTTCCGCTGTACGACGAAATCTACAACAAGGGGAAGCGCGGCTATTGGCAGGATCTGGAGGCGCAGGTGAAGCAAATATGCATCGACAATGATTTTCCGTACTTGAGAAACGATCTTCCTTACGGGCGAAGCAAGCCAGGTAAACCGGTCATCGTCAACTATTTCTACCACGAGGAAATCCGCCTGAACAATAAATAGCCGTCCATGTCTGTCTGTATCAAATCCTTGATCAAAAACGTCAACCTGATTGTCGGTTGTGACATCGGTTGTCCTTATTGCTATGCCAGAAACAACTGCCGGCGTTTCCATATGACCGACGACTTCTCCAAGCCCGTATTCTTCAGGAACAAGCTCCATATCCTGGACAACAAGCAGCCTCACGTATGGTTTATGACCGGTCTCAGCGACTTTACTGGCTGGCTGCCCGAGTGGCGGGAGGAGATCTTCGAACGGATGAAAGCCAATCCGCAGCATCAGTATATTTTCCTGACCAAGCGGCCGGAGCGGATCGACTTTGAGACGGACTTCGACAATGCCTGGATTGGCGTTACCGTAACCCATCGAAATGAGTTGCACCGTATTGCAGATCTTCGTGAGCACATCAAATGCAGGCATTACCATGTCACATTCGAGCCGATGTTCTCTCCGATGCCGGAGGACATGGATTTGCAGGGCATCGATTGGGTGGTAGTTGGCACGGAGACCGGGAAGAGAAGAGGGAAATGCGACTCAAAGCCAGCGTGGGTGGAGAACATCCTTCACCAGACATCTATGAGGGGAATTCCGACTTTTATGAAGGAAGATCTTGTCCCGATTATGGGCGAAGATAGAATGATCCAGCAGCTACCAAAGGCGCTCAAAAGCGGAGAAACGAAAGAGACTGACCTAAGTCAATTTGACTTTTTGGTCAGCCTCCTGTGGGTGTGCGGCCCGAGGGACAGTCTGGTGCCGGCTTGCCGGACGCTTGGTCGGAGCATGGGTTGAGGTTAGGAAGACACCGAGAAATTGCAATTTATCGGTTAAATAGATAATCTACAGCAAACTGTATCTATCTCCGAACTGTATTGCAAGTTGTTGTGAGATAATGCCCATATTTACTTTGAGCATTTGACGGCAATCTTGATGACACCATCAACCTTATTCTCAAACACCTTATACGCCTCTTCAATTTCCTCCAGCCTATACCGGTGAGTAATCAAAGGCGTGGTGTCAATCAGTCCCAGCTCTATAAGCGAAAGAATCTCGGCACAGTCGCAGCCGTCCACGCCGCCGGTCTTGAAGGTGAGATTCTTGCCGTACATGTCCGGGAGAGGCAGTATCTGAGGGCGGTCATAGAGGGCGACCACGGTGACTGTTGCATTGGGGCGGGATGACTGCCATGCGAGCTGGAAGCTGTCTTCAGATCCTGCAACCTCGATGACGACATCTGCACCGCCAAGAGGTGCACCGTATTCAGCGGTGCACGCCGTGCATTCCTCCGGTGTTGTTACAATGACATCCGGATAGTGTTCCTTGACAAAGGCTCGCCTCTCCTCCGACTTTTCGCACACGATGATGTGTTTCGGATGCTTAAGCATCACGCACAGCAGCGTACAGATACCTGTCGGGCCGGCTCCGATGATAAGAACCGTATCTTCTTCCCTGATTTCCGAGATCCTTGCCGCCCAGTAGCCGGTTGCAAGAATATCCCCGACAAACAGAGCCTGCTCGTCCGTGACACTGTCCGGAATTCTATTGAGTCCCTGGTCGGCATAGGGGACGCGGACGAATTCCGCCTGACCTCCGTCGATGCGGCAGCCGAGCGCCCAGCCGCCGTCCGGAGACTGGCAGTTGTTGACATAGCCGTGCTTGCAGAACCAGCATTCTCCGCAATAGGTCTCTACATTGACCGTCACCCTGTCCCCCGGCTTTACCGAATGGACCTGATCCCCTACCTCGGTGACTATTCCTACCATCTCGTGGCCGACGGTGATTCCCGGAACGGCACGGGGCACGCTGCCGTGCATGATGTGCAGGTCGCTGGTGCAGATGCTTGCCAGAGTGACCTTCACTATGGCATCCTTCGGATCGAGAATCCTCGGCTCCGGCTTCTCCAGAAGGGCAAAATGACCCTTGTCTATGTATGTGTAAGCTTTCATCATTGTTGCTGCTTATCATTATCCCTTTTCACAATCTTCCGGAGCCCTGGGGACTTATCTACGAGATGCTGAGTAACGGATTCTTTGCCGTATGGCTCATGAGGGTGTGGATAATCCGCAAGAAATACTTCAAGGTGG
>SFMU01000057.1 GCA_004552965.1 Bacteroidales bacterium | reverse complement strand
CCGGTGGGCATATTCAGTCCTTCCTTGTTGAATGCCAGAAGCCAGTCTGCCCTGAGGGTCAGACGCAGAGCCGTTCCGACGGCATATTCGATTCCGACGTAGGGGTCGAAAGCCAGAAATGGCTGTTTCCGAAGCAGGGCCTTGACCTCGGGCTCCCAGTCGTGCTTGTCCCCTTCGAACAGGTAGAAGGCGGTTTCCATCCCGCCACCCAGGGTCGCTCCGATGTAAGGGGCAACCTTGCCTTTCTGCCAGAACCAGTCGCATGGTATTCCTGTCCAGAACAACTTGTTGTAGCTTCCGCTCTGGACACCTTTTCTGATGGGTGCAGTGGAAAAGAAGCCTTCCATGCCGGTTCTGAAATGGTCGGTAAGATGAATCTTGGCGCAGCCACCGATTCCGAAAGTGGGACTGCTCATGTTCAGATTGAAGGGATTGTCCCCTCCATACTGGTAGCCGCTGTGGACCATCATTCCTCCGGAGAAGCCCTTGATAGTCTTTCTGTTTTCCGCGAGAGAGAGCATCGTGATGCCCGCGTAAAGGAACATCACGATGCAAAGGAAGGTGTTTTTCATTGTTTCTGGTTCAATATTCAGTGTTCTTGCCGGTTACCTGACTTTGTAGATTTCAGGAATCTCCGGACGGTCTACACCAACGGTGACATTGACATGCCAGTCGAGATTGTTGGTGTACAGATGACGGAAATCGAAAGGTTGCTGCATCCAGACACGGAACAGGTTGCCCTCTTCCCAGGTGTTGCCGGCAGAGCAATAGTCACACATAGGAAGGGTGTGAAGGGCACCGGACTCATCTGCCACAGGCACATCGAAAGTCATCCAGATGGCATCGATCCCGGAATTGCCGGTAGGCTTGAGGTCGATGTAGTTCTCACTGTCGCCGGCGAATTCGTAGCGGAGCATCGGCGGTTCGCTCACACCGTCCCTTCTCGGAACGAGTCTCGTGTCGAAAGCCAGCACAACCGGGCCTCTCATGATGGCCTTGTCGCCGACTCCGGAAGGGGCATCGATGACCCTCCCTCTCATGTCAAGGCTGAGGGACACCACATCCCCGTCCTTCCATATCCTGGACACTGAGGCGTAGGACCCTCCGACTGTGATTCCATCGAATGGTTCTCCGTTCACAAGGATGGCAGAGCGCTTGCTCCAGGCTGGAATGCGGAATGCTATCTCCATCTTCTCCTCTTTCGGAAGCCCGACCTCGACGAGGATGTCCCCATCTGACGGATAGGAGGTCTGCATATTCAGTGAAACATTTTGTCCCGAAGGCGTTGGAAGCTGGCACTTCATGTCCCCGTAGAAATTGAGCGAGACTCCGTTGCCGGAGGTCATCGCTGCCCATGAAGGAAGGGTCATCAGACCTCTCGGGCCATTGGCTACGCAGCAGCTCATCACTACGTCGGGGAACTGCTGATGGCTGTGGACTCTCTCACCCATCAGGCTGGAGTAATATGCCCACCATTCCCCGTTCGGGGACATCGCTCCGAGACAGGCGTTGTAGAGGGAGATTTCGAGCTCGTCGGCATATTTGCTCTCACCCGTCAGGCGGAGCATCTGGTAGAGGTATTTCATCCAGGTTGCGGTCACGCAGGTCTCCATTCCCTGGTAGAGGGGCTCGGTCTGGCGCATCTTGCCGTGACACCAGATCTCCTGAAGAGAAGCCGAACCCACGATCATGATTTCATCGCGGATGATGCTGTCGATGAGCTTGTGCGAGGCTTCATAGTAGATCTTCTCGCCGGTTGCGCGGTATAGCTCGCAGAGGCCCTCGTAGCAGGACATCATCTCGTAGGCCTTCGGAGCCCCGCTCATCTTCCAGAGAGGTGTGCCTGAAATGGCTTCCTGGATCAGTCTGATGCCGGTAGGGGAGAGCTTGTTGGGGCTGTCCCACGACTTGACGATGTGGTGGGCGAAATCGAGGTATCTCTGCTCTCCGGTCCTCTGGTAGAGAAGGGCGATCGGTTCGAGGACCGAGCTTGATGCGAGTCCCTTCCAGCCAATCCATCCGGTCTCGGCGATGTTCACTCCGCTCTCCGGGCCGGCTTCCCTTATGAGATGGTCGGCGACCTTTGCGGCAGCATCAAGGGCTGTCCGGTCCCCTGTCTGGTCATAGTAGGCAAGCAGGCCGAGCATGACATATTTCCTGCCCCAGATGTCCCAATCCCCAAGGTGGTTCTCATCCTGGTAGGTTCCGATGTAACCGTTGGCATCCTGTGTCGCCATCAGTTCGCGTACTGCTTTCTCCACTACTGCCCTATGCTCCTGAGTAGGCTGGTAGCCGTAGGCCAGCATAGCTCCGGTGAACCATTTTCCCCAGAATTCGGACCTGAAGCCCCAGTTGCCGTCCGGCTTGTCACGGAACGGTTGAACGACCCTTTCGATGTCCTGCGCCATCAGCCTGTTCTCGATGCAGAGGTCAAGTCTGTTGCCGATGAAGCCATCGATCTGCACAGAGCCTGAAGGGGCGGGATCCAGGGCATTTGCAACCTTGATGTGGCTGACCGGTTTGAGGTTGTTCTTCGGTTTGGCGGCGACTGCCGGAGTCAGGGCGATAATGACTGTCGCCATCGCGATGATGATTCGTTTCATAGTGGTTGCCGGTGTAAATGAACACATTATTGGTTATCTTTGCCAAATATACGAAAAAGCCCCGGCATCTTCAAGCGACTCATGCTCGGGAGGCTCTGCCTAAAGTTGCCTCCTGTTTTGCAGACTTGAAACCGGTGGTCTCGCAACAGAAACAATTAATATCAGATAATATCCTTGAATATGAAACCTATCAGCACGAAACAAGCGCCTGCGGCCATAGGGCCATACAGCCAGGCAATCGAACACGGGGGACTCGTTTTTGTCAGCGGACAACTTCCCATCGACCCATCCACCGGCAACTTCCCTGAAGGGGGAATCAGCGAGCAGACCCGTCAGTCCCTCACCAACATCAGAGCCATTCTTGAGGAGGCCGGCTCATCCATGGATCAGGTCCTGAAGACCACCGTCTTCCTAGCCGATATGGGGGATTTCGCAAATATGAACGCAGTCTATTCGGAGTTCTTCAGCGCACCTTTCCCAGCCCGTTGCGCCGTTGCAGTCAAGACTCTGCCGAAAGATGCCCTGGTCGAGATAGAGTGCATAGCAGCTGTCGTGAAGTAGCCTTGACACAAAAGATATGTGCTGAAGCATATTTGCTCCATCCCCTGAAGGATAAACGAATATGATGGCACTGAATATGAAAAGAGACCTGCCTTATCACCCGGCAGGTCTCTTTCTATCTATTTTTATGATTTCGCTTATGCCCTGAACACCCTACATCGGTTATCAGACCCTACACGCCGTGAGGCACATGCCTGCGGGAGGCATTGGCTCCCGAAAAGGGAAGGGGCCCACGCAGTGGGAAGGACCTCCCGCAGGCATGTGCCTCACGGTGTGCCCCAGCGGATGATTGGCAAGGGAAGGGGCCCACGCAGTGGGAAGGACCTCCCGCAGGCATGTGCCTCACGGCGTGCCCCAGCGGATGATTGGCAAGGGAAGGGACCCACGAAGTGGGAAGGCCCTCCCGAGGCCATCTGCCTCACAGTGTGTCCCGGCAGCGAGCCTTACCTGCAGAAAACGTCTCTCACCGCCTCGAGGAACTTGTAGCCATACACAGTGTCAGGCTCCAGATAGCTCCCCTCGGACCACTCGTTCCACGCATTGATAGTCACCAGCTTTGGCTGCTCAGGATGCGCATCGGCATATTCCTTCGCCGTTTCGAGGAAACCCTTGAAACGCTCCGGAGTCACACCCGTGACCGCACCAACCTGATAAGGAAAACGAGGATTGTTGTCCCAGTCGACAGAAACATTCGGGAAGTAAGGAACCTCATATTCACTGTCGAACTGCGCATACTTCGAAACAGCCTCCTCGCCCCACTCCTGATAGTCCTTCAGCGGCACATAGTGACACCACTGGTAATGAGTGAGACTCTCTATTCCGAGAGCCTTCAGCGTGTTGTTCTGAGTGCTCTCGGTCTCCCCGGGAACACCGGCAAGAGTCGTCGGAATGTTCCACAGAATAGCCTGGACATGCAACCCGCCGAGCCCGGCCTCCTCGCACTGAGCCCTGAACGAGTCCAGCGCATCCTTAGCCTCTGCCAGACCACCCATGCCATCGATGAACGTCCCCAGCTCATAGATGGCGAAAACAGGCTTGCCGTCTATCCTGTAGTAGTTCGGACGTTTGAAATAATCCTCGATGAGGTGGGATGTGAAACTGTCGAACGATTCCCGTGAAGTCTCACCTCTCCAGTACACCTTGCTCTTGTCCGGCTCAAGCCTGTCCCAGTAGCTGTTGGCGGTGTGGTTGGCCCACATCAGGTAGAACTTCATCTTCCCGTTGTTCCTGGCCTTCAGAAAGGCATTGACAACATCCTCGAGGAAAGGACGACCGTCATACCAGTACCAGTCGAAGATGAAAGTATTGACCCCGTACTTTGTCGCAGTACGGATGATCTTCTCCTGCATCTTCGGATCAGCTTCATCGAAATAGCCCCACTCCGGGACGCGAGGCTGCCTGTGGCCCTCATAACGCGGTTCCGAGTTGTAGAGAGTCTCCCATTCGCCTTTCCCGTCAGGGAATATGCCGATTTCCGCCCATCTTGGATCATTGTGGTATGCCGGCCAGACATAGGCTGCGACATCATACCCCTCAGCCTTCGTGCAACTCGTGGAAGACATCAGAAATGCAGCCATCAGGCAGGCCAGACCGATTGCAACTTTTTTCATAATAGAAGTTTATTTTTTGAGGTTTATCTGCTCTTGAGATATTCATCGATTGCAGTGGCGGCCTTCCTTCCTGCGCCCATCGCCAGAATGACGGTCGCCGCACCTGTGACCGCATCTCCTCCTGCGAAAACTCCTTCGCGCGAAGTCTTTCCCGTCTCATCTGCCTCAATGCCTCCGCGACGGGTTGATTGGAGCCCATTCGTTGTGTTGAGTATAAGTGGGTTAGGTGAAGTGCCCAAGGCCATGATCACGGTTTCGGCAGGGACCTCGAACTCTGAACCCGGAACCGGGACAGGGGAGCGGCGACCACTTGCATCCGGCTCTCCGAGCTCCATTCTGATGCATCTGATAGCCTTGACCCAACCCTTCTCATCACCGATGATCTCGACAGGGTTTGTCAGCATCTGGAATTCGATGCCCTCTTCCTTGGCATGGTGGACTTCCTCCTTTCGGGCAGGAAGCTCGACCTCGGTCCTGCGGTAGACGATGGTAGTGTCAGCCCCGAGCCTGAGGGCGGTTCTTGCAGCATCCATGGCAACATTGCCACCTCCAATGACGCAGCATTTCCTGCCGGCATGGATAGGGGTCAGGTAGTCCTCGCGGAACGCCTTCATGAGATTGTTCCTGGTGAGGAATTCGTTAGCGGAAAAGACTCCGTTGAGGTTCTCACCCGGGATGCCCATGAATCTTGGCAGGCCGGCTCCTGTGCCCACGAAAACAGCCTTGAACCCTTCCTCGTCCATCAGGCTGTCGATTGTCACCGTACGTCCGACGACCACATCCGTCTCTATCTTGACTCCGAGAGCCTTGACCTCGTCGATCTCGCGCTTGAGGACAGTGTCCTTCGGGAGACGGAACTCCGGGATGCCATATTCAAGGACACCTCCTGCCTTGTGGAGAGCTTCGAATATGGTGACGTCGTAGCCTTTCTTGGCCAGGTCGGAGGCGCACGCCAATCCTGCAGGGCCGCTTCCTATGACTGCCACCTTTGCAGCGCCTTCCGGAATCTCCTGGACGGACTCCGAGACAGGGGAGTTGTCGGCGACAAAGCGTTCAAGCTTTCCGATAGCGACAGGCTCGCTCTTGACTCCGAGTATGCAGGAGCCTTCGCACTGGGACTCCTGAGGGCATACACGGCCGCAGACGGCAGGAAGGGAGGAATCGCGGGCGATTACCCCTGCAGCCCCTTTGATGTCACCGGCGGCGAGATGCGCGATGAATTCGGGAATTTCCACACCCACCGGGCAGGCCGCCACACAGCGCGGATTCTTGCAGTGCAGGCAACGGGATGCCTCAGTGGTGGCTTCCGCCAGGTCATAACCATAACAGACTTCTTCGAAATTATGTGCACGTACCTTGGGATCCTGCTCCCTGACAGGTACTCTTGGGATTCTTGCTGCCATCTTACTTCAGAATTTTTTCTCTTTCCACTGCCTCTTCGGCCTTATACTGTCCGAGACGTCTCATCGCCTCATCGAAATCCACATCATAGCCGTTGAACTCCGGACCGTCCATGCATGCGAACTTCACCTTGCCTGCTACCGTCACACGGCAGGCTCCGCACATTCCGGTTCCGTCAACCATGAGCATGTTGAGGCTGACATCCTCAGGGATGCCCAGCTTCTTGCAGGTGAGGGTACAGAACTTCATCATGATCATAGGACCGATTGACACAGCCTGACTGTACTCCTTGCCGTCCTCAGTGACGAGTTTCTCCAGAAGGGCGGTCACAAGGCCCTTGAAGCCTTCCGAGCCGTCGTCGGTGCAGAGGTAGAGATTGTCGCAGACCGAACCCAGCTCTTCCTTGTAGATGAGCAGGTCCTTGGTCTTGGCACCGATGATGACATCGACAGCCACACCTTTTTCGTGGAGCCACTTGGCCTGAGGATAAACCGGTGCCGTGCCGACACCTCCCGCGATGAAGATGTACTTCTTTCCCTTGAGCTCCTCATCGCTCATGCCCACGAAGGCTGACGGATTGCCCAGCGGACCGACCACGTCGTTGAAGAACTCTCCTTCCTGCGTGGCGATGATTGCCGCTGAAGACGCTCCGATGAGCTGTGTGACAATCGTAACTGTGCCTTTCTCGATGTTGTAGTCGCTGATTGTAAGGGGAATACGTTCGCCCTTCTCGTTCGGGCGGACAATGAGGAATTGTCCCGGCAGAGCTGCCTTGGCAATCCTCGGTGCCTCGACCTCCATCTTGCAGATGTTCGGTGTCAGCATCTCTCTTGTTAGGATTCTGAACATTGTCTATTGGTAGTTATTCGTTGATTTTCCGCTTGATGCAAGTAAGCAAAGATAAGTCTTTGATGCGTAAATAGCAACTATAGGAGATGTCCCAGGAACTGGCTCTTCTCCTGCTGGGACATTCCCCGCCTTTGGGCATATTCGTCGACGGCTTCACGGCTGACTCTCCTGATTTCAGGGTAGCCTGCTTCAGGATGTATGAATATGAGGCCGCAGATGGTCGAATCAGGCATCATCGCACAGCTGTCGAGCAGGGTTATGCCGAGTCTGTCCCCATCCGGAAGCAGACGCAGGATGTCCCTCTTGAGGGTATGGTCCGGGCAGCTGGCATAGCCTGCAGCCGGTTTGGAAACCTTTGCCCCGGATCCGGCCGGGACCAGAGCCTCCAGCTCCGCGCTCAGCCATTCCGAAGCCGCTTCTGCCAGAGCCAGTCTGACGGAACGTGAAAGCATCGGCTGGTACTCCATGCAGCATGATGGACAGTCGCAGCCGTTTTCCGCATCTGTCCTGACCACGCTGATTGCGAACATCCCCATCGGGGACTCGATTCCGAGACTCTTGTCCGGAACATAGTCGGCCAGTGACCTGCCTCCGCCTTCCTGCCGGAACATCGGCAGACGGTAGGCTTTGCAGACGATGTCGTCACCCTCGCTGTGGCAGGAATCGAATCTTGCCGCCAGAGTTATCCTGCAACTGCCGTCACGGCGCATCCGGTCGATATCCCGGAGCGCATCCTCCTTCAGCCTGAGGAATTCCGCATCCTCCCTGCCGCACTTCATCCCCCAGATGGCACGGAAGAGATCCCAGTCGAAGAATGGCATCACTTCATCGATGCCGAGCACCCTTGCAGGAATGTTCGGGAAAGGCTCTCCGGTGATGTATGTTTCCTTATCAAATCCTTTAGGTAATTGCTTTGTGTTTTTTGATACCAGGGATTTTGAATATAGAGAAACAAGCTTTGCCTGTTTCTCGTGCTCGGCTTTCTCAGTCTTTTCCCTGTCCGAGACCAGAAGGTTGGCGAGCACTGCCGAGGACGAGGCGTCCTCGCTGTAGAAGACGTGGTCGTAGAGGGGAGCGAGCTTGACTGCAGTATGGAGAGCGGAAGCGGCAGCTCCTCCCACAAGCAGAGGTGTCTGCATATTCCTTGACTTCATCTCCCTGCAGATTTCCTCCATCTGGAAAAGGGATGGAGTGATCAGTCCGCTGACCCCGATCAGGTCTGCATTGACCTTTTCCGCCTCTGCGAGGATGTCCTCTTTCGGCACCATCACTCCGAGGTCGTCCACGTTGATGCCGTTGCACGACATCACTATCGCCGTAATGTTCTTTCCGATGTCGTGGACGTCACCTTTGACGGTCGCGAACACTATCGTCGGCTTGCGGACGGCAGAAGAGTCTGATTCCTTCTCTATGTAAGGCTGGAGTATCGCGACGGCATTCTTCATCGTCTTGGCTGATTTGACGACCTGCGGAAGAAACATCTTGCCATCACCGAAAAGCTCTCCCACCTTTGCCATTCCTTCCATCAGGGGACCGTCGATGACTTTCACCGGTTTCCCGCAGGATTCAAGGCATTCCATCAGGTCTGGCTCCAGACTCTCCGATCCACCCTTGACGATGGCCTGAACAAGTCTCTCTTCGGCAGTCAGGGAAGATCCTGTCTTCACTTCCTGCTTCGGCCCTGCTGTCTCCCGAGAGCCCTCCAGGAGGATTGCCTGTGCCTTGGCTATCAGCCGTTCGGTCGCTCCGGGGTCGGAGTCCAGGATGACATCTTCCACGCATCTGAGCAGTTCCGGTTCGATGTCGTCATAGACCATCAGCATCCCCGGATTGACGATGCCCATGTCCAGCCCTGCCGCAATCGCATGATAGAGGAAGACGGAATGCATCGCTTCGCGGACAGTGTTGTTGCCCCTGAAGGCGAAAGAGAGATTGGATATGCCGCCGGAGGTCCTGCATC
Source organism: Bacteroidales bacterium (assembly GCA_004552965.1). Classification (GTDB taxonomy): domain Bacteria; phylum Bacteroidota; class Bacteroidia; order Bacteroidales; family UBA932; genus Cryptobacteroides. The sequence goes on along the minus strand of SFMU01000057.1, from coordinate 2,639 downwards.
CAGGCAGGTTGGCCTTGATCCAGCGGACTGCCTCGATGAAGTCCGCTCCGAAGCGCGAATGCTCGGGAATGCCCGTGCCGACAGGGAGCACATTGACATCGAATATGATGTCGGACGGATCGAAGCCGGCCTTGTCCACCAGCAATGAATATGCCCGCCTGCTGATCTGAATCTTCCTGTCGAAGGTGGTCGCCTGTCCTTCCTCATCGAAGGCTATGACAATCACTGCCGCTCCTAGGTTCCTGATCTCTGCGGCTTTGGCAAGGAAGGCCTCTTCACCTTCCTTCAGGGAGATCGAATTCACGATGCTTTTTCCCTGGGCATTCTTCAGACCTGCCACGATGGTCTCCCAATGGGAGGAGTCTATCATCAGGGCGGCCTTCGCCACCGAAGGGTCATTGGAAATGTATCTGAGGAACTTCTCCATCTCGGCGGTCGAATCCAGCATGGCGTCGTCCATGTTGACGTCGATCACTGAGGCTCCGTTCTCTATCTGTCTTGCGGCTATCTGCAGGCCGGTCTCATATTCCCCCCCGGAGATGAGTCTGGCGAACTTCCTGGAACCGGCGACATTGGTGCGCTCGCCGACGTTCGTGAAGTTGCGGCTCCGGTCGATGGCAATGCTCTCCAGACCGCTGACGCAAAGGGCCCCGCTTTTTCTGCCGGGGATTGTCCTCGGACGTATTCCCTTGACTGCCAAGGCTTCTGCCCTGATGTGCCCGGGTGTGGTGCCACAGCAGCCTCCGACGATGTTGACGGTTCCTGCAAGCGCCATTTCGCGGATTGCTGCTGCAGTGTCTTCGGGGGCTTCGTCATATTCACCCATCTCGTTCGGAAGACCTGCGTTCGGATGGCAGCTGACAGCGGCCTCGGTCCAGGAGGATACGTCCGCGACGAGCGGAATCATGTCCCTGGCACCAAGTGAACAGTTGAGGCCGAAAGAAAGCGGGGAGGCGTGGCTTACGGAGCGGTAGAAGGCCTCCATCGTCTGACCGGTCAGGGTACGCCCGCTCTTGTCCGAGAGGGAAGCTGAAATCATCACCGGAACATCGGCTGCTTCCGGGATACGTCTCAGGGCGTAGATGGCGGCCTTGGTGTTCAGCGCATCGAAACAGGTCTCCAGAAGGAGGATGTCCGCTCCGCCTTCAAGGAGACCGCGGATCTGCTCTTCGAAGGCATCCGCCATGTCGTCGAATGAATATGGCCGTGCAACAGGATCTCCTATGTCCTGGGCCAGGGAAAGCGATTTGCCGGTCGGTCCGATGCTGCCGGCGACGAAGACCTGCCTTGGGGCATTGTCCGCCACGGTCCTTGCAATCCTCGCAGCCGCGCAGGCGAACTCTGCCGCCCTGTCCTGCATCCCGTACGCCGCCTGGGAGATTCTCGAGGCGTTGAAGGAGTTGGTCGTGATGATGTCGGCACCCGCATCGACATATTCGGAATGGATGCCTGCGATGATTTCAGGGTGACTTATGTTGAATTCCTCGCTGTTGCCTGAAAGGGAGTGGCGCTGGAGCATCGTGCCCATGCCTCCGTCAAGAATGAGTATCCTTTCACGGAGAAGATCTCTGATGTCAGCCATTTTCTAGAAACACTCTTTGAGTATGCCGATGACGTTGGCGGATTTGCCCATCGTGTAGAAATGGATGGCCGGCACACCGTGCGCAAGAAGGTCCTTGCACTGGGCGGTGGCCCATTCCTGTCCGATCCTGTAGATTGCTTCCCTGTCGTCCCTGAAGGAGAGGATCTCGTCTGTCAGCTCGCGAGGGATGTCGATCGAGAAGGATTCCGGAAGGAGCTGCAGATGCCTGAAGGTCGAAATGGGCTTGATTCCGGGGATGATCGGAACGCTTATGCCAGCCTCGCGGCACTTGTCCACGAAACTGTAGAACACTTTGTTGTCGAAGAACATCTGGGCTATGATGTAGTCGGCTCCGGCATCGACCTTCTTCTTGAGGTTGTCGATGTCGGTCTCGATGTTGGGAGCCTCGAAATGCTTCTCGGGATAGCCTCCGACTCCGATTCTGAAGAAGCCTTCGCAGCCGTTCCTCTTTTCGAAGTCCCTGATCGCCCTGACCAGTTCGTCCGCATGGGAGAACCCACCCGGAGCAGGTGTGAACCTCTTTTCGCCGGCAAGGCAGTCACCTCTAAGCGCGAGGACATTCGAGATGCCCATGAATTTGAAATCCTGAAGCTGGAATTCGATCTGATGGGCAGAGGCTCCGCCGCAGATGATGTGCGGGACGACATCGACCTTCAGCTCGGACTGTATGGCACCGCAGACTGCCGTTTCGCTTACGCGACTCCTGACAAGCCTTCTGGAGAAGGTCCCGTCTTCCTGCTGGACATATTCGATCTCGTCCCTGTGGCAGGTAACGTTGATGTACCGGGGATTGAACTCGGTGAAAGGTCTTATGTCGTTGATGAGCTGTTCTTTGGAAATCCCTGTGAGAGGGGGTATGATTTCCAGGGAAGCGTAGGGTCTGTTGTCTTGTGCCAAAATGTTCGTCTTTTTGAGGATTACGTATAGCAAAAATAACGAATATATTCGGGAGAATCAAGAACAATCCCGGACATTGTGGCGGCAGGTCATCTGACTCTGCTGATGGAGACTACAGAAAGCATTCCCTCCCGGACGG
>SFMU01000016.1 GCA_004552965.1 Bacteroidales bacterium | reverse complement strand
CTCCCATCAGCCTGCATGACTGAAGGAAACTCCTGCTTTTTTTATTCTCAGGTAAATGCATAAACATCAAGCTGAAGCCCATGAAGAACATCAATGACAGCAAAGCGACCAGAGAAAAACTATATATGGTCTCATTCATAGGAAAGTCGATAATACATTAAGTCAGACTTTACGGGGGCCGAATATGGCAGTGCCTACACGGATGATCGTAGCCCCGTGACGCAATGCCAGCTGCCAATCGTCTGACATACCGATAGAAAGTTCAGTAAAACCGTTCAAAGAAGGAAACATCCTGTCGAGATTCTTCTTGAAAGCCTCGATGCGACTGAAATCCGAATCGATGACGGCCTCGTCGTCAGTGTTGGTTGCCATTCCCATCAAACCGCGGATGTGAACATGAGAATATGCCGAATCCGCGTCTACATATTCAGAGAGAATGTCAATGATTTCCTGGTCGGTGAAGCCACCCTTGGTTTCTTCAGCTCCGAGATGGAGCTCCAACAGAACGGGAACAACCTTGCCATTGGCCTTCCCCCATGCATTGACGCTGTCCAGAAGTCTCTTTGAATCAATAGATTCCACAAGAGATGCATAAGGAAGCACAAGCTTGAGCTTATTGGTCTGGAGATGGCCGATGAAATGCCATTCTATGTCGGAGGGCATCTCGGGAACTTTCATCGCAAACTCCTGCGGCCGGTTCTCCCCGAAACATCTCTGGCCGGCCCGGTAGGCTTCCATCAGCTCCGGAACAGAATGGAATTTTGAAACTGCCACCAGTTTTACTCCTGATGGCAGTTTTCCAACAATGTCGTGTATCTTGTCCTGTATCACTGTCAGAGAAACTTAACGGCGCGAACCATTCTGCTGTTGTTTCTGTTTCATCATCTGTTCCTGCATGCGCTGAGCCTCTTCCAGACGAAGCTGCCATTTGCTCTTCGGCTGCTTCTTGCCTTCGGAAGCCTTGAGCTTAGCCATTATTGCATCAGGGTTGACACAGTACTTCTTGATTATGAAGGTTTCACCCATCGTGATGAGGTTGGAGAGCAGATAGTAGTAACTCAAACCGGAAGACAGGCTGTTACAGATGAAGAACATCATTATCGGCATCATCCAGACACTCATGAAGCGCATCGAAGCCATGTTGGGATCGTCTGCGCCAGGCTGGCTGGCAGTGGTGATCTTCGAATAGAAGAACATCGACAGGGCCATCAGAAGCGCAAACAGTGAGAGATGGTCGCCGACCAGAGGAATCCTGAAACCGAAGTTCAGAATCGAATCGTAGGCGCTGAGGTCATCGGCCCAGAGGAAAGGCTGCTGCCGGAGCTCGATGGAAGCCGGGAAGAAGCGGAACATCGCCCACAGGATCGGGAACTGCAGCAGCATCGGAAGACAGCCACCCATCGGACTGATGCCGGCACGCTTGTAGAGATCCATCGTAGCCTGCTGCTTCTTCATCGCATCCTCCTGCTTCGGATACTTCTTGTTCAGCTTGTCGATTTCAGGCTTTATGGCCTGCATCTTGGCGGATGACGCATAAGACTTGTAACTGAACGGAAGAACCACAATCTTGATGACGATGGTCATAAGAAGGATGATGATACCGAAGTTGGAGATGAACCTGTGGAGGAAGTCGAACAGAGGAATGATGAAGTACTTGGTGAACCAGCCGACAAGCCAGCCTCCAAGAGGAATTACCTTCTCGTATTTCTGATCGTATGACTTGAGCGTACGGTAGTGGTTCGGGCCCATGTAGAACTCCATCGGCATCACAGTCTCGTGCTGACCCGGCTGGAAATCGGCTGTAAGATTCGCAGTGCAGGTCATCAGATTGTGGTCAGGATCGTCCTCTGAAGCGAACTTGAGGTCGAAATCGGCCGATGTGAACTCATTCGGGTTCCGAAGGATGACGGAGAAGAACTGCTGCTGGAAGTCAAACCACGAAAGCTTGGTGGATATGCTCTTGTTCGCGCTGCGGCCTCTTCCGATGGACTCCACATCCTTCTCGCCAGAGAAGTAGTAGTCGAGTTTGGAGTACTGAACCTCATTCTTGTAGCCTTTTTCCATCCTCGGCATCGTGACTGAATAGTTGATGCCGTAAGAGAAGACATTCTTCGGAATGACATTCTCCATACCGATGAACGAAAGGGTGTTCTTAACTGAATATGAGCCCTCTTCAATCGCGTAACGCTGTTCGATGTAACCGCCTCCGGAAAAAGGGAGACGCATGGCCACAGAAGTGTCGGTGCGCTCGGAGACAGTGAAGTTGAAGCTGGCGGTGTTGATGGTTTCACCGGCGTACAGCTCGATTCCGTAGGAGCTCATGCCCGGCTTGAAAAGATAAAGGTCGTCACCGCCATAGGCAGTGTATTCCTTCATCTTAGCCGAATATGGCTGGGCGCCCATCGTGGTGAAAGCCACCTCGAACACTTCGTTCGAAAGGGTGACCAGCTCCGGGGTGGAGGACATCGCGACATTAAGAAGAGAGTCCTTGTATATTCCTGTAGAAGCGGAGTCCTGCGAAATGTCAAGGGAATCCTTGATGAGCGCTTCCTCGAGAGCGATCGAATCGGCGCGCATCCTGTCCGCCAAGGCAATTGAGTCAAGCTGAGCCTGATAGGCACGCCTCTTCTGGTCCTGCCTGTTCTGATAGAACGAAAAGCCGAAAAGAAGCAGGGCAATCAGGACTAGTCCTGTAATCGAATTCTTATCCATCTTATGCTATTCCTCCTCAGCCTCTTCGATAGTCCTGATCTTTGCCTCAAGTGCCTTCAGTTCCTGCTTGGCGGCATCGATCCTCTCCTGCATCTGTCTGATGAACGGTTCGGAATTCTTGGATGCCGAGAAGAAACCGATGTTGTTCTCGTAGGTTACGATGTCCTGCTGGAGCTTGCCGTACTGCTGGACAAGACGGTCTTTCTCGGAAAGCGTCTTCTTCTGTCCACCGGAGGTGCGGCCGCCTCCTCTCTGAGGGCGGGCATTGAAATCAGGGAACTTGGACTTGAAAGCCTCGTTGTAGGCTGCCTGAATATTCTCTTTTTCCTTGAAAGGCACAAAGCCGATGCCCTGCCACTTCGCCGCGAACTCCTTTGCGGCAGCGAGGTTTGCAGCTGCGTCTTCGGAAAGCTCATACGCCTTGATCTCCTCGATCAGAGCCTTCTTGGCCTTGAGGTTGCCATAGTAGTCGTTTTCCGGCTTGGCCTGGGCATCCCGCTCATTGAAGAAGGAGTCGCAGGCGGCGCGGAAACGCTTCCAGAGCTGCTCGGACTTCTTGCGAGGGACAGCGCCGATCTCCTTCCACTGCTTCTGGAGAGCGATCAGAGCTTCGGTGGTCTTCTTCCACTCCTTGCTGTCCTTGAGAGCCTCTGCCTGTTCGATGAGGGAGAGCTTCTTCTCCATGTTCTCATTCATCGTGTCCTTGAACTGGGCATAGTACTCTCTCTTGCGCTCGAAGAACTTGTCGCAGGCAGCACGGAACCTGTCGTAAATCTTCTGGTTTTCCTTCCTCGTGGCGAATCCGATGGTCCTCCATTTCTTCTGGATCTCCTCGATTTCAGCTGAAAGGGTATTCCATTCGTTGGAAGACTTGACTTCCTTTGACGCGATGGCTTCAGTCATCTCGCACAGCTTGGTCTTCTCCTCGAGATTCTCCTGCTGCTTCTCCTTCTGATCCTCGAAATAGGCCTGATACTTCTTGTTGATCACTGAAGTCGCGGCTTTGAATCTCTCCCAGATCGAATCCCTGAACTCCTTGGCGACCGGGCCGAATTCCTTCCACTGCTCGTGGAGCTTCTGAAGCTCGCGGAAAGCCTCGACAACATTGTCGTTCTCGGAAAGCTTCTCAGCGAATTCGCAGAACTTCTGCTTGGCCTCGAGATTCTTCTTGAAATCCAGATCGCGCAGATCCCTGTTGATCTTCACCATGTCGTAGAACTTCTCGACATTGTACTGGTAATTGTCGTTCAGGTCACGGAACTTGGAAGCAGGGACTGGTCCGATAGACTTCCAGCGGTTCTGGAGTTCCCTGAATGCCGGGAAGGTGGAGTTGACATCCTCCTGTTTCTCGACAAGAGCCTTGAGGTCATCGATGACAGCCTGCTTCAGGACAAGGTTCTCCTCCCTGAGGGCATCCTGCTGGCGGTTGTACTCCGCACGTTCTTTCTTGTAGTTGGCATAGACACCCTTGAAAGCGGCCTCCATAGCCTCGAAAGGATTGTCTGCCACAAGGTTGCCGTCGGCAGGAACGACTACCTCATCGACGACATCCTCGCGCGAAGAAGGCTCGTCCACCGCGGCGCCGAGGCCGGCTTCAGCCTTCTCCTTGGAAAGTTTCTTGTAGAAGGCCGACTTGATAGCTTCAGCCTCCTTATATCTCTTCATCCTGTCTTCCGACTGGGACAATCTGTCAAACATTTCAGAAAGCTCGGAAAGGGACAGTGCATTGAGATCCACAGTTTCAGCCGCAGAAGCAGCGGTCTCCTCATCAAGAGCCTTCGTTGTCTCTTCTACATCTGGGGCAGCGGTTACCTCAGGAACAAAATCTTCACTCATAAGAAAAGTAATTTGAGAGTTATTACACAAATGCTACATAAATAGCCATTTACAAATATACCTAAAATATCATTAAAAAACCTATTTTTGCAAAAAATAGGATAAGGCAGGCCGGATTTGTGCCATGAAACCGATCCTCGGGAAAAGCACGGACACCTGCCCGGACAAAGGAACAGCTAAACAGGAAAAACATGCGAATAGATATTCTGACAGTAGTCCCCGAACTTCTGGACAGTCCTCTCAGCCACTCCATCGTCGGAAGGGCACGCAAGAACGGGCTTGTAGAAATACACGTGCACAACATCAGGAAGTACGGACTGGGCCCCCGCCTGTCCGTGGATGACTATTCCTACGGTGGAGATGCCGGTATGGTCATGATGATAGAACCCGTGGAGAAGATGATCGAAGAATTGAAAGCGGAAAGGGAATATGACGAGGTCATCTACATGTCACCGGACGGAGAGGTCCTGGATCAGGGAATATCCAACGAACTGTCACTCAAGGAGAACATCATCATACTCTGCGGTCACTACAAAGGCATCGACCACAGGATCAGAGAGCATCTCATCACAAGGGAGATTTCTGTCGGCGATTATGTGGTCAGCGGAGGAGAGATTCCGGCAGCCCTCCTGACGGATTCCATCGTCCGTCTGGTGCCGGGAGTCCTCAGCGACGAGACTTCAGCCTTGAGCGACTGTTTTCAGGACGGGCTCCTGTCTCCGCCGATCTACACCAGACCTGCCGACTACAAGGGCTGGAAGGTTCCGGAAGTCCTTTTGAGCGGCAACCCGAAGCTCATCCAGGCATGGCAGGACGAACAGGCCCTGGAGAGAACCAGAAAATTGCGCCCGCACCTTCTCGACCGGTATGATGCGGCCCCGGAAAACAAGAAATAGGCACATGTTTCCTGGCGACCGGAATCCAAAGTCAATGTGGATGAGGCATTTGCGGAGGAAAAGAGCATCCCGGGCCGCTCAGGCGGCAAGATGACGGACATTCATGAGCAACCGGGTCTGATTTAAGAATATTATCAAATAATGGTTTTAATTGTTGGAATTATTTGATAAAAACGATTTTTCAGTATATATTTGCAAACAAGATATCAATGTATATCAGCAAGAAGATGTAGCAATCTTCTTTCTAATAAGGTAATACACTACTAACTAACCGGATAGGGCCCGCTGGGAAGCGGGCTCTATTTATTTATCAGGACAGGTGACTCCGGAGTATTCATGACAGGACAGGCATGCCCCGGCATATTCAAAAAAAAAAAATACACCCTAGGATTTGAATTTGCCGTGGCAGTTCCGATAGGATATTCCGCTGCCGCAGGGGCATTCCTCATCAGGTGGCACCGGATAGACGAAAAGACCGAGGAGAGGATTGTCCCTGACCATGGCGTCGAAAGGATCCTCTTCCGACTGGATCAAGACCTTCATCCTGTTGGTTTCCAAGGACGAATGACCGCCGAGAACCCATTTCGGAAGGCTGTTTGCATAGTCTGCGACCACCTGCATGCACCGGTCGTAGGCTTCGAAGGACGGGATGTCATCCTGCCTCGAACTGATTGCAGTGAATATCATCTCGGTCGAATCGTCGGAATGGATCATCTGCGAATTGATCCAGATGTCGTGCTCAACCTTCACAAGATCGTCGCCGGAATAGCCCAAGGATGTGAGGGTACGGACAAGTTCGATGCCTTGAGGTGTATCCAGGCCGAAGACGAAGAGCGGGGAGCCGGATCCGGCCCTGACAGCTTCCACGGGCGAAAAATGCTTCATCCCGATGCTTGGATTCTCATTGCGTCCGTCCAGGACTTCTACGGGATTGAAGACATTGGGAGAGACGCAGTAGCGTTCCCCTTCGACATCGACGTAGGCAATCTTGAATATGGGGCTGTCATAGAGAGTCCTGGCGAAGAGGTCGATGTCCTCGCGTCCAGAAAACTTCCAGTACTCCAGCATGCAGTCATAGAACTCATCAAGGCTCATCACGCCGTAGAACTGCAGGTAGCCCAGGGCCGCCCTTTCCATTTCAAACGTACCGTCGGACTCGCATTCGGAAATCACATCGGCGATGAACGGTGAGACGACATCATAGAGCGGTTTGGGAATCCAGAGGAAACGGCAGTCTTCAGAGATGTCCGAGCCGATCAGCTTGACCGTCTCCAGGACGGAAGGATAGTCAGGATATTCAAGACACACAGGCACTTCCGGGCCTGCCTGAACGAGATGCAGCAGAAGCCGCAGATCCCTCTCAAGCATACGCCTGAGCCAAACCTCGGGAGAGTCGATTATGAAAGAGCCAAGACGCCTGACAAAATCCCTCTTGCGGAGATGCGAAGGGATTTCCGCCCCGAAGAAACGGCGGATATCCTCCAGCACAAGCCTTTGGAAACCCTCCAGGGTAGAGAATATGTCGACACAATCCTTCATCTGCAGGAAAGATTCATACAAGCGCTATTTGAATGTGGGAAGTGGAGCATAGGAGAATCGAACTCCTGACCTTTTGAATGCCATTCAAACGCTCTACCAACTGAGCTAATACCCCATTGCGTCGGCAAAGATACGCAAAAAATCCGAATTTGCAACTATATTGCAAGTCTGAATCCGAATGTTCCCTTGATGTTCTTCGCCAACATGTAAGATCTGTTCGTGATGCGGCATGCATCCCAACGGCTTGCGCAGCTTCCTCCACGGAGGATTCTCGAGGTTCCTTCCGATGGCCCGCAAGGGTCGGTCTGAGGAGTTTTCTGATAGTCTGCAGCACGGTCGAAGCACCATTCCCAGACATTTCCGCTCATGTCATACAGACCGAGTTCATTGGCCTTTCTGGTCTTGACATTCTTTGACTTCATGTCGGCATTGTCCACATACCACATGGAAGAATTCATGTCGTTGGTGCCGCTGAATCCATAGCCGCGGGATTTCGAACCGCCTCTGGCTGCATATTCCCATTCCGCTTCCGTCGGGAGACGGAAAGTCCTTCCTGTCAATGCATTGAGTTTGAGGATGAACTTCTGGCAGTCGAACCAGGAAATGTTGCCGACAGGCTTGAGCGGCTCATTGATGTCGTTCAGGTAAGGGACATAGCCCATCACGGCGTTCCACAGACCGACGGTCACTTCGGTCTCGCCAATGGCATAGTCGGAAAGGGTAACCTGATGGAAATTCTTCTCGTTCTCGGGAATCGCAAAACGGCCGAAGGAATAATCTTTGTCCGAGTAGCCCATTGTGAACTCTCCTCCTCTGACTTTAACCATCTTGAAGCTGACATCACCGACGGTGAACGTTTCCGAGCCTCCATCTGAAGCATCGACCGTTTCCCTGTCGAAAGAAGCTCCGTCAAGAACTTTGAGAAGGGATTCGGAAAGAGCTTCGCCGGTCGGCTGGACGAGTCTGAAACCCACTCCGGCCTTCTTCGTGTGGCTGTCGATTTCAAGACGGTCCTTGACGGTGCGGACCACCTTGTGGTCGGCCGGTTTCGGAGTCGCAGGGTTGACCACGAAAGAGTCTGGAAGCTCGCTGAAAGTGTCCTCCATCCACTCGGCAACACTGACGAAATCCTTGCCCTGAAGGCCGGCGGCATATTCCCACTGGGCCTCGGTAGGAAGGCTGAAGGTCTTGCCGGTGGCCTTGTTGAGTTTCGAGATGAACTTGTGCACCTCTCCCCAGGAAACCATGTCTACCGGCAGGGACGGATTCTGGACAGAGGATGGATTGGAACCCATGACGGCAGTCCAGAGAGCCTGTGAGACCGGAGTGGCAGTGATCACGAATCCGTCCAGAGCGACAGGATGGATGGTGCTGCCGGAGACTTTCTGTCTGTTGTCCTGTGACAGGCCCATGGTGAAATATCCGGAAGGTACCTTGACCATGTCGAAGGTCACTTCGGAAACGGTATAGTTCATTTCGTAGTCGGGAGCCTGTGAAGAAGATGATGAAGATCCTCCGCAAGAAACGAGGACACAGGCGGTTGCAGCTGCAAGAAACAATCTGGTATTCAGTTTCATACGATAAAAAATTGCCATGCTCGGATTAAAATGTCAATAATACTCGGCAAATATAGCAAAAAATGGCAACATGAAAGGGCAACTGAATGTCATGCGACTATCAGCTGCCCGTCAGATGTCAGATGCGGTCGGATCAGTAGGTGACCACTGCAGGAAGTTCCTTTGCCAGGTCAATCATCTTCTGGACCTGGTCAACGGTAGGGACAACCTTGGTAAGGTGCTTTTCCTCATTTACTTCAGTCATCTTTGCTACCAGATTGGCGGCAACGCGATGCCCAAGTTCCTTGACAGTGTCAACACCTGCAGCTTCAAGAAGCTCCGCAAACTGAGGACCGATGCCCTTCACACGGAAGAGGTCTGCATGGTTTACCCAAGTGAGGATGAGGCTGCCATTGATTCCGGTGGTCTCCTCAAGGGACTTGCGAGCCTTTGCGGTCTTGCCCATCTCAAGAAGCTGGTCAACGGTCGTAATGCCGGCTGCAGAGAGTTTCTCCGCATAAGCAGGGCCAATACCCTGAATGTCTATAATTTTGTAGGCCATTGTGAAATAAGTTAAAAAGCGCTTATGTAACAAGTCAGAAAGACTTGACGAAATCCACATCCTTCTTGAGCATCACCTTCGGTTCCATCAGGAATACCTTCTGGAACAGTTTGAACTGGTTGGCCTTGGAAAGGAAAACCTTTTCCTCATGCTTCCCCTTTCTCCACCATTTGTAGAAAGTCACAGGGTCATTCTCAAACGGAATCTTTGCGAGAATGTCAGATGAATATCCCGGGAAATCGATCACCACATTCAGGCCCATCACCTTTCTGTAATATGTAGGGTCAGCCCTTCTGAGCTTGCTCATCAAAGGGTTGTAGATCTCGATCTGATCCACCTGGAGAGTCTTCTCCCTCACAATCATCCGATGGATGCGTACCGGATCGACATTCAGCCACGAGCCCAGCCTGAAAGTCTTTGGGCCGTCTTCAGTCTCAAGGGTAAGCAGATCCATCGAGAAATACACTTTCTCCGGATCCAACGGAAATACTTCTGCAGTTTCTGACATTATCTTAGGTTTCTGCTTACAAACGTAACAAATATAGGAAAATAATCCTAAAAATGGAATTTTTTGGGTTTCAACCACAATCCATAGACTTCGCTGACATTTGAAGCAGTGACGAAGGCTCTTATGTTCTCACGGCGGATGAATTCCATCAGGTTGGCGAACTCATCCTGAGTCAGAAGTGCCTGGACTTCCATTCCCTGTTCGCCGGTATATCCGCCGATGAGAGGATAGAGGCTGCAACCCCTTCCAAGCGATTCGACAATGAACTTACGGGCCTTCTCATGATCCTTCGAGACAATGCAGACCCTCTTGCGACGGTTAAGCGTGGCCGTGAAGAAATTCACGACTATCCCGTTCAGCCAGGTACCCAGGAGTCCGATGATGACAAGCCGGAAAGGATTGATTGCAAACGCTGTGAGGCAGGTGACGAATCCCGCCAGGGTTACCGAAGCTCCGATGTCCATGTGGAAGTACTTGTTTATGATCTTGGCCACGATGTCCAGCCCGCCGGTGGAGGCGTTGATGTTGAACAGAAGGGCCTGGGAAATGCTCAGGAGAATCACGAAACACATCAGGTCGAACCAGAGATCCCCCATCACCGAAACCGTGCCCGGAGCAATGAGTTTTTCGTAAGGCATGACGGCTTCGCACAAATCCATCATCGGGCCCAGGATCAGGGATGCATAAATCGTCTTGACACCGAAATCACGGCCGAGCAGCAGCAGGGCGAGCACAATGAGAATCACATTGAGGATGGTGACCATCAATGAGACCTTGACCGTGATTCCAAAAGCAGCCAGGACTCCTGACAGGACTATCGCAAGACCGGAGACAGTGCCTATGATCAGATTGGCAGGCAGGAGGAAATAGTACACGGCCATGGCTGACAGCAGCATGCCGATGGTGATGAGCAGGAACTCTTTCCAGAACTTGGTGGTTCTCAGGGAATCCAGGAGGGGTTGGACAGATATTTTCATATTCGGACTACGTGTTTCATCCATAAACTTGCCTAAGCAGTGAAATGCAAAAATACGGGATTATTCTCAGAGATTGTTATATTTGCATACTCTGAAAGCCAAATAATATGAAAAATCGACCAGACCTGGCAATCAGCATCGGAACCATAGCCAAAGAGAAGTTCGGCAAGGAACTTCCCGGTTTCGTCATCCGGGCGCTCGAAAGGATATTCCATCTCGACTTCATCAACACCTTTCTGACAAGAGGGTTCATCGGAACGGAATTCTGCACCAGATGTCTTGAGTATCTCGATGTCAGCATCGATGTGGAAGGACTCGAAAACGTCGTCGTCCCGGAAGGCACGAAGCTTACTTTCGCTTCCAACCACCCCCTCGGAGGGGCGGACGGTGTCGCTCTTATCAGCATCATTTCAGATAAACTGGGCAGGGATGTCAAACTCATGGTCAATGATTTCCTGATGTATCTGAAGGCTCTTGCCCCGATGAGCATTCCGATCAACAAGGTCGGGGGCCAGTCCAGGAATCTTCCGGCCCAGATGAGCGAGATGTTCGCATCCGACAGTGACATTCTGATTTTTCCATCCGGGAAATGTTCCAGGAAATATGACGGCATCATCCAGGACCCGAAATGGAACAAATCCTTCGTCAGGATGAGTGCAGATTCGGGCAGATGGATCGTCCCTGTGCATTTCATCGGTCAGAACTCGAAAAGATTCTACCGGGTCGACAGCATCTGCAGGAAACTCGGAATAAAGTTCAACTTCGCGATGATGCTCCTTCCGGACGAGCTGTACCGCGCGCAGCACAAGAAGTTCAAGGTTGTCTTCGGCAAACCCATTCCGCCTTCAGCCCTGGACCGGTCCAAATCGCCGCTGCAGCTCGCGCAGGAGATTCGAGAACTAGCTTACAGTCTATAAAATGGAATTAGAGAAGATTATCGATCCCGTCGACACCGGTCTGATCGAGGCGGAGCTCACCCCCGACAAGAGAATCGGCTTCACCAACAAGGGTGGCAACGAACTCTATGACATAACCTGGAAGGATGCTCCTAACACCCTTCGGGAGATAGGGCGTCTGCGCGAGATCAGCTACCGCGACGCCGGAGCCAGTTCAGGCAAAGAGGCGGACCTTGATGAATATGACTACATGGAGAACCCGTACCATCAGCTGATAGTATGGGATCCGGATGCCCGGGCCATAATCGGAGGCTACAGGTACATCATAGGTCCCGACATCAGACTGGACGGCAAAGGCCAGCCGGTCATCACCTCTGCCCATCTGTTCCACTATTCAGATGACTTCCTGGAGCATTTCCTGCCGCATGTCATGGAACTGGGCAGGTCATTCGTCACTCCGGAATACCAGAGTTCCAAGGCCGGCACCAAGTCCATATTCACGATGGACAACCTCTGGGACGGAATCGCTTCCGTCATCCTCGATCATCCCGGAATCATCTATTTCATCGGGAAGATGACCATATACCCTTCCTATGACAAAAACGCAAGGGATCTCATCATCCACTTCCTGAACAAGCATTTCCCGGACAAGGATGAACTCGTAAGGCCATACAAGCCGATCGAGACCACGGACAGTCCGATGCTGATGGATCTCATCCTGAAAGAGGATGATCTGAAGAAAGACTACCGGCTGCTCAAGGAAGCGATCAGGAAGCTGGGTACCAATATTCCTCCACTGGTCAATTCGTACATAAACACATCTTCATCGATGAAGATGCTCGGCTCCACAATCAATGACGAACTCGGAGACGCCATCGAAACCGGTATCATGATCTGTTTCGACGAGATCTACAACGAGAAGCTCGAAAGGCATATGGAAGCCTTCATCCAGAACAGACTGTTCAAACTCCGGGACCGTTTCCCTCATCTGTCGAAGAATGCGGAGCAGATCCTGAGGGAACACATCCAGAAGAGCCGGGCCAAGTCGTTGCGCAAATTCCAGAACAAGCGTCTCAAAGCAAGACAGTCGCCGGAGCTGGACTTCAGGTAGGCATAAACATCAATCCATCACAATATGTCAAACATCATAACCCGCAAGCTTTTCCTTGCCCTTGTTCTTGCAACGTTTTGCAATATCTCTTACAGCCAGGAAGCACGAAAGGTGGCCGAAAGCCATTTCCCTGTTTCAGTGCAGCTGTCTCCGGTACCTTCAGGTCCGGGATGGAGGGACAAGAGCATTACGCCCGGAGATTCGGTTCTCCGCGAAACCGTGGACAACTTCATCGGGCACGGTGTCACCCACATCTGCACAAGCAATCCGGAAAAGATGAAAGATGCCCTGGAATATGCCCAGAGTCTCGGAATGCAGATTGACTTCCTCTCCGGCGGAGCCGAACTCTTCCACAGGGAGACTCCTCCTGCTCACAGCGTGTTCACGGAGGAATATTTCAAAGAAATGTCAGCCAACATTCCCGGAAGGTTCGGAGCCGTAAAGGGCATCGGTAATCCTTACTGCATCTTCCCTTTCATGGACGAACCGTTCCACGCGGACACGATGAGCTTCGATCTCAGGGAGCCAGCCCGGAAGGCATTTGAAGAGAGCTACGGCTACCCTATGCCGGAGTCCTTCTCAGAAGCCCGGAAAGATCCTCGGAAATATCTGGATTTCATCAACTTCCAGTCATCGACCTTTGCCGTAGCATGGAAGAGTATCTATGAGGAGATCAAAAAGCTGGACCCGCGTCCTTTGGTGACCATGACCCACGACAGCCACAATTCGCTCGGCGGAGGAGCCGGTTCGAACGCAGTCTGGGCAGTGGATGACGTGTTCCACTGGGGAGCCGACTTTGCAGACCTTTTCGTCTATGACATTTACCCGTACACGGCTGAGGACTACCGTGTCGGAGAGAGCGGGCTGGTCTACAGACCGCGCATGAGCCAGTTCCATTGGACGATCGCCCAGATGAGGAATCTCACCGCCACCTACGGCAAGAAGCTGGGTTTCTGGGTCGGGACTTTCAATCCGACCTGGTTCTCCAGATTCCAGGACGACACCAGAAGGAATCAGTATTGGATGGAACGGGAGATGGCATATTCAGCGATTGCCGGAGGCGCCGACTACCTGATCACCGGATTCAACGTCCCTGTCGACGCCCGTCATTGGGAAGACTTCGGGGAAGGGATGAACGTCATACAGAAAAGAGGCGGAGAAATCACCCGTACCGAGGTTCCGAAGGCCAAAGCCTGCTTCCTCTTCCCGAGAACCCAGCACATACTGACCAGCAGGGAATATATGAATGTCGCCCTGACGTTCGAACTCTGCATGCGGGCTTTCGGAGAGATTGACGTCATACATGAGGAACAGGTCACTGACAGCGACCTCCTCGGCTACGAGATCATCATACTCGCCGACGTGGAGATTCTGGACAAAGCTGCAGCCGGCGCCATCAGGGAATTCGTCCGCAAGGGCGGCACGGTCATAGCTGACTGCGTGCCCGGCCAGGATGAGTGCCTCGAACCTATGGGAATCATGAACGAGGTCTTCGGGGTCTCATACGCCGAGACAGGCAGGGTCAGGCAGGTCGGACAATGGATTCCTGCAACAACTGCCGAGCCGTTCTGGCTCTTCGTGGATGATTGGAAGGCACCGGAAAAGACATTCGATTCGGCAGGAGATTTCAAGGTGGTGTCCCCGCGCAACTGTGTCCCGCAAAAGGCAGCAGTGGACAGAAGCATGGCCTCGGGAAAGCCGCTCCTCATGAAGAACAAGCTGGGCAAAGGCAGGGCGTACCTCTTCGGATTCTGCCTCCAGGACACCTATCTCCAGACTTTCATCGAGGAAGATTCAGAAGGGAGGGCAGCCCTGCAGAAACTCGTTGCCGACGTCTTCGGGCAGACCGGAGTCAAGCCTTCGGCATATTCGTCAAACCCCGATGTGGAGGTTGCTCTGCGGAAAGGCAAGTCCAAGGCTTTCGCGCTGGTGATCAACCACGAGGCGGAGAACCCTGCAGCGAAGCTGACCCTCTCGGACCTCGGATTCAGGGTCGGACAGGTCATAGACGTACAGACAGGAGAACAGATTCCTTTCAAGCGGAGCGGGAAGAGTGTTTCAATCGAGGTCTGTCCTTCTCTGGAGTCCGAGGGCGGAATCACCCGCCTGCTGGAAATCCTGCCCTGAATAATCAGAGAGAACAGAAGAATGACACGAGAAACGGCACGCTGAAATCGCTGAGAATGCCGGAAACCAGAGCTGCGGGCAGGATCTCCTGTCCGCAGTTTTTGAGTATCCCCGGGAGACAGACATCCATGGCAGTGGCACCGGCGGCTGCGACAGGGGCATATGGGCCGAAACGGGATGCAAGAAAAGGAGTGAGGACAAGAGTGGCCAGTTCCCTGAATATGTTGGAGAGCAGGGCGACCGCTGCCAGGGATGTGGCGAAGGATGTTCCGAAAGCGCTTTCCTTCAGGCCGGCAATCAGAACCGAGGACAATGAATAGTAACCCATTCCGCTGCCTACAGCCAGACAGTCCCACAGACCGTACTCCTTGATTGCGGTACTGGCGAGCGCACAGAAGGCAAGGGTGAACAGGACCGAAAGGACAGGCAGAAGCAGAATTGACGGACGGATACTCTTGAGAATGGCTGCAAGTCCGGGTCTCATGCCGACTCCGAGCCCCACGCTGACAAGGAGGACGTACAGGATGATGACTGCCGGATCCGTCTCCAGCCCTTCGGCATAAGCCATGAGGCCGGCTGCTCCGGCAGCGACTCCCAGCAGAAGGGCAGCGACCGTCATGAGGGTGCCCTTGTCCGGCCCCTGCCTGTGACGGTCTCCCGACACCTCTTCTTTCCTTCCGGCTTCTCCGTACAGGAGGCGGTAGAGCAGCCAGCCTGCCAGAACGCTTCCCGCAGTGCCTGCAATGGCAAGGACAAGGGCATCAAGACCCAGGAAGGCGATGTTCCGGAGGATCTCCGGATCTGCTCCGATCTGTGCACCCAGAAGGAAGACCAGCAGGAAGATGCTCGCAGAGGAAACAGTTTCGGCCACCTTCACTGCCCTCGCCGGGATGCCGGCAGAAGCAAGAAGATAGCCGATAGCTATTGAGACGGCCAATGACAGGATCAGACTCATCATAGGCCACAAAGATAGTAAAAATCTACTTCAGATAAGCGTCGGAGACGACCTTGCGGCTTCTGGCGATGAAGTCTGCGAGAGCCTTGCCCTTGAGCATTCCGTTGGAAAGGAGGGCCAGGTCGATGACCTGCCTGAGGATCTCATTGCCTCTTGAGAACTCCTCGACATCCTCACGATGGGCGACTCTGACAGCCTCGCGGGCGTCCCTGGCTGCCTTCTTCTCTTCTTCGGTCGCTGTCTCCGGAGCCTCCGCAGGGAGTTCCGCCTGAGGCTTGACAGAGGCCTTTGCTGCCTCCATGATCTTGACGATGAGAGGGTTCTGCATATTCACAGTGATGTTGTAGGAAGCAGGCATCTCGCCGTAGAAATTCATTCCGCCTCCCAGGGCGCTCATCTCGCGGTACCTTCTCATGAACTCGCTCTGAGTGATGAGGACAGGATCCGAGTTCTCGCCGAGATTGTCGCCGTTGACATAGTAATCATTGCCGGCAGGAAGAACGGCCTTGAACATGTTCTCGAGGTCATATCTTTCATCCTCCTTCATCTCCAGACGGACTCTGTCATCCTTCGGTATGAGGTTCTCGGCAGAATCGGAATCCACACGCGCGAATCGGGTGTCGGTGAGTTTCTGCTCGAGAAGATTGACAAAGTGCGAATCAAGCTCACAGTCCATGAGCAGGACATCGTAGCCCTTGGCCTTGGCCGCCTCGATGTACGGGTACTGGGCATCGGTATTGGTGGCGTAAAGGTAGACGACCTTCTTGTCCTTGTCGGTCTGCTGGTCGGCGACAGCCTTGCGGTAATCCTCGAATGAGAAATACTTCCCGTCAGTGTTCTTCAGGAGAGCGAACTTCATCGCCCTTTCGCAGAATTTCTCGTCAGAGAGCATGCCATATTCGATGAAAAGCTTCAGGTTGTCCCACTTCTTCTCCCAGGCTTCCCTCTCGTTCCTGAATATCTCATCGAGTCTGTCAGCGACCTTCCTGGTGATGTAGGTGGAGATCTTCTTGACGTTCTCATCACTCTGGAGATAGCTCCTGGACACGTTCAGAGGAATGTCCGGCGAATCGATCACACCGTGCAGGAGAGTCAGGAACTCCGGAACGATGTTCTCCACATGGTCGGTGACGAACATCTGGTTGCAATAGAGCTGGATCTGGTTCTTTTCGATCGCCATCCTTTCCTTGAGCTTAGGGAAATAGAGGACACCGGTGAGATTGAAAGGATAGTCCACATTGAGGTGGATGTGGAAAAGAGGCTCCTCCTTCATCGGATAGAGTTCCCTGTAGAACTTCTTGTAGTCCTCCTCCTTCAGGTCCGAAGGCTTGCGGGTCCAGATCGGGTCGATGTTGTTGATGACGTTGTCTTCGTCGGTGTCGACATATTTTCCGTCCTTCCACTCCTGTTTCTTGCCGAAGACCACTTTGACCGGCATGAAGCGGCAGTACTTGGTGAGGAGAGAACCGATCTTGTCCTTCGTTCCGTAGTCGCGTGCAGAATCATCGTCAAGATAGAGGGTGATTTCGGTACCCCTTCCGGCCTTGTCGCACTCCTCCATCTCGAATTCCGGATTGCCGTCGCAGCTCCAGCGGACGGCCTTCGCTCCTTCCTTCCAGGAAAGGGTCTCGATAGTGACCTTGGTTGCGACCATGAAAGCGGAATAGAAACCAAGACCGAAATGGCCGATGATGTTCTGGTCCTTGTACTTCTCGAGGAATTCGCCTGCGGAAGAGAAGGCTATCTGGTTGATGTACTTGTCGACCTCCTCTTCAGTCATGCCGATACCGCGGTCGATGATCTTCAAGGTTTTTGCCGACTCGTCGAGAACGACCTTCACGTCCAGGTCACCCAGTTCGCCCTTGAACTCGCCATTGGAAGCGAGGGTCTTCATCTTCTGGGAAGCATCCACTGCATTTGCGACAAGCTCCCTGAGGAATATTTCGTGATCCGAATAGAGAAACTGCTTGATTACCGGGAAAATGTTCTCGGTAGTCACACCTATCTGTCCTTTGTTTGCCATGATATTGTTTGTTTTTATCTTGATTCACTGAATATTTCGTCATCCCTTCAGACATCATTCAACCGTTCTTCCGGGATTCCGGGCAGGGAAATCGTCAAAAAATGTTCCATCGGGAAAAAGGCTGACAATTTGACGTTATTGTCAAATTGTCACAAACGGATTGACACAATCCGCTCGGTCTGAGCTGTTCAGAAAGGACGGAATGGCAGAAAATGACCAATAATGACTATATTTGCGAATCGTTAAATCATCATCGAAATGAAAAGGAAACCTATTGTCGCTCTGATCTATGATTTTGACGGGACCCTGTCGCCCGGCAACATGCAGGAATTCGGTTTCATCCAGGCCGTGGGGAAGACTCCCGAGGAGTTCTGGAGAATGAGTGACGGTCTCGCTGTCGGGCAGGATGCCAGCAACGTCCTGGCCTACATGAAGATGATGTTCGACGAGGCCAAAAAGAACGGAATCAGGCTGAAGAAGAGCAGTTTCCGCGCCTTCGGCAAGGACATCACCCTGTTCAAAGGCGTCAGGGAGTGGTTCGGACTGATCAATGAATATGGCGAATCCCACGGAGTGCGCATCGAACATTACATCAACTCGTCCGGTCTGAAGGAAATCATCGAAGGCTCCCCCATCGCCAAGGAATTCAAGCACATTTTCGCCTGCTCCTTCATGTACAATGAGAAAGGCGAGGCCGAATGGCCGGGAATAGCGGTGGACTACACCAACAAGACGCAGTACATATTCAAGATAAACAAAGGAATATTCAGTGCCAACGACAGCAAGAAGGTGAATTCCAGTGTCGCCGAGGAAAAGAAAAGGATTCCGTACCAGCAGATGATCTATTTCGGGGACGGAGACACAGACATTCCTTCGATGAAGATCGTGACCATGTTCGGTGGCCACGCCATAGCCACCTATGACCCTTCTTCCGCGAAAAAGAAGGCATATGCCCAGAAACTGGAAAAACAGGGAAGGGCAAGTTTCACCGCCCCGGCCGACTACACGAAGGACGGCCGCGCCTACCGTCTGGTCTGCGCGATAATCGACAAGATCAAGGCGGACTATGACCTCAAACTGCTCAAATCGAACAAAGCATAAAGATGAAGTTCCATCTGGAATCTCCATACCGGCCATCGGGAGACCAGCCCGGAGCCATCAAGGGTCTCTGCAATGCCTTGAACCAGGGAATCGGGGATGTGACCCTGCTGGGAGTCACGGGATCGGGAAAGACTTTCACGATGGCGAATGTCATCGAGAAGCTCCAGCGGCCAGCCCTTGTGCTCAGCCACAACAAGACTCTGGCCGCCCAGCTGTACGGTGAATTCAAAAGGTTCTTCCCGGCCAATGCAGTCGAATATTTCGTTTCCTACTACGACTACTACCAGCCCGAAGCCTATCTTCCGACCACTGACACTTACATCGAGAAGGACCTGAGCATCAACGACCAGATCGACAAGCTCAGGCTAAGCGCTGCCTCTGCGCTGATGTCGGGGCGAAGGGATGTCATTGTTGTCTCCAGTGTCTCCTGCCTCTACGGCATAGGCAACCCGGAGGACTTCCACGCCCAGTCGGTCACCTTGAAAAAAGGTGAGCAGAGGAGCCTCACAAGATTGCTGTACCAGCTTGTGGACGCGAATTACTCCAGGACGGAAGTCGATTTCAAGCGTGGCACCTTCAGGGTACGCGGGGACACAGTCGATGTCTTCCTCGGAGGGGCGGACGAAGCTCTGCGGATCGAATTCTTCGGCGACGAGATAGACTCGCTGTCGATGATAGACCCAGTCACCGGGGCTCACATCGAAGAGCTGCAGGAGGCTCCGATATTCCCTGCCACGAACTTCGTCACCACCAGGGAAAGGTCCATCAAGGCAGTGAGCATGATCCAGGACGACCTCAGGAAGCAGCTTGAGTACTTCGAGGAGGTCGGCAAGGGGCTGGAAGCAAAGAGACTCAGACAGAGGGTCGAGAATGACCTGGAGATGATCAAGGAGATGGGCTACTGCCCCGGTATCGAGAACTACTCGAGATACCTGGACGGCAGGCAGCCCGGACAGAGGCCATTCTGCCTGATAGACTATTTCCCGGACGATTTCATCACCTTCATCGACGAAAGCCATGTGACGATTCCGCAGATCAGGGCGATGTACGGCGGCGACCATTCCAGGAAGTCCGTGCTTGTCGAATATGGCTTCAGACTCCCGGCCGCGGCAGACAACCGGCCTCTCACCTTCGACGAGTTCAATGCCATCACCGGGCAGAAAGTCTACGTCAGCGCCACTCCGGCAGACTACGAGCTGGAACGCTCGGCCGGGCTGGTCGTGGAACAGGTCGTCCGGCCGACCGGGCTCCTGGATCCTCCGATAGAGGTCCGACCGATCGAGAATCAGGTTGACGACCTGGTCGAAGAAATCCGCAAGAGGGCCGAGGTCGATGAAAGGGTACTTGTCACCACCCTTACCAAGAGGATGGCAGAAGAACTCAACGATTACCTTGACAAGATAGGAATCAGAGTAAGGTACATCCACTCGGATGTCGACACCTCCGAAAGGGTTGAGATCATCGAAGACTTCAAGAACGGCCTGTTCGATGTACTTGTCGGCGTGAACCTCCTGAGGGAGGGTCTGGATATTCCTACCGTGTCCCTTGTCGCCATCCTGGATGCAGACAAGGAAGGCTTCCTCCGCTCGGGCAGGGCTCTGACCCAGACTGCCGGACGCGCGGCCAGAAACGTCAACGGGCTTGTGATAATGTACGCCGACCACATCACTGAATCGATGGAAGAGACAATCCGCGAGACCGACAGGCGCCGGACGAAGCAGAAGGAATACAACAAGCTCCACGGAATCACTCCGCAGCAGGTGGAAGTCAAGCAGAACATTCTTGCGACGGAACTCTACGGAGACTCGCGCAAGGCTGTGAACCCAAGACTTGCCAACGGACCGAGCGGAAGGGTCAGCGCTGCGGATTCGGTCTCCAATCCTGTCTACATTCCGAACCCGAGCGAACTTGGCAAGGGTACCGTCTCCGTCGGGCTCGGACACGACTCCAGGCGTGGCGGGAACACGGCTTTCGTCGACGGTTACGTCGCGGCCGACCTCGCGGCAGTGCTTCAGGATCCGGTGATCCGTTCGATGAGCCGGGAGCAGATCGAAAAGATGATAGCCGAGGACAAGCGCAGGATGGAGAAATCCGCCTCCTCCCTGGATTTCACCCAGGCAGCGAGATACAGGGACGAGATGTGGGCTCTCCAGCAGTATCTGAAGGTCTGGAAGGATTAGACCCTGTTGACTCTCATCACATGCCTGAGGGTCTTGAGCTGGGAAATGACCTTGTCAAGCTCCATGTTTGAAGGCACGTGTATCTTCATCGAAATCTCATAGGTGCCGTTCCTGTCATTCTCATTGACATTGAACGAACGCAGGGAAGCCCTGAATGAGCTCACCACCTCCGTTATCTGGCCGATGACGGAAGACTCCATCGCTGCGATGATCTTGAGTGAGGACTGGAAAGTGCCTCCTGCAGGGCTGTCTGCCCACTTTACCTTCTGGATCCTGTACGGATAGGACTCGATGAGACGGGCGGCATTCGGACATGAAATGCGGTGGATCTTGATACCCTCCGTCCTTGTCACGAAACCGAACACATCGTCTCCGAACACAGGATGGCAGCACTGTGCCATCTTGTATTCCAGCCCCTTGAGGTCCCTGGCATTGATGACCAGGATGTCGTCGGCGCCCTGGCTGACATCCCACTGCTTCATCTTGTCGGCATGCTTCTCGGCATCGCTGGCACGGGCAGCCTCTATCGCCTGAGCGACTATGCTGTCATGCTCGAGGATGAAGTTCTTGACCTCATTGACATCGATTATCCCATCCGACACTGCGGCATAGAACGAGTTGATGGTGGAATATTTCTTCCGCTTCAGAAAGTCCGCAAGGACGTCGTCAGGAAGTTCCAGCTTCCAGTTCTTGAGACGGCGCCCCAGCAGTTCCTTGCCCTGTGCGGCCTTCTTGAACTCCTCCTCATTGAGTTCCTGCTTGATACGGTTCCGTGCCTTGGAAGTGACGACATAGTTGAGCCAGTCCGAAGTCGGCTTCTGATTCTTGGAAGTCATCACATCGATGACATCTCCCGTGTGCAGCTTTTCCCTGAAGGAGACGGCCTTTCCGTTGACCCTCGCGCCGGTGCACCTCACTCCCAGGCCGGAATGGATGTTGAAAGCGAAATCCAGCACCGAAGCCCCGGCAGAAAGAATCCTGAGCTCTCCGGAAGGAGTGAAGACAAAGATTTCCTTGGACGGAGGCTGAGGAAGATCGTCAGAATTACCCTCATGTGGATGTTCGAGGGCATACCTGACAGACTTCAGCCATCTGTCCAGATGCTCTTCATGCTTGATTCCCTTGTAGGACCAATGCGAAGCGGACCCGTTCTCCGCCTCATCATCCATCCTGCGCGTGCGGATCTGGACCTCGATGGAAGCCCCCGACCTGTTCTTTACGGTAATATGCAGGGACTCGTACCCGTTAGGCTTGGGATTCGTCACCCAGTCCCTCAGGCGGGAGGTGTCAGGCTCATATTCTTCAGTCACGTATGAATATACCTTCCAGCACAAATCCTTTTCGACCTTGCTGTCGGGTTCGCAATCGATAATGAAGCGGATGGCAAAGACATCATAGACCCCTTCGAAAGGGACCTTCTGCTTCACCATCTTCTTCCAGATCGAATATGCCGCCTTGGTCCTGATTTTCAGCTTGTAACGGATGCCTTCGCCGGAGAGTCTGAGTTTCAGAGGCTCGATGAACTCATCGGTAAGGCGCCGCCTGTCTCCCTCGGTGGCCTTCAGCTTGTTGGTGATTGCCCTGTACTGCTCCGGTTCCGCGAAACGGAAATAGATGTCCTCCATCTCGCTCTTGAGATTGTACAAGCCGAGCTGATGCGCCAACGGGATGTAGAGCATCAGAGTCTCGAGGATCTTGTTCTCCCTGGAACTCTTCGGGAACGAGTCCAGGTTCCTCATCACCTCGAGCCGATCCGCCAGCTTGAGGACGGTCACCCGCGGATCGGTGGAGTACTGGACAATAAGCTTCTTGTAATTCTCCGCCTCGAGACGGGTGTCCTTAGGCTTGATCTTGGCGATCTTGTTCAGACCGTCGACCATGGTGTAGACATCCTCAGGAAAGCCGGCAAGTGACATCCCGCAGAGTTCTCCCTTCCTCAGATCCAGTTCAGGATGCTTTCTGGTCGCTTCGTGCAGAAAGACAGCAGCAATGCAATCGGCCGTCAGACCGATTTCGTCAGAAGCGATGAGGGCTACGTTCAAAGGATGTTCGATGAAGTCATGCCCATTGCTGCGGACTTCACCTTCAAGCGCCCTGGCAGCAATGAGATATGCCCTGCGGACAAGCTCACGTCCCACATCGTCATATTGCGGAAACTTTTCGCTGATCAACTCTTTCGACATATTCAATCACTCGACATATTCAACCACTGATGATTCATTTGGATTCTTCCGCCTTGCGGGCAGCCTGACGCACATTCAGCTCACGCTGGAAAGCCCTGGCATTGCGGTTGTGTTCCGCCAGGGTGGCCGCGAATCTGTGGGTGCCGTCCATCGCCGGGCTGGCGCAGAAGAAGAGATAGCCGTGAGCATCCGGATTCAGCACCGCCAGGAGGCTGGGCTTGTCCGGAACACAGATCGGACCCGGTGGCAGACCTTCATGGATGTAGGTATTGTAAGGCGAATCCACTTCCAGATGCTTCAGCAGAACCCGGTTCAACTTGTAGTCGAAGCAGAATGCGACCGTCGGGTCGGCCTGGAGCCGGATTCCCTGACGGAGCCGGTTGAGGTAGACCCCTGCGATCTCGGGATATTCGGGCTCATGGTTGGATTCGGCCTTGACGATGGAAGCGAGGATGGAAACCTCCTTGCAGGTAAGGCCCTGCTGACGTGCCTTTTCCTTGTTCTCAGCTGTCCAGAAGGCATTGTAGGCCTCATTCAGCCTGTCAAGCAAGGATTCTGCCGTGTCGGTCCACCAGACTTCATAAGTGTCAGGAATGATCATCGAGAACACATCGTCAGGTGTGAAGCCGTATCCGGAGAGGACTGACGTGTCATTCAGGGCGGCAGCGACCTGGGCCGAGTCGAGCATCATCTGGTTGGATATCTTCCTGGCGATCGCTCCCCTGGTGCGCATTGTGCCCGAAAGGGTAAGCCTGACGGGTGTCTGCCAGCCTGCCTTCAGCATCCTTGGCACATAGACAGCCGGTTTATCCTTCTCGACGACATAGTGGCCGGGACGGATGGAGCCTTCATCCAGACGGGACATGACTCTCTTCAGACTGGCCATGCTGACCACGAGGCTGTCAGGAATCTGGGCGGCCACCTGGCCGGCTGCCATTCCCGGGCGGACATAAAGATGTATGTCAGCCTTGAAGTTCGGCCTCCGGTTGTCAGAGTACCAGCGGAAGCCGATGAATCCCGCCACAATGGCAATCACCGTCATTGCGATGACGGCAGCCAGAACATATTTGGTTATCGCTTTCATGTTCGATTTACAGTTTACTTACCGGACACTCATTTTGCAGAAACCTTGCCGCGAAGCAGAATCGTGTCACCCTCACCGGGCACATAACCGGCATCGAAACCGTTCATTTTCACAATGCTCGACATCTTCACGCCGAACCTCTGGCAGATATCCCGAAGGCTTTCCTCTTCCTCCCCCACGATGTACTTGTCAAGGCCCTTGCGGCACTGGTTCTTCTTCGCCTGGATGTAGACGACCGTTCCCGGGAGAAGCTTCTCCGGAGCCTTCAGATCATTGAATCTCAGGATCTCCTTCAGGAAAAGATTGTAGGACATGGCAATGCTTTCATAGGTCTCACCCTCGACAGACAGGACGAAAGGCACTCCGTTTCTTGAATATACCTCCCTGCTGAGAGAGAACCTGAACTCTTCCAGGGTACTCTTGTCAACCTTCTTCGGTGCCTCGAGAGAGAGCGGGGAATCAGGAATATGCGGTTCCTCATCCTTCGACACGGCCGCCTTGCCGCCCGCCTCGGAACCGGCATCCTCCGATTCAGCCTTCTTTGCAGCCTTCTCGGCCGCCTTCTCGGCCGCCTTGGCCTGCCGACGTTCCTTACGGCTCATCTTAGGCTTCTTCTGATGCTGCGACCCTGAGTCGCCCTTTCGGGAGACGGATTCGCCAGAAGCCTTGGAGCCACCCTTGGAATCCTTGATATTCAGAGACTTGCCATCCCCGGAATTCAAATCTTCCGACTCGAAGTCATCAAGGGTCATGCTGTCATAACGCGAGAGTCCGTAATCCTCGATGTACTTGATAAGTTTCGCAGGATAATTCGGGTCAGTGGCGTAGCCGGCCTTTTTCAGACCATATGCCCAGGACTTGTAATCCTTGGTGTCAAACTCGAAAAGGAACTTGTACCTGTCCCGATAGCGAAGGAAGTCGGAATGGTCGCGGAAAGACTCCTGCGCCGAATCATAGACGCGGAAACACTCCCCCTTCGCATCATCGTCATAGGCCATCGTCCGGCCTTTCCAGTCCTTATGGCACTTGATACCGAAATGGTTGTTGCCCTTTGATGCAAGTTCAGAGAGTCCGTACCGCGACTCCAGGATACCCTGGGCAAGAGTTATACTGGCCGGCACTCCGCTCCGGTACATTTCCTCCACCGCAACGGGAGCCCACTTCTCAATGTAGGTTTCAATCGGATTGCCGCCCGAAATCAGCAGCAGCATGGCTGCAAGGGCAGCAACTGTCAATAGTGCAGTTCGCTTCATCTGTTATCTTTCGCAAAGAATCTACGTAAATATAGTCAAAGTTTGAAGAAGTTCTATCAGACAGGGAATCTGACAAGGGGCAAATCGAAGACCGAACCGTCCTGAGCGGCATAGGTTTCCGGGAATATGGTACGGCACTCAGCCTCGTAGACTGCCGAATCCCTGTTGCGCGAGGAA
Organism: Bacteroidales bacterium; assembly: GCA_004552965.1. Classification (GTDB taxonomy): domain Bacteria; phylum Bacteroidota; class Bacteroidia; order Bacteroidales; family UBA932; genus Cryptobacteroides. The sequence goes on along the minus strand of SFMU01000016.1, from coordinate 14,655 downwards.
TAATGTCCGATCACGAGTTTTCCCACACCGGCCTCAAGGGCGCAGGAAGCAGCCTGAAGCGTGGTGGAATGATAGCGGAGGGCGGCAAGGTCTGCCTGACTTGCAAGATAGGTCGTCTCGTGGTAAAGAAGGTCGACTCCTTTCACCCATTCACTTTCATCCCCGAAGGGAGCGGTGTCGCTGCAATAGGCATAGGATCTGCCCCGGTATGGCTTGTAGCCAAGTTCGGAGACGGGAAGCACCAGCAGGCTGCCGTCAGGAAGAGTCCTGCGGACATCCTCGCCACGCTTGACGGACCCTATCTCAGTGAGCGTCAGGGCATATTCCTCGATCTTCCACTTTTTGACATTGATCTGAGGTTCCTTTTCTCTGAATATGAAGCCGAAGGTCTCGATCTTGTGATTCAGAGGGAAGGCACTAACAGACAGCGACTTGGAGCTGTAGATAACTTCAGGTGACTTGACATTCAGAGGCTTGTGCACAACCTCGAAAGGAATTCCATCGCCATAGTAGGAGAGGAAAAACTTGAGTATCGGTCCGAGGCTGACAGGTCCATAGATGACCAGCGGCTTCGTCCTCGACATCATCCCCATTGTAGAAAGCAGGCCGAAGAGGCCGAAAACGTGGTCTCCATGAATATGTGAGATGAAGACCGACTCTATCTTCAACAAAGAGATGCGCGCCTCCTGAAGACGCACCTGAACTCCTTCACCGCAATCTATCAGAAAAGAGCGCCCATGTACGGTAAGTACCTGAGCGCTCTGATATCTTGCGGTGCTGGGCTTGGCCGAGGCCGTGCCCAGAACCGTCAAAGTGAAATCCATGAATTATTCACCTTTAGCAAGCTTATCCTTGAGGGCAGCGAGTTCGCTGATGTCACCGAGAGTGGTCTTCTCAAGATTCGAGTTGATCTTCTTGACAGCCTTCTTGGTGTTGTCAGCCTCAGCTGCAGCCTTCTCGACCTTTGCCTCAGAATATGTCCTCACGTGTGAGAGGAGGATTCTGCGGGTGCTTCTTCTGAGCTCTACAACCTTGAATGGGAGAGTCTCGCCTACGACAGCAGCCTTACCGTCCTCCTTGATGAGGTCGCGGCTGAACGCGAAGCCTTCGTCCTCGCCCTGGAGCTTGATGTTGGCGCCCTTGTCGGTCATTGAAGCGACAGTACCCTCAACGGTGGAACCTACAGGATACTTCTCCTCGATTGCATCCCATGGATTAGGGGTGAGCTGCTTGTGGCCGAGGCTGAGCTTGTGGTTGGCCTCGTCGAAGTCAAGGATGACGACATCGATGACATCACCAGGAGAAACGAGCTCTGACGGATGCTTGATCTTGTCCCAGGAGAGGTCGCTGATGTGGATGAGACCCTCAACGCCATCCTCAGGCTCTGCGAACACACCGAAGTTGGTGGTGTTGCGGACAACTGCCTTGTGAACTGAACCGACAGGATACTTCTCGCGGATGTTCTCCCAAGGGTTAGGAGTGAGCTGCTTGAGACCGAGGGACATCTTCCTGTTCTCGCGGTCGATCGAGAGAACCTGTGCCTCTACCTCTTCACCTACCTTGAGGAATTCCTGAGCGCTGTGGAGTCTTGGAGACCAGGACATCTCTGAAACGTGGATAAGACCCTCGACACCCGGCTCGATCTCGACGAATGCGCCGTAGTCAGCGATGAGGACGACCTTGCCCTTGACGGTATCACCGACCTTGAGGTCAGGATTGAGGTTGTCCCAAGGATGTGGGGTAAGCTGCTTGTAACCAAGGGCGATTCTCTTCTGCTGAGGATCGAATTCCTTGACGACGACCTTGATCTTCTGGTCGAGGGAAACAACCTCCTCAGGGCTGTCGATCCTGCCCCATGAGAGGTCTGTGATGTGGATGAGACCGTCAACACCGCCGAGGTCGACGAATACACCGTAGTTGGTGATGTTCTTGACGGTACCCTCAAGGATCTGACCCTTCTCGAGCTTGCCGATGAGTTCAGCCCTGCGTGCCTCCTGCTCAGCCTCGAGGAGAGCCTTGTGGGAAACGACGACGTTGCGGTACTCCTGGTTGATCTTGACGATCTTGAAGTCCATATTCTGGTTCACGAATGCATCGTAGTCACGGATAGGCTTGATGTCGATCTGGGAGCCAGGGAGGAAGGCCTCGATTCCGAATACATCGACAATCATACCGCCCTTCGTGCGGGTCTTGATGAAGCCCTTGACAACCTCGTCGGCTGTGAATGCCTCGTTGACCCTGTCCCAAGACTTGAGGGCGCGTGCCTTCTTGTGGGAAAGGATGAGCTGGCCCTTCTTGTCCTCTGCGGACTCGACATAGACCTCTACCTTGTCACCGACCTTGAGGTCAGGATTGTAACGGAATTCAGGAGCCTGGATAACACCCTCGCTCTTGTAACCTATGTTTACGATCACCTCTCTCTTCGAGATAGCGGTAACGACACCTTCCACGACCTCGTTCTCGACGACCTTTGAAAGTGTCTGGTCATAAGCTGCCTCGATAGAGGCCTTGTCAGCATTGCCGTAGATTTCGGCATTGCCTTCAAAAGCATCCCAATCGAACTCCTCCGGAGCGACTGATGCATTGAGGGAAGATTTCTTCACCTCTTCGATCTTTGTTTCTTCTGCCATAATTGTAATGAAAAGATAACTAGTTGTTTAACATTATTTTTTACCTCGCCGCAGCAGCAGTGAAGCCGCCTTGGGCGGAAAAGGCGAGCAAAAATAGTCAAAAATATCTGATTTACAAAATACTAAGGAATAATTTGGAGCGCTCCGAAAAGATGTCAGAGCATTCTCTTCTTGCGGAAAAGGAAAACCACGACGCCTACGGTGAGCACCATGAAGACAATGATGGCTATCCAGGCCCAGCCCGAGTCCATGAAAGGAAGCGGGACATTCATTCCATAGAAGCTGGCGACAAGGGTCGGAGGCATCAGCAGGACCGAAACCAGAGTGAAGATCTTCATGATGTTGTTCTGGTCGAGATTGATGAGACCCACGACGGTTTCCTGAAGGTACTCGAGCCTCTCGAAACTGAAGTTCGTGTGGTTGATCAGGGATGTGATATCCTGCAGGATGATGCTGAAACGGTCCTGGAGCTCGCCGGGATACTTGTCGCTCTTCATCAGGTTGCCAATCAGCCTCTGCTTGTCCACAATGTTCTCGCGAACGGTCATCGTCATGTCCTGCAGCTGGTTGATGTCGATGAGGAAGTCCTCGTTAATGTCCTCCCGCTGGTTGACTCTCTTGCCGTACTGCGCGATCTCCTTGCTGAGGAGCTCGATCATGTCCGCATCGAGGTCCACGCGCTGGTCCATTATGCTTGCGAAGATGGAGTAGCCGTTGGGGAAGAGCTGAGGCATCACGGAAACCTTCCGCTGAAGTTCGGTGAAACTGCGGAGAGGGACATCCCTCAGTGTCGTGAGGCAGGTTTCCACAAAGATGAAGGATACGGCTTCCATAGAATAGCCTTCAGGACCCGGCATGAGGAAGTTAGTGTTGGCGAAAATCGCCTCCTCGGTTTCCGAGAAACGTGAAGAACTCTCGATCTCCTCAGCCTGCGCACGGCTCTGGATCTCCTCGCCGAGGAAATCGTCCACCGTATGCTTTTCTTCGCTTGAGGGTGAGAGAAGGTCGATCCAAAGAACATCTCTCCTGTTCAATCCGGAAAGATCCTTTTCAGACTGCGAGAGCTGAAGCTTTCCATCCCGTCTGTAGAAAATCGAGATCATGTCCTTCCAGTTTTGCAGGAACCTGCAGGTTCCAAGAGTTAAACATCAACCCCTGACCGCACGAACGAGGTCAGTCCGGCAAAATTAGGTAGTTTTTTCGTAAAAACAAGAAACCTGACTTAATATTTTGAATACAGCGACTTGCGGAACCCTTGCCGGCCCGCAAGCCCGTCCGGTGAACATCAATGAAACCGGGCAATCCGATGCAAGCCAGAACAGGCTGTTTGCCGAAGGATTACTAAATGAATCCGAAGAGGATATTCAGGCCTATGAATATCAGGACCGCTCCCCCGACAAACTCTGCCTGACGGCCGAAACGGCGTCCCACGCAATAGCCTCCGTACATGCCGGCGGCAACCGAGGCAATGGTCACGGCAAAGACAGCGACCGTGTCGGCGACAACCTCAGGACGGGGAGTCATGCCCATCGCAAGGCTTATCCCGACGGCAAAGGCATCGATGCTTGTGGCGATGCCTCCGACAATGACATTCTTCAGACCGTTCAGGTCTCTGGGTTCCATCTCGCCCTTGACGGCTTCGATGATCATCCCTCCTCCGACATACAGGAGCAGGAGGAATCCGATGGCGCCTGCGAACTTTTCGACATACCCGACAAAGAAATCGGAGAAGAACCAGCCCAGGAAAAGCAACAGTGACTGGATGAGGCCGAAAGCCAGGGAAATCGGAAGAATCTTTTTCCACTCGAGCGATGAGAGCTTCACGCTCGAGCATGCGGACACGGCGAAACAGTCGGCACAGAGCGAAGCCGCGAGAAGTATGGCGTTGAAAACCATCATGGCCTGAATTCCTGTCTGTTGACTATCGATCTTCCGAGGGTGAGTTCATCGGCATATTCAAGGTCATCCCCGAATCCAAGGCCTCTCGCAAGAGAGGAAACGCGGACGCCGAAATGCTCTATCTGCCTGAATATGTAGAAAGAGGTGGTCTCGCCTTCGACATCGCCGCTCAGCGCAAGCACGACCTCGACTTCAGAAGGCGGATTGGCCGATGAGAGCTCGCCTACCCTCCTGACCAGGCCTGCGATGGACAGGTCTGAAGGACCGACCCCGTTGATCGGAGAGATGATCCCGCCAAGCACATGGTACAGTCCGTGGTACTGGCCGGTCTTTTCGATGCTCATCACGTCCCGCACATTCTCCACCACGCAGACGGTGCGCCTGTCACGGGTCCTGTCGGAGCAGATCGGGCAGATTTCTTCATCGGAAATCATCATGCATTCGCGGCAATAGACGGTTTCCTCGCGCATCTTCACGATGGAGTCGGCAAAATGACGGACATTCTCTTCCGGCTGGCGGAGAAGATGCAGGGCAAGGCGAAGGGCGCTGCGGCGTCCGACCCCCGGAAGGGAGGCGATGGACTGAACGGCCTCTTCCAGAAGTCTGGAAGGGTACTGGTCGGAGATGGTGGACAATGGCATATTCCTGCTTTGATAAAGGAATTGATTCTTGCAAATGATTCCTGAACTCTGCAAAGATAACATTATTTTCCCTTGAATTCTTATATTTGCCATCATCACACAATCGCAATCTCATCATGAAAAGGATTCTCTTCACCGCAGCGTTGCTGCTCGCCTGTGCCACTTTGCCGGCGCAGACAAAGGAATGGGCAAACTATTCAAGATACTCGGAACAGAACGAGCAGGTGCTTCAGGCACAGTCACAAGGGGCGCCGAAGCCTCTTGCCGTCCTGATGGGAGACTCCATAACCGACGGCTGGTACCGTGCCGACAGACAGTTCTTCGAGGACTTCAACCTTGTCGGAAGGGGCATCAGCGGGCAATGCACCTCCCAGATGCTCGCCCGATTCCAGAGAGATGTCGTTGAACTGAAGCCGAAATACGTCGTCATCCTCGCCGGCACCAACGACATCGCCCTCAATGAAGGCTTCTCGAACGTGGAGAATGCTTTCCGCAACATCATTTCGATGTGCCAGATTGCCAAGGCGAACGGAATCAAAGTCATACTCTGCTCGACAACCCCTGCCGCCGGCTTCCCATGGAGACCGGAAGTGACGGATGCCAACGCGCAGGAAAGATGGCTCAACGAGACCCTGAAGGAATATGCCGCCGCACACCGCCTCGGCTTTGCGGACTATGCAGCCGCCCTCTCCAGGGCTGACGGTGTGACTGACCCGGCATATTCCCATGACGGAGTCCATCCGAACATCGACGGGTACAAAATAATGGAAGGCATCCTTCTGGACGCCCTCCGCATAAGGAAAAGATGAATATTTCCTAAAGAACCTTGATCACCTCGACCTTGAAGATGAGCGCTGAATATGGAGGGATGGACCCATGTGCCCCTGCCTCTCCGTACGCAAGGTCGTAAGGGATGTAGAGCTCCCACTCGGCTCCTTCGCCCATCAGCTGAAGGGCCTCGGTCCAACCCTTGATGACCTGGTTGACTCCGAATTCGGCAGGCACACCCCTCTTGTAGGAGCTGTCGAAGATCTGACCGTTGATGAAACGGCCTTCGTAGTGGCACCTGACAGTGTCGGTCTTGCCGGCCATCTTGTCGTTACCCTCCTTGATGACTTTGTACTGCAGGCCGCTAGGAAGCACTACGACACCTTCTTTCTTTGCATTCCCGGCCAGGAAGGCTTCACCTTCCTTCTTCATTGCCTCTCCCAGTTCGGCTGCCTTGGCGGCCTGTTTGGACTGGATGTCCTTGAAGAAGTCGTCGAGAATCTTGCCTGCCTCTTCGAAATCGAGGGCCGGCATCTGACCGGAAAGACCAGCCTTGACGGCGGCTCCGAAGTCTTCGACATTGAGTTCTGTGACGCCTGACTGAAGCAGGCTCTGCGCGATGCTCATTCCAAGAGCATAAGAGATTTTGTCCATCAAAATAATATTTTTAGAATTTTCCATCAAAAAGTCAGGGCAAACGTTTTCTCCCGACAAGTGAAGATTTTTGTGATTGCGAAATGAATGCGATGCAAAGTTAACAACTATTTCGTACATTTGCATCCGTTACGAAGTTCCGGATCCGGAGAAGTGTCTCCGGTCAACAGGGAAACACGGTGAGAATCCGTGACAGTACCCGCTGCTGTAAGCCCTTCTGACGAAGGACAAGCCAGAAAGCCTGCCGGAACGATGATAGTGGAACAACTGCGGGACGACAGGAGTCTGTATCGTGAAAAAAACATTCTTGACCATTCTGCTCATCGGAGCAGAATCATTGCTGCTTGGCATCAATGCGCAGACGGACAGTTGCGCAGTGCCGCGGGACGGGATCTCCGCCCCACGTGAGGCTTTCCTTGCCGACACCATCCAGACATCACGGATAAGCGCTCCGGTGCTTTCCCATGGCACACCCCGCTCATCATTTTCAGGAGAGATGCTCAGGAGACTCTCCCCTGCTTCGGCCGCCGACGCCCTGGGGTTCTTTCCAGGCGTACGAATCAAGGACTATGGTGGCATCGGCGGGATGAAGACTGTGGATGTCCGGTCTCTCGGCTCGGGACACGTCGGCATATTCATTGATGGACAAAGGATTACAAATGCACAGAACGGGCAGGTCGACCTCGGAAGGTATTCTGCGGACGAGCTTGAGTCCATCTCGCTGAACAACGCCCAGAGGTCCGGACTGCTGATGTCCGCCGAGGAATATGCCAGTGCCTCCGTCGTCCATCTCCGCACCCGGAAACCGTCCTTCGACGGGAAAGACTGGAATCTGACCGCCCGCTTCAGGGCAGGTTCGTGGAAGACCTTCAGCCCCTCCATCCGCGCGGAAAAGAGAATCGGAAAGGTTTCACTCAGCGCCGATGCGTCGTTCCTCCGCTCCGAAGGCGACTACACCTTCAGAATAAAAAACGAATATGAAGACACCACGGGCAGACGCAAAGGCGGGGACATCAGTTCGTCCAGGCTGAGCCTCGGGCTCTGGGCCTCCCCTTTCGGAGGAAATCTCAGCCTCAGGGCAGCTGTCTACAAGTCCGAAAGAGGACTGCCCGGACCGGTGATACGCCGTCTGTCCGGTCTCTATGAGCCTTCCGACAGGCAGTGGGACCTGGACAGGTCAGTCCAGGGTTCATTCAGAAAGTCTTTCGGCACTTTCGACCTCCTGCTCAATGCCAGGGCGACAGCGGACCGGCTAGACTACGAATCTGAAGTGACAGGAGGGTCAGACATCAGGAACAGTTTCAGTCAGAGAACGGCTTCATTGTCGGCGGCCCTGTCGTGGCAGCCCCTCGGATGGCTGTCCGGCGGACTGTCCCTCGACAACAGGCTGTCCGACCTGAAGTGCGACGTCAAGTATTTCGACTATGTCAGCAGGGTCGACACCAGGGCGGCGGCCACTCTCAAGATAGATGCCGGAAGTTTTGCCCTGCAGCCGTCAGTGCTCTTCACAAGGGTCGAAGACTTCACGGAAGGTGCTGCCAAGACCCTGGTGAAAGTCTCGCCGGCGGTGGTTGCCACCTGGGAAGACGGAAGCGGCATCTTCACGGCCAGGACTTTCTGGAAGGACATATTCAGGGTCCCGACATTCAATGACTTGTACTATACCCTGACCGGGAATGCCGCAATCAGGCCCGAATATGCCACCCAGGCAGACATCGGGTTCGACCTGGTCTCTCCCCAAGGGTGGAAGCATCAGTTCCGCCTGTCCGCCGACGCTTTCCTCAACAGGGTGAGGGACAAGATTGTCGCAGTGCCGGTCAACAGCCAGTTCCGCTGGTCGATGATGAATTTCGGAGAGGTCCGTGGAGGAGGGCTTTCCCTCAGCCTGACACACAGCTGCAGCCTTGGCGGCCTTTCCGTGAACTCCCTGGTCACATATTCATTTGAAAAAGCCACCGACCGCAGCGACCCCGGCAACATCGGCTACGGAGGACAGATCCCCTACACGCCCTTCCATTCGGGATCCGCAGTCGTCACCGCCGCAAAAGGGCCTTGGGAGCTGTGCGTATCCCTCCTGTGCTCCGGGAAGAGATACAGCGCCTCCGACAACAACCGGGAAACCCTTCTCAAGGGATGGAGCACTGTCGACCTGAACCTTTCAAGGAAGATCGTGGACATAGGCAAATCGAGGCTCAAGGGCATTGTCAGCCTGACAAACCTGCTCTGCGCAAGGTACGAAATAGTCCGCCGCTACCCGATGCCGGGCACAGGAGCAAGCATCGGAATCTCACTCGAAATGTAAAGCCGGAATCATGACAGACAAGACAGGAATGACAGACAAGACAGGGATGACCGGACACACGGCTGCCGGCAAGTTCCGAAAGCAGAAATGAATCATCAAGACAATCATAAACCTTCAATACAATGGACAAAATGAAAACGAACATCAGACAGATCACCGGCCTGTTCGCCGCAGCCCTTATTCTTTTGGCAACAGGCTGTACAGATGAGAACCCTATCGAGGATCCAACCCCACAATCCGCCGAAAGAATCTACATCCTCAACGACGGAGTCTACGGAGCCAACAACGCCTCCCTGTCAGTCCTCGACCTGAAGACAGGCAGCGTCACCGCAGACATCTTCTCAACCGCCAACGGCTTCCCCCTGGGTGACACAGCCAATGACATCCTGGTCCTCGAGGACAGGATCGCGATAGCCGTAAACGGTTCCAACATCATCCAGATCTGCGACCTTGACGGAAAATCCATAGCTTCGACCGAGGCTGTCCCGAATGTCAGGAAACTTGTTGCCGACGAGCAGAACGGCTTCCTCTATGCCACTTCCTATGCCGATGACGGCTACGTGGCCAAGCTCAGTCTGGAAGACTGCAGGCTGGTGTCAAAGGCTAAAGTGGGTTACGAACCTGAAGGGATTGTCCTCTACGAGGGGAAGCTCTTCGTTGCCAACACCGGAGGATACGCCTACCTCGGAGGGCACGGTTACGAGCAGACGGTTTCCGTCGTGGATGCGGAGACGATGGAAGTGACAGGGACCATAGACACCGGGATGAAGAACCTTTACGGGGCTTTCCTCCAGAACGAGAAGTATCCTGAATATCTCCTCGTCAATGCCGCGGGAGACTATTGGGAATCGCCTGCCGGGGCGGTCATCATCGACTGCAGGACGTGCAGCGTCGTGGAGAGCTTCGATTTTCCGGCAACCTATGCGGCAACCCTGGGAGACAGTTTCTTCACCATCGGCTCCGAATATGATGCCGCATCCAACGGCTACACTTTCCACACGAACCGGATAAGGGTCGGAGCAGAGGGAATCAGAACAGAGCCTGGGCTGGCTCCGGAGGGAGGTTCAGCCGATGACGGGATTGTCAAGGCGGTAAAGGAGATGGGATCGCCTTCCGGCATATTCATAGACTCCGACGGGAGTGTCTTCGTGGCCGATTCGGGCGACTATGTCAACAGAGGCAGTGTCCACCGCTTCGGCGCAGATGGATCTTTTGTCGGGAAATATGCCGTGGGAGTCTGTCCCGGACATATGGCCGGAAACAGATAGGCCCTGTCAGATCCTCACCACGTGCCAATGCGGGCCGAACCTCTCGAAGGCAGCCCTGTCGAGCATCTCCCGGTCGTCCGGATGGGCGATGCCAATGAGAAGTTTCGCCCTTTCCTGCAGGGATTTGCCCCAGAGGTCGACGGCACCATATTCAGTGACAATCCAATGGGCGTCCGCCCTCGGAGTGACCACTCCGGCGCCTGGATTCAGCATCGGAACGATCTTCGGCTTACCCTTGGCTGTCCTGGATGCGAAGGCTGTCATCGAGACGCCTCCCTCCGACATTGTCGCTCCCTTGACGAAATCCAGCTGGCCGCCTGTGCCGGAGAAAATCCTGGTTCCGATCGAGTCAGCGCAGATCTGGCCGGTGAGGTCCACTTCTACAGCCGAATTGATCGCGATCATGTTCGGATTGCGGGAGATGACCCAAGGGTCGTTGACGTACTTGATGTCCTTCATCAGGACGTCAGGATTGTGGTCGATGAAGGAATACACATCCTGGGAACCGAGGAGGAAGGAGGCCACGACCTTTCCGGTGTCAATCTTCTTGCAGGCGCCGTTGACGACACCTTTCTTGATAAGACCCAGGATGCCGTCCGCAAACATTTCGGTGTGAATGCCAAGATTGCGGTGGTCCGAAAGTTGTGCGGCGAGGGCATTCGGAAGGGCACCGATGCCCATCTGGATGCAGGCTCCGTCTGGCACCAGGGCCGCGCAGTTCTTTCCGATGATCTCTTCCGTCGGGGTAGGAGAGACGAAATCCTTGGTAATCAGCGGAGAATCGTCCTTGACAAGATAGTCGAAAGCATCCAGCGGCACCAGGTCGCCATAGGCAAAAGGCACATTCGGATTCACTACCGCAATCTTCACCCTGGCGGTCTCGATTGCCGCGATGGAGCAGTCGACCGAGGTGCCGAGGGAAACCATTCCGTTCTCATCCGGAAGCGAGACCTGCACCATCGCGGCGCCCAGCCTGATGGCTCCGGCACGGTAAAGTTTCTGAGATTCGGCCAGATGGACCGGAATCCAGTCGGCATAGCCGGAATTGACGTTGGCGCGCAGGTTCGGACCGATGAAGAAACCCTGCTCGAAGAAGATTCCGGAATACTTGGGATCCGAATACGGTGCAGGACCTTCAGTGTGGAAATGATGGAAATGCAGGTCTTCCACTTCATGAGCTTCAGCCCTGCGGACAAGGGCGTCGATAAGGGCCATCGGAGTGCTTGCGACACTGCTCAGATGGATCCTGTCTCCTGACCTGATTGCGCTCACCGCCTCGTCGGCAGTGACATAACGGATTGGCTTCATAATGATTGTCAATGGTTCATCATGACAAAGATAGGTGTTTTTTTACTATTTTTGCAGAGTATGAAGAACAAGGACAAGAAACTCAAATCATTCGAAAAGGCATTGGAGGTCATGGACAGGCTCCGGGAGGAATGTCCATGGAACCGGGCCCAGACCAACGAATCGCTCCGTCCGATGACTCTGGAAGAGGTCTACGAGTTGAGCGATGCCGTGCTCAAGAAAGAAGAGGACAATCTCAAGAAGGAACTTGGGGACGTTTTCCTCCACATAATGTTCTACTCCCGGATTGCCGAAGAGGAGGGCAGATTCGACATCGCCGATGTGATGGACAAACTCTGCGAAAAGATGATCTACCGCCACCCGCACGTCTTCTCCGACACTAAGGCAGCCGATGCCGAAGAAGTGTCCACCAACTGGGAAATGCTCAAAGCCAAGGAGAAAGGCGGCAACAGACGCATCCTGTCGGGGATTCCGGACTCGATGCCGACTGTCCTGAAGGCATATTCGATGCAGGACAAGGCCCGCGGAGTCGGCTTCGACTGGGAGAAGAAGCAGGATGTCTGGGACAAGGTGAAAGAGGAGCTCGGTGAATATGAAGCCGAACTCGAAGCCCTTGACAAGGCGTCCTCCGAAGATGAGGCGGCAGCCGCCCGCAGCAGGGCGGAAGAGGAACTCGGCGATTTCATGTTCGCGACCATCAATGCGGCAAGGCTTTACGGACTGGACCCTGACACTGCCCTGAACCGTGCCTGCGACAAATTCCGCCGCCGTTTCACCTACCTCGAGGAGAAGACCATCAGGCAGGGCAGAGACCTCCACGACATGACTCTGGAGCAGATGGATGAGATCTGGGACGAGGCAAAAGCCAGAGGATTGTAAAAAAGAATATTGATTAAAGGTCGCAAGTTTTTGCCAATCAGTCAATAATAGTTATCTTTGCAATCTTGCCGAAGAATCGGGCAGACTGAAAGCACATAATTATGCCAAACTACACTGTCGTAGAAGTTGAAACCAGAAGGGATCTGATGAGGTTCATCAAGTTCCCTGACAAACTCTATAGGAATTGTCCGCAATACGTACCTGCGCTTCACAGCGACCAGGTGAAGTCGCTCACCAAAGTTTCCACCCTGTCCTACTGCAAGAGAAAGATGTGGATGGTGATGGACGGAAAGAAGGTCGCAGGCAGAATCTGCGGAATGATCAATCCGAGGTACAACGAAAGATACGGCAAGAAGAGAGCCCGTTTCGGGTGGTTCGACACCATCGATGACTTCAGGGTCGCAGAACTGCTCATCCACACCGCCGAAGACTGGGCAAGGGAGAACGGGATGAATGAAATCCACGGCCCTCTCTATTACAACACCCTCGGCAAGCAGGGCATGCTGGTGGAAGGCTTCGAGAACACCCCTCCTTTCAACTGTCTCTACAACTTCCCGTACTACAACGACTTCATCACACGTCTGGGCTATGAGAAGGAGTGCGACTGGCTTCAGTACAAGGTCAGGTCCAACCTTGAGCTTCCGGAAAAGGTCACCAGGATCGGAAAGCTTCTCAAAGAGCGTTACAACCTTCACGAAGGCAGCCTGAACAGCCTCAAGAAGGACAAGGCGATGGTAAGGTACTTCTTTGAAGTCTACAACAAGAGCTTCGCCGACACCGTCTACAACTTCATTCCTTTCACGGATGAGGAGATCGATGAAGAGGCATCTGCTTTCCTGCCTTTCATCAACGACAAGACCAGCAGCATCATCCTGGACCAGAACGAAAAGCTTGTCGCTTTCGGAATATCCATCCCGACCATCTCCGAAGCCCTCAAGAAGTGCAAGGGACACCTCTTTCCGTTCGGCTGGTTCCACCTCCTCAAGGCTATGTACCGCTACGACACCGTCGACCTGATGCTCAACGGAGCCGTGCCTGAATGGCAGAACAAGGGCATCTCGGCAGTCTACCACTCCACCATGTCCGAGAAGTACATTGCCGCCGGAACGGTCTGGGGCATCACCAACCCGCAGATAGAGTCCAACAGTGCAGCCAACGTGTGGAGCAACTACGAGAACGTTCCGTTCATGCGCAGGCGCTGCTACCTGAAATCAATCTGACACAGAATCCGAAAGACATCATTTACCATATTCAATGGCAGAGAACACATTAGTAGACAAGATCCTGGCTCTCCAGGACAAATACAATCAGCTTCAGAACCAGCTTTCCGACCCGGAGGTCATAGCTGACATGAAGAAATATGTCCAGCTGAACAAAGACTACAAGGAACTTCAGCCGATCATCAAGGCAGGTCTCGAGTACAAGAAACTTGTGGACGAACTTGCCGAGGCAAAGGACATCCTCGTGAACGAGAAGGATGAGGACCTGCGTGACATGGCCAAGGCGGAAGTCGCCGAAATCGAGCCTAAACTGCCGCAGATGGAGGAAGAGATCAAGATTCTCCTCATCCCGGCCGACCCGGATGACAGCAAGAACGCCATTGTGGAAATCCGTGGCGGGGCAGGCGGTGACGAGGCCGCCATATTCGCGGGAGACCTTTTCAGGATGTACTCGAAATATGCCGAGAAAAGGGGCTGGAAGATCGAGATCAACGACCAGGCTCCCGGCACATCGGGAGGCTACAAGCTCATCGTCTTCAAGCTCTCATCTAATGACGAGGGCGTCTACGGCATCATGAAATATGAATCCGGCGTCCACCGCGTACAGCGCGTTCCACAGACCGAGACCCAGGGCAGGATCCAGACTTCTGCGGCTTCCGTCGCAGTCTTCCCGGAAGCCGGCGAGTTCGATGTCGACCTCAAGTGGGATGACATCCGCCTCGACCTCTTCTGCGCATCCGGACCGGGAGGTCAGGGTGTCAACACCACCTACTCGGCCGTGCGACTGACACATATTCCTTCAGGTCTCGTGGTCCAGTGCCAGGAGGAAAGGTCCCAGCTCAAGAACAAGGACAGGGCTTTCGAAGAGCTCCGTACCCGACTCTACAATCTCGAGCACCAGAAATATCTCGACGAGATCGGTGCAAAGCGCAAGACAATGGTTTCCACCGGCGACCGTTCGGCCAAGATCCGCACCTACAACTATCCTCAGGGCAGGGTGACGGACCACCGCATCAACTGGTCGATGTACAATCTTCCTGTCTTCATGGACGGAGACATCCAGGAATGCATCAACCAGCTCCAGAT
>SFMU01000015.1 GCA_004552965.1 Bacteroidales bacterium | reverse complement strand
ATCCAGAGCGCTCTGGCCCCGGCCATTCTCCTGCCTTCGAATGTCACTGAACTGCGAAGTTTGTTCTTCATATCTGTGATTGTTGTTATTGTTTCAAACAAAAAAACCTCTTCTCGCTATGGGGGACTGAGAAGGGGTTTAATAAAGGTCTTGCCGTTTCAGGTTCAAATACACCCTTTCAGTCCGCGGGACTTTAGCACGAGGACGACTAGGGAAATAATGACGACTGAAAGATACGGCATATTCAATGTTCGTTTGTTGCTTACAAATTGTAACCGATGCCAAAAGTAGAAATCTTTTTGCAATATCCAAAGCATATTTGTTGGTTTATCGTTTTAATACACAATGACATCCGAAAACCGCCAGCCTGAAACCGGCTCCAGGGAAATGGTAGGTTTCAATCCGATTGTTATTGTTTTAACCAAAAAAGTGTTACTTTTATAGGATATATATCCTAACACAAAAAGAAATGAATATGAAACGTCTTTTCGCTGCACTTCTCACAGTGCTGTCCCTTTCTTTCATGTCCGATGCGGCACAGAAAGAGTGCATTCTGAATTCCCCCGATTCCGGAATCTCGGTGAAGATAAGCACTGTCGACGGGGTGGCATATTCGGTGGACTACAACGGACAGGAGATTCTTGCTCCCTCCAGAATCTCGATGACCCTTGAGGACGGAAGAGTGTTCGGCCAGGGCAAGATCCGCAAGATAAGGTCCGGAAGCGTCGAAAACAGAGGAATCCGGACGATCGTCTACAAGAAAGAATCTGTCGACGATGTCTACAACTTCCTGGCAATCGATTTCAAGGACTGCACCCTCGAGTTCCGCGCCTACGACGACGCTGTCGCCTACCGCTTCGTCTCCACTGACAGGAAAGGCGGATTCAATGTGGCCGGAGAGCAGGCCGAGTTCAACTTCGCCGGCAATCTGAAGACATGGATCCCTTATGTCAGGACCAAGGGAACTTTCGAGCAGCAGTGGTGCAACTCCTTCGAGAACATCTACACCGTCTCTCCTCTTTCGGAATGGAACCGCGAGCAGCTTGCCTTCCTTCCGGTTGCCTTCGAAGCAGCTGACGGAGTGAAGGTCATAATCACCGAATCGGACCTTCGTCACTATCCGGGAATGTACCTGAGCTCAGTGGGAGAGACTTCCCTCAAGGGAGTGCATGCAACCCGCCCGGCAGAGACAGTCGTGGGAGGACACAACATGCTTCAGGGCGTTATCAGGAGCCGTCACGACTACATCGCCGAGGCTACCTGCGGCCAGGAGTTCCCTTGGAGAATCATCGGTATCGTCCCTCAGGCGAAGGACCTTGCAGGAACTGACATCGTCTGGAACCTTGCCAAACCTGCCGACCCTCAGGCCGACTGGAGCTGGATCAGGCCTGGAAAGGTTGCCTGGGACTGGTGGAACAACTGGAACATCTACGGAGTAGATTTCAAGTCAGGTGTCAACAACGACACTTATAAATATTATATCGACTTCGCTTCTGCCAACGGCATCGAATATGTCATCCTCGACGAAGGCTGGGCAGTCAACCTCAAGACCGACCTGATGCAGATCGTTCCTGAAATCGATCTCGTGGAGCTGACTGAATATGCCGAGTCAAGAAACGTCGGCCTCATCCTCTGGGCAGGCTACAAGGCTGTGGACAAGGACATCGAAGGAATATTCAGGCACTATTCACAGATGGGCATCAAGGGCTTCAAGATCGATTTCATGGACAGGGACGACCAGGAAGTTGTCGACTTCTACGAGGACTGCGCACGTCTGGGCGCCAAGTACCACCTCCTCATCGACTTCCACGGTGCCTTCAAGCCGGCCGGCCTCACCAGGACCTACCCGAACGTGCTGAACTTCGAAGGAGTCCATGGACTCGAGCAGGTCAAATGGATCCCGGCCACTACCGACCAGGTCACCTATGACGTCACCATTCCTTTCATCAGGATGATGGCCGGACCGATGGACTACACCCAGGGCGCGATGCGCAACGCCACCAGGCGCAACTACCATCCTTGCAACTCGGAACCTATGAGCCAGGGCACACGTTGCCGCCAGCTTGCCGAATATGCAATCTTCGACGCCCCGCTCACCATGATGTGCGATTCGCCATCAGCCTACATGGACGAGCCTGAGTGCACCGAGTTCATTGCCGGCTTCCCGACCACCTGGGACGAGACAGTGCCGCTCTGCGGAGAGATCGGTGAATATGTCGCCATCGCCCGCCGCAAGGGTGACAAGTGGTACGTCGGCGCAATGACTGACTGGAACGCAAGGGATCTTGAACTGGACCTCGGCTTCACCGGAGGCGGAAAGATGACCGTCTTCCAGGACGGTGTCAACGCCCATCGGATCGCCAAGGACTACAGGAAAGTCTCCACCGAACTGCCTTCCGACGGCAAAGTCCTGATCCACATGGCTCCCGGAGGTGGCTGGGCCGCTGTAATCGAATAATCCCGAGGCCTGCAGGTCAGCGGGTCTGGAGAATTGATCTGAAGTAGCCGATCGTCTTGTCGAGGCCTTCCTCGATACAGACCTTCGGCTCCTCCGGTTACTAGAATGCGCTTGCTCATGCAGGAATGTGAAATCAATTGGCCAGTCGGTTCGCAAGAATAGGCAAAAAGCTAAGAAATAGTGCTATATTTGAAAGAATTATGTGCATGGTTTCGATCATAACTCCTGTTTACAACGCATCCTCCGAGATAGGAAAATACCTCGACAGCGTTATGCAGCAGACCTTTCAGGACCTGGAAGTGATCATCATCGATGACCACGGCACAGATGCGTCGATCGAACTTGCACACAGCATTCTGAAGGACTATTCCGGCCAGATTGCATTCCGGTTCCTCGAAACCCCCGTCAACAGCGGTCCCGGAACGGCACGCAACATGGGCATCGAGGCAGCCACCGGCAAGTACATCGCATTTGTCGACAGCGACGACATCATCGACCCACGCTTCTGCGAACTGCTCGTGAAGTCCGCTGAAAGGAACGGCAGCGATCTCTGCTGCTGCAATCTGGATGTCTGCGACGAGCATGGAAACCTGAGCGGAACACGCAGGAACCCCCAGATACCTGACGGAGAATTCACCGGTGAGGTCAGGAAGAAGTTTCTCCAGAACTACGTCTCCTACTTCACGACCTACCTCTACAGGAAGACCCTCTTCGATGTGAACAGAATCCATTTTCCGAACGGAAGAAGTTCGGAGGACACCGCCATGCTCTGCTGCGCCCTGCTTTGCTGCAGGAGGATCTCCACGGTAGACCAGAGTCTCTACAAGTACATCAGAAAGGAGAATTCCCTCTCCGGCAGCGCCAACGGGAACCGCTACCTGCACAAGCTGGCATCCCTTGGAAGCCTGATGGCCAAGATCCGCGAGGACGGCCTCTACGAGGCGGACAAGGACGAGATCGACTTCATATATTTCAAGAAGGGCTACATGATGTCAGTCTTCGACTACATCTCGACAAACAAGCCGGCGAGGAAATCCGTCCTGAGAGAGATCAGGGCAGAACTTGTCAGACTGATCCCGGAATACAGACAGAATCCTTACCTGAGAAAGAGTTTCCTGTTCAACACCCTTGACGTGATGGTCCATGCATTGCCGTCTGTCGCCATCCTGATCATCAGGGTGTATATGCACAGACTGAACAGATCAGTGATCTGAAACATCCAAACCCACTCCTCTCCTATGGAAAAGATCCTTTCCATAATCATCCCCACCTACAACATGGCCGCCTTGCTGCCTCGATGCCTGGACTCCCTGACTGCCTCCGGCGTGCTGGATGACCTCGACATCCTGGTTGTCAATGACGGAAGCACAGACTCGTCCCGCGCGGTCGCATATTCCTATGCAGAAAGGTATCCGCAGAGCATCAAGGTCGTGGACAAGAAGAACGGGAACTATGGCTCCACCATCAATGCCGCGTTGCCGCTGGCGGTCGGTGAATATGTGAAGGTGCTGGATTCGGACGATTGGTTCGACTCTCAGGCGCTCGCGAAGTATGTCGCTGAGCTCAAGTCACTTGAACAGGAAGTGGATGTCTCCGTGACGCATTTTCTGATGATTCATGAAGGAGGTCGCACAGAGACTGTCAAGTACCAGAACTACGGCCGGGAGCCTTACACCTACGGCAAGGTCTATAACCTTGACAAGGTGCTCGGGGACGGGTTCATCCGCTATTTCCTGATGCATTCGCTCACCTACAGGACACAACTGCTCAGAGACCATGGCTACCGCCAGACCGAGGGAATCTCCTACACGGACATCCAGTGGTCCTCCTACCCTTTTTTCTGGGCCGGGAGCATCGTGTTCCACGATCTGGTTGTCTACCGGTACAATATGGACAGGGAAGGCCAGACTATGGATCCGGCCGTCATCAGAAAGAGCCTGCCGCAGCTGGAGAGGATGACGATGGACCTGATGGACTTCTACAGGAAGGCAGACATGTCGGACCTCAGCGAAGCCAGGGTGGGATTTCTCAGGCAGTACTTCAAGAACAGGCTCAGGCTTCTTGTCAAGACTCACCTGATGGACATCCCGCGCAGGGAGTTCGACAAAGAGGCTTTTTCGTCGCTGGATTCATGGATCCAGGCAGTCCTGACGGAATTCCGGATGGGCCGGATCCGAGTTTTCCCCGAAAACAAGGTCATCCGGATCGATGCCTACCGCCACTGGCACAGGCATCGCGACAGGCTTCCCGTCTGGATAGAAGGTCTGAATCATCTTGTGGACCCGATTGCCAGGCGGATTTTCGTGCTGCTGTTCCATTGATATTCTCATATTCATCTTGTCTGCGCTGATTTTTTATTGACAGTCCTTTTTCCTAACTTTGAAAAATATTAATGTCCGAAGATGATCGAATCCGACTACGAACATATCATCCGACCGAAAAAAAGACTGCTGGAACTCGACCTCAAAAGCCTTTGGAACTACAGGGACCTCTTTGTCATGTACATCAGACGTGACATTGTCACCTATTACAAACAGACCATCTTCGGGCCGCTCTGGTACGTCATTCAGCCGATTCTGACAACCCTGATGTACATGTTCATTTTCGGAGGACTGGCCAAGATTCCGACAGACGGTATCCCGCAGCCTCTTTTCTATCTCGCCGGAATCGCTCTCTGGAACTACTTCAGCCAGACCTTCATTGCCTGCAGCAATGTGTTTGCAACCAACGCCCATGTCTTCGGGAAGGTCTATTTCCCGAGACTGGTGGTTCCGCTGGCATCCTGTGCCAGCAACCTCATCCGTCTGCTCATCCAGTTCGCCCTCTTCCTGATTGTCTATCTCTACTATGTGATTGCCGAAGGCCTCCCTTTCTCGATGACGACCGCCTTCCTGCTCTGTCCGCTGGTGGTGCTGTCCACCGGTCTGATGGCGATGTCAGCAGGTCTTTTCTTCTCGGCCTGGACCGTCAAATACCGGGACCTGCAGTACGTCGTTCAGTTCGGAATACAGCTGCTGATGTACGCCACACCGGTGATCTACCCTCTGTCCTTCGCACCGGAGAGCTACCGCTGGCTGATGAACCTCAACCCTCTCTCCCCGCTGTTCGAGCTGTTCAAGTACGGCTGTCTTGGAGTGGGCACCTTCAGCGCCGGCGCACTGGCATATTCATTTGCCTTCCTTGCCGTGCTGTTATTCACTTCCGTGGTGGTCTTCAACAAGACTGAACAGAACTTCATGGACACCGTCTGATCCCAACCTTACAAACCCAAAGCGCAGGATGAACTCTGAAATCGCCATAGAATTCGAAAACGTCGGGAAGCAGTACCGCCTCGGAAGGATAGGTACCGGAACTCTGGCGCACGACCTCAACCGCTGGCTGAAGACAAGCCTCCTTGGAAAGG
This sequence comes from Bacteroidales bacterium, assembly GCA_004552965.1. GTDB lineage: Bacteria > Bacteroidota > Bacteroidia > Bacteroidales > UBA932 > Cryptobacteroides. Next base: position 44,239 of record SFMU01000015.1, on the reverse strand, counting down.
AGGACCCGTACCTGATGGTCGGCGAAATCAACGACAGGGCGAAAAAGGGTGAAAGTGAATATGTCTGGGCTCTGAAGGACATCTCCTTGAAGATCGGGAAGGGCGATGTCGTCGGAATCATCGGAGCCAACGGCAGCGGCAAGAGCACCCTGCTCAAGCTCTTAAGCCACATCACGGCCCCGACCGTCGGGAAAATCGGGGTGAACGGCAGGATAGCCAGCCTGCTGGAGGTAGGTACAGGCTTCCATCCCGAGATGACGGCAAAGGAGAACATCTTCATGAACGGAAGCATCATGGGGATGAAGACCCGCGAAATAGAATCCAAGCTGGATGAAATTGTGGATTTCGCCGGAGTGGAAAGGTATCTTGACACTCCTGTCAAACGCTTCTCGAGCGGAATGACGGTACGGCTGGGTTTCGCTATCGCCGCCTTCCTCGAGCCGGAAATCCTGGTCGTCGACGAAGTACTGGCTGTGGGCGATGCTGAATTTCAGAAAAAGGCTTTGGGGAAGATGCACGACATCAGCAGAGGAGACGGTCGGACAGTCCTTTTCGTGAGCCACAACATGGCCTCGATCAAGAATCTCTGCAAGAGCGGAATTCTCCTCAGCAACGGACTGATAAGCCACATCGGCACAGCCGAGGAATGCGTGGACCGCTACATCGGTTGCGAGGATTTGAAAAAAAACAGCGTGGTGGTGTTCGGCCCCAAGGACCACGTATCATGGGTCGGGCGCGAAATAGAGTTCCTGGAAATGAAAATCCTCAACAATCCCAACGCAATCGCTACGGATGAGGATCTGGATTTCGTCCTGAAAATCAGGCGCAATGTACACAATGTGAAATCCTGCTGCTATTCAGTCTTCTTTCTCGACACTGAAAACCGGGCAATCGAGCAGTATGTTACGGAAATGTATGACGTTCCTTCCGACAGGGACGAGTACGAGGTCAGGCTCCATGTCCGTGACCATTTCCTCACCAAAGGCACCTACATGGTCAAGATTGAGATGGGCGTGAAGGATTTCGCTTCAGGAATCACAAACTATGACCAGATCGACTATGCAATGCCCATTGAGGTGAAGTACATCAACTCGGCAGAAAAGAAGGAATATTCCTTCTGGCAGCGCAGCTGGGGCGGGTATGTGTCCCGATATCACAATGGCATAACCGCAGAAATCTACTGATCCAAATGAGTTCCATTCTGATAGTCATCCCCTATTTCGGCACTCTGCCTGAAGTATTCCCTTTCTGGTACAACTCCGCTTTGAACAACCCGGATGTGGACTTCCTGTTCATCACTGACTGTGATATCAAGGAAGCTCCAAACATCAAGGTAAGGAAGTCGACCCTGGAAAAGGAAAAGGAACGTTTTGAAAAGGCTCTGGGTATGGAAATCTGCCTTCCCAATGCATACAAGCTTTGTGATTTCAGAGCAGCTTATGGCTTCATCTATGCCGATGAGCGGGAGGGATACGATTTCTGGGGGTTCGGAGACATCGATCTGGTGTATGGAAGGATCCGTGATTATTTCACAGAAGACGTTCTTGCCAGATACGACATGATTTCAGGCTGGGGCCATCTCACACTGTACCGCAATTGTGAATTCTGCAATACTTTTTTCATGCGGCACCATGAAGGATTCCTTACCTTCGAGGAAGTCTTCAGCAAACCGGAGAACTGCTGCTTCGATGAATACTTCGGTGGCTGCAGCACAGTCTGGGACACTTTCTACCCGGAAAGGGTCTTCCACTGCGAATCCAGCATCGATGACATAAGAATCCAATCCCGCTGCAGTCATTTCAGATGCGAATTCAACCAGGAAAGGAATTGCATGACCTTTATGTACAAGGACAGGAATCTGTACCGAATCTACTATGACAGCAAATACAGGCGCCACGTGGAGCCGACCCTGTATGCCCATTTCCAGAAACGCCACAACTGGACTATAAAGACTGAAGACTACTCCTGCTACATCATCTACCCTGATGTTTTCCGCAAGCCTTTCAGGTTCCTTCAGAGAATCAAGCTGACTTGGCTTGGACGTTCACGAACCGCACATTTGATCTGACACTATGGATAATGCTCTTCACATCGCCTTCTGTTTCGATCAGGGCTATGTAATGCCAACCGGTGTGGCTATGTATTCAATCTGTGTGAACACTCCGGAACCCGTGTGCTTCCATGCTCTGGTCTCACAAGGTGTAGCAGAGGAAGCGAAGCAACAGATGGAGAGAATGGTTGTCTCGCATGGGAAGAAGATAGTTTTCCATGTAGTTGACAATACAAGCGTCAAAGGAGTTTACTCCAATGCCGATACCCACATCAGCAATTGTACATACTACCGTTTCCTCTTGCCGTATCTTCTCCCGTCAGATGTCTCGAAAGCCATCTATCTGGATGGAGATCTGATTACGCTCGGCTCACTGCTGCCCCTGTGGGAAACAGAACTTGCACCGGACGAGCCGGCTGCCATCGCGTGCGACTTCATGTCTGATGACGTCATAGTTCACAACAGAATCGGGACTCCGCCCTCACAGCCATATTTCAACGGTGGAGTGATCGTTTTCAACCTCGACTGCTGGAGAAAGGAAGGACTCGGTGCAATTTGTCTGGAAGAATCCCGGAAGCAGTCTTATTTTCTCATGGATCAGGATGTGGTGAACGTCCTGCTCGGACACAGAATAAAGCGCCTGCATTTCAAGTACAATTGTCAGACCGAATTCTTCCTGAATCCCGAACAGTATTGGACTGTTTCCCGGGAAAAGTATTTTGATGAAATCCACGAGGCTATGAAAAAACCTGTCATCATGCATTTCATCGGGTGCAGGAAGCCTTGGCATAAAGGCTATCCCCTGGCTTCAGAATGGCTTGAATACAAAGCGGCCTCTCCATGGAAAGACCTCCCGATGCAGAGCTCCAGTTACGGAATGTGGCTCAATGTCAGGTTTCCTGCCTTACAAGATTCCGACCACGATCTGGCCGAAGGAATTGCCGCGCCTATGATTGCCCTTGCAGTAAGGCTGGGTCAAAGCCATCCGCGTGTATTCCGCATATTCAGAAAGATTGTCTGGAGCATAGCCAAAAAACTGCATCTCTTTGACAATTGGCGCTGAGGGGAGGGGAGATAAGCTTGGAAAACAAACAAATAATATGATGCCATGGACAATACAATACACATCGCCTTCTGCTTCGATCAGAATTACTCGATGCCATGCGGAGTGAGCATCACATCTATTTGCGAGAACACTCCGGGGCCGATCTGCTTCCATGCCCTGATCGCCGGCAATGTGACCGATGATGCGAAAGACAAGATTAGGAAAGTTACCGGATCCCACGGCAACCAGGTGTTCTACTATGAGATAGATGAAAAGAGATTAGAGAACCTGTCGGAGTTCCTGTACTTCAGCAAGAGTGTGTACTACCGGTTCATGATTCCGGAGCTTCTGCCAAAGGATGTGACAAAAGTCCTCTATCTGGACTCCGACGTCCTCTGCGTCAAGTCCCTGCGCCCAATCTGGGAGATCGGGATGGATGACGGAGTACCCGCAGCGATGGCCTATGACTCAGGATGTTCCAATGTGAAGTTCCACAACCGCACAGGCATCCCTCTCACAAAGCCCTACTACAACAATGGCGTGATTCTGATGAATCTGAATTGCTGGAGAAAGGAAGATATTGCCGCGAAATGCATAAGGAGCATGGAAGAGAATGATTTCGTCCTTGTCGACCAGGATGCCATGAACGTGGTCATCGGAGAAAGGGTGAAGAACATTCCGCTGCAGTTCAATTGCCAGATCAGGTTCATGATCACACCGGAAGAAGAATGGATGCTTGAGAAAGAGAAGTACTTCAACCAGATTCGTGAAGCCATAAGCAATCCTGCCCTCATCCACTATACAGAACCGGTCAAGCCTTGGCACAAGGACTGTCAGTTCGCAAATGAATGGCTTAAGTACAAGGCAATTTCGCCGTGGAAGGACGAACCTCTGTCTCAGCCGTTCATCAATGGCAGCTTCAAGATCCAACTTGATGGAGTAACTGACTTCAATGCAACAGCAGTGGAAGCCATTGCCCTCCCGTTGCTTTCATTCGCGTCAAGGCTTTCACAGAAGCACCCAAGAATCTTTGTGCTGTTGAGAAAATCCCTATGGACCCTTGCAAAGAGGAAAGGACTGGTGAAATGGCAGGCTACGTCCTTCCGTGGCGACGGTTATCCCACCGGCAGATGAAATCCAGATGAAGAGCGGCGAGAAGGAGCATTATCTTCACTTTTGGCTTGAGATAGGTTGAAGGAACAGAAAGAATGTATCTGAGCGACTCTGGATGTGTGCTTCTGAACTCCTCGAACCTGTTGGTAAACACAAGCGCAGCGTTCGCCTTGAGAAGCCTCCACTGCATGATTCTGTAATAATATTCATACACGCCCTTTGCCTTCATGCTTTCTATCAGAAGCTCAACGCAGCTGAGTTCCTGTTTCATGAAACCGGGATTGAGGTTATGGATTATTGACGCGCTATTCTCAAGATAATAGTAATATAAGGGTTCGTTCACCGCTGTGACCTTCCGGGCAGCCATGAACAGGTGGCAACTCAGAAAGAAGTCCTCTGTAAAGGTTATGTCTTCAGGAATTGTCACGCCACACCTTTCGTAGGCACGACGGGAAACAAGCAGGTTCCACAAAGAATTCCAATACCAGCGGATATAGTCCCTGACGACTTTCCACTGTTCCTGCTTGCAATCGATCTCAGGATGTATCCGAGTAGTCCCGCTCTTTGTAACATTGTAATAATCACAGATGCAGATGTCCGCGTCTTCGGCAATGACCTGATTGTACATCTTCTCATACATGGTCACATCTACCCAGTCATCACTGTCGCAATGGATAAGAAAGTCTCCTGTTGCAGCAGCATTCCCGTCATTCCGGGAAACAGAAACCCCCATGTTCTTCCCATGTCTGAGGATTTTCACATCATCCTTTCTTTCGGGATATGCCTCCAGCGTTTTCAGAAGAATATCAAAACTCCCGTCTGTAGAACAGTCTTCGACAAAAATATACTCTATCTCCCTCAAGGTCTGCCTCATCAGGCTCTCGACACAACGGGATATGTACCGGGAAGCATTGTACACAGGAATTATCACACTGACCTTATAATGCATGGTTTTCATTTTTTCTAAACAGTCTTCTTACTGCCCCGGTCATTGAATAATACTTGGAAGTCAGTCGGAACCAGTTGAGAATAAACATCTTCCGGTTATACCAGGAAAGACAGGGATTGAATAGAATCCTGCCGTTGATTTCTTTGTAGACATCTTTCCATTCCTGATGAAGAACCGGATCGTCGCAGAATCTGGAGAACGACCCCTTTGCAATGAACTTGCGGGCATCTATTTCATGCCTGAACCCGTCGGCAAGACCCTTTGACTCCAGATAACCGATGACAAGGTCGATATTGGCTCTGTCTTCCCTGGCTGTCCGGCGGCATTCCTCGATGGTCGAGGCATGGGTTGCGGAATCTTCCCGCATGGTGTAATTGTACAGAGGCTCATCCAGAAAAGCGATTCTTTCGGCCTTGTGAGCAGCTTGAACACAAATCAGCCAATCCTCGGCGATGTTGCCGGCAGGAAGAACCTCAATCTTTTTCAGAAGGTCTGCCCTGAATAATTTGTTGACCAGGTTCGGAGAGGCACTGCTCCCGTTCATTGCGACCATGTTCCTTAAATAGCGCTCGCGGTCTGAGACCTCATCCCGCAGAGGGGAAAGTTCCGTCCTGCCATCAGCAAAAACCCTTTGATAGCGGCAGACAGTCATGTCGGCACCTGTCTCCAACGCCATCGCCATCAGCTTTTCCACCGCTTGAGGCTCCAGAAAATCATCACTGTCCAGGAACATCAGATACTCGCCTTCCGAAGCGAAACAACCCTGCCTTCTGGCATGGTCCACTCCCCGGTTTATTTCAAGACGGATAAACTTCACTTGCTCCTTCCTCTGCGGGAAACACCCGAGGACCTCGCGGACAACCTCAACGGAGGAGTCCGGACTGCAATCATCAACGAATATGATCTCCAGATTGCTGTATGTCTGCCCGAAAACGCTCCGGGCGCACTGGAGGATGTACTTTTCGGTTTTGTACACCGGTACTATCACACTGACTTTATGCTGCATGTCGACAAGGTATGATAAGTAGTCAGAATCTCCCGTGCCTCTTGTTGTCCCACCTGCAGATAAAATCAAGATCAAGGAACGCCAGGATCATCATGACCTTGACCTTAAAGTTGAAGAGAGATGAAGGAACTGAAAGAATGTACCTGTGGGATTCGGGATGAAACTCCCTTAATTCATCGAACCGGTTCTGAAATACCAGATAGCACGACGACTTCAGAAGGCGCCACTGCATCTGCTTCCTGTAGTCTTCGTAGACTCCAAGTCCCTTGAACCAATCGATGGTCCTTTCGTAGCAGTCACTCTCCTGCGGGAATAAATCCTTCATGAGAGAATGCATGATTGACCCACTGTTCATCTGGTTATAGTAGTACAGAGGCTCATTCACTTTGGTGAACTTCCTTGCAAACTGGAAAAGGCGTACCATCAGGTAGAAGTCTTCAGTGAAGGTTATCCCCACAGGAGGTCTGGCACCACTGCGCTCGTAGACTTCCCGAGCCACGAGAGCACACCAGACAGTGTTCCAGAGATACGAGATGTAGTCCCTCATGAACTCCTTGTGAGGCTTCCGGCAATCAAGGGTAACATTCTCTCTCTTCAGGCCATCCTTTCTTACATGGAAGAAGTCACAGATACAGATTTCAGCTCCGTCAGAGACTGCCTTGTCATACATTTTTTCGAACATCGTCACATCTGTCCAGTCGTCACTGTCAGAGTGGATGATAAAGTCACCGGCAGCCACGTCCAGACCGTCTGCCCGCGACATGGTAAGCCCCTTGTTGACCTCGTGCCTGATGATCCTTACATCCCCCCGGCGATGAGGGAAACGGGCAAGCGTGTCCATCAGTATCTGGTAGCTGTCGTCTATCGCACAGTCCTCGACAAAGATGTACTCGACTTCCCTGAGAGTCTGGTTCATCAGATTCTCAACACAGCGCGCGAGATAGTCCCGGACATTGTAGATCGGTACTATTACACTTACTTTGTAATGCATGGCCTTCAGTCATTTCCAGACAGTCTTCTTACCACGGCTGCCATAAATCCTCAGTATTTCTGAATATTTCTCAATCGATCGGAATATCCAGCACCCTTCTCAGAAGAGGTGCCATGTCGTAGTAGCGGTACTCGGCAAGGCGGCCTCCGAAGATGACCTTTTCCTGGGCGTCCGCAAGAGCCTTGTACTGCCCGTAGAGGGCATTGTTCTTCTCGTCGTTGACAGGGTAGAAAGGCTCCATGCCATCCTTCCATTCGGTTGAGAATTCTTTCGTGATGACGGTCTTCGGACAAGCATGGACATCCTGATGGGACATCTCGAAATGCTTGTGCTCGATGATTCTGGTGAAAGGAACCTCACGCTCGGTGTAGTTCACGATTGCAACTCCCTGATGATTCGGAGTGTCGAGAACTTCCGTCTCGAAACGCACCGTGCGGTACTGGAGGGGACCGAAACGGTAGCCGAAATATTCGTCTATCTTGCCAGTGAAGACAATCCTGTCCGCAATGGCCTCCCACTTCTGTCTGTCGTCGAAGAAATCCACCCCGGTCAGGATGTCGCTGCCTTTGAGCAAGCCATCGGTCAGGCGGTTGTAGCCTCCCTCCGGGATTCCCTGCCAGATGTCGTTGAAGTAGTTGTTGTCGAACACGAACCTGACCGGAAGACGGCGGATGATGAATGGGGGAAGCTCCGTGCAAGGCCTTCCCCACTGCTTCTCGGTGTAGCCCTTGATCAGCTTCTGGTAAACATCGCGGCCGACCAGCAGCAAGGCCTGCTCCTCAAGGTTGCGAGGCTCGCTCACGCCTTCTGCCTGCATCGCCGCCACAGCCTCTGCCCTCTGCTCCTCAATCCGGGCCCTGGCCTGGTCAGGAGTAATGACCCCCCACATCTGGGTGAAGGTGTTCATGTTGAAAGGCAGGTTGTACAGCCGGCCCTTGTAGAAAGCCACAGGAGCATTGATGAAACTCCTGAAGGGGACAATCGAATTGACGAAATCCCAGACTTCGCGGTCGGAGGTGTGGAATATGTGGGGGCCGTAGCAGTGCACATTGATGCCCTCGATTGACTCGCACCTGAGGTTGCCGCCGGTGTGAGGACGCTTGTCGATGACAAGACAGCGGCGACCGGCATCGGTCGCCCTCCGTGCGAAGGCCGAACCGAAGAGGCCGGAGCCGACAATCAGATAGTCATACTTTTTCATTTCTCGCTGCCTTTCTTGCGGAAGGAGCGTACGAGGGTGAAAAGTCCGTATCCCAGTGCCGCCACTATCGATGCGTACATGATGAAGATGAAGACCGAGGCGATCGTGTCACCGGTCTTCACCGACGGAGGATCGAAAGTGAAGGTGATGCCGTGCTTGCCTGCAGGCACGTTCAGTGCCCTCAGGACATAGTTTGCCCGGTAGTGCGGCACAGGCTTGCCGTCGATGCGGGCCTGCCATCCGTGCGGGTAGAATATCTCGGAGAACACCACCATGCCGTCCTTGCGGGAGTCGGTGACATATTCAAGATAGTTCGGCTCTGCCTTAAGGAGGAAGACTGTCGAGCCCGCAGGCGTTTCAATGTCCTTCGGCACCATGTCGGAATAGTCTTTTCCGACAATTGCCGTTTTTCTCAGATCTACCTCCATCAAAGACTCTATCTCCTCCTTCGGATTGTCGGCTACCTTGATGTCTCCGACCCACCAGGCGTTGCCCATCGCTTCCCTGTTGGCCACGACCACAACCGAGTCAGATTCATTCATCTTCGTGATGAAATACCTGGTGTTGAGCATGTTCAGCACAGGCATGTGCATCGGAATCAGGTCGTGGCTGATGAGATCGTCATACCTGCTGAGTTTGACCGCACTGTAACCTCCGATGGATTTGAGATAATAGCTCGTCCTGGAATCGCTGAAGGTCGGTACCGTCAGGTTCATCACCCTGAAATTCAGGGATGGGTCCTGAAGAATCAGGTTCTCCTGCGGAGTCATGGTGTAGGTGGCTGTCGCCTTTGAAGGGCGGACGAAATCCTTGTCGGAAAGGTAACGACGGTCAACTCCCCAGAGATCCACTACGGAGAGGAGGCAGACAGCAAATACTGCTGGAACCGCCTTGACCTTACCCTTGGCATAGAGCCACAGGGCTCCGGCTGCAGCAACAATCAGCAGAAGGGAGCGAAGGCAGTCGGAATTGAAGAGCGCTTTCCTCTGGGCATGAAGTCCGTTCAGAATCCATGCGGCAGGGTCCTTCATATATGTCGCATCCCTGACGGAGGTGAAGTCATAGATCATGCTTCCGAACAGCAGGAAGAAGAGACAGATCCCGGCTGTGATTCCGGCAGAGACCAGGATGTATCGGGAGAGTGCTTTTTTCTCCACCTTCCCCCGCAGGATCCTCTCCAGAGCCATCAGGGCAAGAATCGGCATGGCTATCTCCGCAACAATCAGAATGGAGGAGACTGACCGGAACTTGTTGTACAGCGGGAAGTAATTGAAGAAGAATCTGGTCAGCAATGGGAAATGGTTTCCCCAGGAGAGCATGACAGAGAAAAGGGTACACAGGAGCAGCAGCCACTTGTACGGTCCCTTGACAACGAAAAGTCCAAGGACGAAAAGGAAGCAGATGATAGCTCCCGCATAGACGCTTCCCTGGGTCATCGGCTGCGGTCCCCAGTACATAGGGAATGTGCCGCAGGTCTTCTCAATGGATTCCGGTGTGCAGTTTCTTTTTATCATTTCCTTTCGGAAAAGGGCATTTTCCGGAAGGTGGTAATTGCTTGCACCGCCCTTGAATCCTGGAATCATCAGGGTCAGGGTCTCGTCTATTCCGTAGCTCCACTCGGTTGCATATTCATAGTTGAGTCCTTTCTCTTCGGATGCCTCCTGCTCGCTTCCGTCCTCTTCTGAGGAAGCATTCTCCGTCAGATAGGGAGCCAGGTCGGAACCGCCACGGGTGGATTCCTTCATGTACTCGATGTTCGTGAAGAAATTGGACATTCCTGTGCCGATGCCCACTCCGAAGGAGACGACGAAGACTGCTGTCGAGACGGCAAGGGTCTTGAGCTTTTTCTCCTTGATGTGCGTGTAGAGTTCGGCGAACCACAGAAGTCCCATCATCAGACAGAGATAATAGAACATCTGCGGGTGAAGAGTGTAGCCCGATGCGACGAAAACCATTACCAGAAGGGCTCCGGGGATGTATTTCCTGTCAAAAATCAGTTTATAACCGGCCACCACGACAGCGGTCAGGGCGATTGCTGCAACCTTGGTGTTGTGCCCCGCCGCTATTATCACTATGAAATAGGACGACAAGCCTGTTATCAGAGCGCCGAGGAGGCTGACCCATGGAGACAGGCCGAACGACAGGAGCAGAATGAAGAAACAGACAAAGTAGAAAAAGACTGCCCAGACAGGATTGTAGATACATTTGTGGAGAATCCCGTTGATCGGAGCCTTGTAACTGTCCGCCTTGTAGGATGCTCCTCCTCCAATCTGGTAGGCAGGCATTCCGCAGAACATGGAACTGGTCCACCAGGAACCCTCTCCATCTTTCGCAGCGTGCTCAGTCAGCTCGTGGGAGGCACCTACCCAATTCTGGTGATCGTTGGCAGAAAGCACCTTTCCGGTCATCGCCGGACTGCAGTAGATTACAGCTGCAACGGCAAAGACCAGCAGGGCCAGAGGATAGACATAATACTTCCTAAAAAAGGTCTTCCAGTCCATTGTTCAGAAATTTACAGAGCTTCAATAAGGAGACCTTCGTTAGAAGCCACGGGGACAGAGTAGACGCCTTCGGCATCTTTCTCAAGGGTGATGACACCATTGGCTCCGGTAGCGGTGACCTTCTTTGCGGAGGTTCTGAAGCGGAGGACATGGGTGGCAGGGGCCTTGTCGTAAGGGTCGTCGGCAGCGCAGACGAAGACAGCCTTGGAGTCGCACTTGGCACAGCGGGAAACCATAGAACCGGCAACGAGGGCGGCACCGTCTTCGAAGCGGAGATTCTCGAAGGTTCCGTCATTGAGCTCGGCCACGGTCTGCTCCTCAAGCCCATTCAGCCACTCTGTACCTTCGAATCCCACGAAGGTGGTGGCGACGGTGCGGTATTTCATGTAAGGCTCGCCAAGGGTTCTGATTTCACCGTTGACAGTCTTGAGTTTGTCGTACTGCTCGGTCTTCTCTCCATTCTCGTCAACCACCTGGTTGCTCCACCAACCTGCCGTGTAGCATGCCCAGATGATGTTTTCAGCTCCGAATGCCATCGCAGTCCAGGCCTGGAAACGGAGGCGGTTGACGCTTGTCCAGACTTCCGGATCGAGAGAGTTGACCTGAAGGACGATCCACATGCTGCGGTCGTTCTGGCGGCAGGCGTCGGAGACTACGCGGAGATTGTCATAGGCGTGAGGAACATCGCAGGAATAGACATAGAAATCATAGCAGATGTAGTCGGACGGGACATTCTTGACATATTCGGCGATGTGCTCCCTGTAGGTCGCAGTACCGAGCTGGTTGACTGTCTGCTCGGCATTGTTGACGGCAACCGATGCATAGTTCGGATAGAGATTCAGATAAGGGAACTGATTCGGGAAAAGGGAATCCACCTTTGTGAAGACCTCTCCGTAGTAAGGAAAATCCAAAGCGGAAGGTTCGTCTCCTATGTCGATGCCCCAGACGGCCGGATGGTCTTCCCAGGCAGCGGCAGCGTCAGTGTACTTGTCCATCGTGTTGAGGGTGGAAAGTTTGCCGGCGTTGCTTCCATCTCCACCCCACCAGCCAGGAACGACCCCGGTCAGAATGGCCCCTACTCCATATTTTTCAAAAAGGTCAAGGGCTGCTCTGTCATCCTGCATACAGACGATGAAGTCGATGCCGCAGTCTGCGATGTCCTTGATGTGGGCCTCGCTCCGGGCATAAGGCTGGAGAATGTAGGCACCGATGTTCAGACGGCTCCTGTCCATACGGCCCGGAGTCGCGGTTTCCTGCTTCGGAGCGCATGAGGCGAGTCCGGCAAGAAGCAATGAGAGAAAGATGTACTTGCGCATATTGATTGATGAATTGGTCATTCTGTTGTCAGTCATGGACAATATACTCATTTTCTGCAATATCCTGAATATATTGGGACATCCCTTCCGCGAATCACCCGAAAAGGCCCAGCACAAAGATCAGCAGAATCGCAACCGGAGCCACGAACTTGATCAGATAGTAGATCGTCGCATTGAGCACTCCCCTGCCCTTGATGGAACCGGAATTCGACAGTTCGTCGAGGAAATCCTCCTTCTTTATCTTCCAGCCGGCGAAAACCGAGAACAGCAGGGCTCCGAGGACCATAAGGTAGTTCGAACAGAGCTTGTCACAGAAATCGAAGAGGCTGTTGCCAAGGATTCTGAAAGAGGAGAGCGGACCGAAGGAGAGGGAGCAGAAAATTCCCAGGATGCAGGCGAACAGGAATATTCCCAAAGTGGCCTTTCCCCTTGAAACGCCTTTTTCCTCGCTGAGATAGGCCACTCCCACCTCAACCATCGAAATGGCGGAAGAGAGGGCAGCGACAAGAATCGTGAGGAAGAAGAGGACCGCAACGACAGCGCTTGCGACAGGGGCGGCGTCTCCCATCTTTGCGAATATGTAGGGAAGGGTCTCGAAAACCAGTCCCGGTCCGGCTCCCGGCGTGATTCCTCCGGCAAAGACGGCGGGCATGATGGCGAAACCTGCAAGAACGGCGAAGACCAGATCGGACAGGGCGGTACCTGCTCCCGACAGGACGAGATCTTCCTTGCTGGAGACATAGGATGAATATGTCAGCATCGTTCCCACGCCCAATGACAGGGAGAAGAAACTCTGTCCGAGGGCTGAGGCCCAGGCTTTGGGAGTCAGTTTTGAAAAATCCGGAGCCAGCAGATACCTGACTCCTTCGCCGGAACCGGGAAGTGTCAGGGAGTAGACGGCTATCAGGACAATCAGCACGAAAAGAACCGGCATGGTCGTCTTGCTGAACTTCTCGATTCCCTTCTTGACGCCGAGAAATACTATCAGCGCACAGATTCCGATGAACAGCAGATGGCAGAGGACAGGAGGAAGGGCGGAAGAAACGAACTGGCCGAAGATGCCGGAAACACTTTCTGCATCCTCCGGACGGAACTGGAAAGTCAGAGCCTTGAACAGATAGGCTATCGACCAGCCACCCACTACACTGTAGTAAGACACGATGATGATGGGAGTGATGACCGTAAGCAGTCCGAGCCATTTCCAGCCGGTACCGGGAGCCAGGGTCTGCATTGCCCCGAAAGTGTTCTGATGGGACCTTCTTCCGATTACCGACTCGCAGAGCAGAATCGGGATGGAAATGAAGATGCTGCAGATGACAAAGGCAAGCACGAAGGCCGCCCCGCCATATTCACCGACAATGTAAGGGAACCTCCAGATGTTGCCCAGCCCTATTGCAGAACCGGCCATGGCCATGATGACGGCAGCTCTGCTGCCGAAATGCTCTCTCCTGGAATTCATAGTAGGAAATTGGAAATGAATATTGTCAGAACCGCAATCGGTGCGATGTACCTGATGAGGAAATAGAGGGCAGGGGCAATCCTGGAATTGACTTTACCGCCATTGGTTATTTCTTCAAGGACATCCTCCTTTTTCATCTTCCACCCCACGAAGAGTACCGCAAGCAGGGCTCCCACCGTCAGCAGGAAGTTGGACGAGAAGGCATCGATCAGTCCGAATGCCTTGCCGGAGAAGACACTCACAAGACCGAGGACCCAGACGGCAAGGAAGACAATCAGGCAGGCCCAGCCTCTCTTCAGATGCTTCTCCTCGATCAGGTAGGCGACCCCCACCTCGATCAGGGAAACGGAAGATGTCATCGCTGCCACCGTGACCGTCAGGAAGAACAGGGCGGAGATGACGACTCCTATCCAGGCATGAGCCTCCCCCATCCTGCCGAAGACGAATGGAAGGGTCTGGAAAATCAGTCCGGGACCGGAGCTTGGTTCGATTCCGGCGGAGAACACGGCAGGGATGATGGCGAAACCTGCAAGGATAGCGAACAGAAGGTCCGCAACTGCAGTTCCGGCACCGGAAACGATGAGATTCTCATCCTTGCTGATGTAGGATGAATATGTGATGATGATGCCCATCCCAAGGGAGAGCGAATAGAAACTCTGGCCAAGGGCGAAAGCGAAGGTCTTCCCGCTAAGTTTCGAGAAATCCGGCTTCAGGAGGTATTCCACGCCCTTTTCCGAGCCCGGCATGGTCAATGAATAGGCAAGGATCACGACAATCAGCAAAAAGAGCAGCGGAATGGAGAATTTGCTGAACTTCTCGATTCCGGACCGGACTCCCAGGGCGACGATAAGGCAGGATATGCCCAGAAAGACCGTACCGTAGGCCAGGACGGTCCATCCTTCCGGGATGAAGTCACCGAAGGAAAGAGAGAAGGATTTGACGAAATATTCGACAGCCCAGCCGCCCACGATGGAGTAGTAGGAGACTATCACCGTCGGGGTGATGACCGAAAGATAGCCCAAAGCCGTCCAGATGGACTTCGGAGCAAGGGTCTTCATCGCTCCGATGGCATTGGAATGAGTCCTGCGGCCTATCAGGCCTTCAGAAAGGAAGATCGGAAGCGACAGGACGAAGGAGCAGAGGATGTAGATCAGGATGAAGGCGGCACCGCCATACTGGCCCGCCATGTACGGGAAGCGCCAGATGTTGCCGAGGCCGATGGCGGATCCGGCCATCGCCATGATGACGGCAGCTCTTCCGCCGAAATGTTCTCGTTTCTGCATTGTTGGGGAATATTGTCAGGTTCGTTCAGAGAGTTCAGCCGCGACGGCGGTAAACGGTGAATTCGTAGCCGTAGCCGGTTTCGGGATCGGTCTGGACCGGAGTCGTGGATTCTACCTCCCAGATGTCCGGATCTATGACCGGAAAGAAGGTGTCGGCATCCTCGATGGTCGCATGCACGTGGGTGATGTACAGCTTGTCGGCCGTCGGGAGAGCCTGCCTGTAGGTCTCGCCTCCACCCATCACGAAGATCTGTCCTTCTTCGCCCGGATGGTCCGCGGCAATCAGTTCATAGGCCTCCTCCAGAGAGCCGGCGACCTTGATTCCATCAGGTCTGTCCGGCCAGGGAAAGATAGAGATCACGACATTGTCCCTTTTCGGCAGCGGCTTCCCTCCGATCGACAGGAAGGTCATGTAGCCCATCACGACAGGGCTGCCCGTGGTTTTCTGCCTGAAATATTTCATGTCTTCGGCAATATGCCAGAGCAGGGCATTGCCCTTTCCTATCGCCCTGTTGTCGGCTATCGCCACGATAATGCACTTTTCCATATTCATTTTCAGCATATTCATTGGGTCAGACGGCCACCGGTGCCTTGATTGCCGGATGCGGATCATAGCCTTCCAGGGTGAAATCCTCAATGCGGAAGGAGAAGATGTCCCTGACATCAGGGTTGATCTTCATCACCGGCAGCGGCCGTGGCTCGCGGGTGAGCTGGAGTGTGGCCTGCTCGATGTGGTTGAGGTAGAGATGGGTGTCGCCTGTGGTGTGGATGAAGCAACCCGGCTCAAGGTCACAGACCTGCGCCATCATCATCGTCAGCAAGGCATAGGAAGCGATGTTGAAAGGCACGCCAAGGAATATGTCGGCGCTTCTCTGGTAGAGCTGGCAGGAAAGCTTGCCGTACGCCACATAGAACTGAAAGAGACAGTGGCAGGGAGGAAGGGCCATCCTGTCCACCTGGGCGACATTCCAGGCATTGACCAGGATGCGTCTCGAATCAGGATGGTTCCTGATCAGGTCCACCGCCTGGGCAATCTGGTCGATGTGACCGCCGCTGTAGTCGTCCCAAGCACGCCACTGATGGCCGTAGACCGGACCCAGTTCACCTGTCTCATCGTCTCCCCATGCATCCCAGATGTGGACATTCTTTTCCTGAAGGGTCTTCTTGTTGGTGTCGCCGGAGAGGAACCAGAGAAGTTCCTCGATGATTCCTCTCGTAAACACCTTCTTTGTGGTCAGCAGAGGGAACCCTTCGCTCAGGTCGTATCGGCTCTGTGTGCCGAATATGCTCTTCGTGCCTACACCAGTCCTGTCGGTCTTGACGGTACCGTTGTCGAGGATGTCACGAAGTATGTCGAGATACTGTTTCATTATGTGCTGGCTTATCGTGTTGAAAATGACCAGATGATTGCCTCCTGGAAAGTCTCTCCCGGTTCGAGGACGGTGGTCGGATAATCAGGATGGTTCGGAGAGTCGGGACAGTGCTGGCACTCCAGCGCCACGCCTTCATAGTCGAAATAGCTGCGGCCGCATTTGGCCACAGGGCAGCCCGAAAGCCAGTTGCCGGTGTAGATCTGGATGGCAGGCTGGGTGGTCAGAATCTCCATCTGACGGCCGCTCAGTTCAGAGTAGAGTGTCGCCGCGGTCTGAAGCTGTCCCGGCTGATAGCCGTCGATCATCCAGCAGTTGTCGTAGCCCTTGCCGTAGTTCAGTGCCGGGAAATCCTCCTTTATGCGCTCGCCGATCCTGTGGAAATCGAGGAAGTCCATCGGGGTGAGTGCAACCGGATCCGCCTCACCGACAGGGATGAGAGTCTCATCGGTAGGAAGATAGACGGAGGCATTCAGCCTGAGCTGATGGTCAAGGATGTTGCCGTTGCCCTCTCCGTTGAGGTTGAAGTAGGCGTGGTTGGTCAGATTGATGACAGTCTTCCTGTCGCTCCGGGCAGTCAAAGTCAGCTCAAGGGCATTCTCATCGCTCCACACATAATGGGCTACCACTTTCAGATTGCCGGGATAGCCGGCCTCTCCGTCCTCCGAAAAATACATGAACTCCACTGCATCCCCTTCGATACGGCTCTCCCAGACCTTGTTCTGGAAACCGTCGGGACCGCCGTGCAGATGGTTGGGACCATTGTTCACGGGCAGTTCGTACTCCTGTCCATCAAGGGAAAAACGACCCTTGGCTATTCTGTTGGCATAGCGGCCAGGACATTTGCCGGCACAGGGACCATCCCCGAAATAGGATTCCGCGGAAGGATAGCCAAGCACGACATCTGCAATTTTTCCATCCCGGTCCGGAACGCAGATGCTCACGATTCCGGCACCGATGCTGCAGAGGCGGACAACCGCACCCTTGGCATTCTTCATTGTGTAGAGGAAAATCTCCTTACCGTCGGGGGCAGTTCCCCACAGTTCCTTTCTGATGTCCATATCTGATTATTTTTGTTCTGTTGCGTGAAGATAGGCAATGACCTTTTCCACTGGAGCATCCTTCAGCAGAACCGTCTTGCCGGAGTCCAGGAGGTACAGGGAAGGAATCGCCCTGACATTGTAGGTCACATCGGAGCGGATTGTCCCGGTGTGGTCGTAGCCGCTGATCCACTGCTTCGGGTAGGTGGTGGCATATTCACGCCACTTGTCCAGCTCCGAGTCGATGTAGATGTTGATGACGGCAAGCCTCCCCGAGCCGGCCATCGAAGTTACCGTCTCATCCGTGCAAAGGACATCGACGATCTCACCGCAGGCATTGCAGCCCGGATTGGAGAAAAACAGCAGGATTCTCTCGGCCTTGACTCCATAAAGCGTGTGACGCTTGCCATCAAGGTCGGTGAAGGCAAAATCGGCGGCAGGAGTGCCATAGCGGTTCAGGGAGCACATCGATGCGTCATAGGAATATGCCGGGACCATCTGCGGATCAGTCAGCGGCGAGGCGGCAAGCCCCTTCACATAAGGGAGGTAGAGGTCCTCGTCGCGGACCGGGGAATTCGGGTCGTAGAGGTATCTGGTAACAGTCTGCTCAAAGTACTCGAAGACATTGGATGAGGGGTTCGCCTCCTGGTACTTCTCCACCATGTCGAAGAAGGCTCCCATGGCTGAGATGGAGAATGTCTTGTCTGCCGGTCTTTCGAGGAGGGTGAAGAACAGACCTGCCGCTGTTTCCACATCTGTGTCCGGAACTCCGTTGACGACATTGGAGTCACACTGAAAGGCTGTGGAAGGGTCAAGGAATCTGCTCCAATAGTTCTGTATCATGTACTCGAAAGATTCTTTCGGGTCAGTGATCACCGAAGGGACAGGATCTGCGGAAGGAAACTCACGCAGCGCCGGAACGGCATCCGGGGACTTGCCCGTATTGCGTCCCCCGCAAGCTGACAGCAGCAGGGAAACAGCCAGAAGCAAAGTACATGTAAGTTTTCCGTTCATCGGTCTATGAGATACATTCCTACAAATTTACTAATACATTTTTAGCAAGAGAAAAAAACATGGTTCAAAAATACAAAAAACGTTCGTACGCAACATCATCAATAATTCCCGTGAGAGAGTCCGGGGTGATCCCATTCTGTTATTCTGCGCCCAACTTGAAATATCCTTCGAAGGAATAATAACATAGGGTCCGATATCTGTTCCCGTCACGTACTACCAACCACAAATAGTATATCTTGTTTGAATCCGGCAGGCTGGCCGGCTCAAACAACTGCTTCAGACTTGAAGTATCTCCTCGTGTAGCGAATGCTCTTCTGACCAGTTCGGGAAAATAATCATTTGTTTCGCTCTTCATCTCCATGGAGCAAGAGAAATACTCCAGATTCTGCAAATATACTTTGTAGTATTCTTTGTAAGAGAGAGGAAAGGGAATCAGAACAGATACTTTTGCAGCATTGCCCAATAACCCCGGCGTGCCTGAGGAATCATTGCAATAAGCATGGTAATACACTTCGTTATTGAAGAATGATCTGGTTTCGATTATTGCGATGGAATCCGGACGGAAGTATTGAAGATTTCTACTCTTCATGAAAGCATTTCGCCTGGCCCTGATTTCACGGGCCTGCCGCGCTCCGCAATGGTTGACTTTCTTGGTTCGCTGTACCATGTCGCGTGAATTCGAAAGACTGACAAGAGGATCCTGCTTGCCCTGCCCGCGCGCTCCGGATGGCAATGCCAAGGACATCACCGTGAATAATACCAAAGTCGTAAAACACAGTCTCATTTTCTATTCTTCATCTATAAAACCAGAATCGATTGCTGGTTCCGCTTCATGATGGACAAAATCTCCGACAAAGCGATTGTAACTAACTGTTCTATACCCATTTCCTTCTCGCACTACCAGCCACAAATAATACACGTTATGTGAATCCAAATAACGGTAAGGCTCAAATAATAACTCAATCTGTGATTTATCCCCACCGGTTGCAAATGCTCGTTCGGCCATTTTCGATATATTCCCCATACACTCAATGTCTCGAACATGTCTATCCATATTGTAGTAATACCATAGATAGTATTTCCTGTATCTAAGGTTAAGTGGCAAGTATCTATCTGTTTCACAATTTGCCATCAGTTTCGGTGTGCCCGATGAATCGTTGCAAAATACATGAATGGTGTACTCTATTGCACGTCTGGTTTCTATTATCGCTATGGAATCCGGACGCGATTGTTGAATATTGGATTTAATAAAGAAAGCGTTTCTTTGGGCTCTGATTTCACGGGCCTGCCGCACTCCGCAATGGTTGACTTTCTTGGTTAGCTGTACCATGTCGCGTGAATTCGAAAGACTGACAAGAGGATCCTGCTTGCCCTGCCCGCGCGCTTCGGATGGCAATGCCAATGACATCACTATCAAAAGAATCAAAGTTGACAGAAAAGCATTCATTTTAGTGATCGTTTTTTGAGAAGTGCGCCCGCTTTCAGGCCGCTCCCGGTCAGGAGCAGGAGGAGGATTACGGTCAGGGGAAGTGCCTTCATAGGTGATGCGAACTGTAGAAACAGCAAAAGTTTATGAAAATCTACATTTTTCGCAAGTTATAAATTTTTACATAATGAATGTAAAAAAACATGGACTATCTTTGCGAATATGAAGAACCACAGGAACATATCGCCTTTCCCGAGAATCCTTGCCGTCCTGTTTGCAGTGATGGTCTGCCACAATGCCAGTGCCCAGTTCACAGTGTCCGGCAGCGAACCATTCCGGACAAGATGGAAAAGCATAGACTCACCATATTACCGCATCATCTATCCTGAAAAGATGGATTCCCTGGCCAGGGTCTACGGACTGGAACTCGAGGCAGCAAGAATCCCTCTCGGAATGTCTTCGGGGTATGCTCCCGGAAGCATCTACCGCCGCAGGCTTCCTGTTGTCCTCCATCCCTTCCACGCAACCGCCAACGCATCGGTGACCTGGACCCCGAGGAGAATGGACATATTCACAGTCTCCGACCCTTTCTCGCCTGACGGAACTCCATGGCCAAGGGATCTTGCTCTCCACGAGGGACGCCACGCCTCACAGATGCAGTTCACCGGTGACGGCATTCTGTTCAAGACAATGAAAGTCCTCACAGGAGAAGCCTTTGCCGGAGCCCTCTCTGCCATATTCCCGGGACCCGCCCTCCTTGAAGGAGATGCAGTCGTCGCCGAAACGGCATTGTCAGAAGCCGGACGCGGCAGGGAATATTCATTCCTCAACTACATGGTGCCCGCCTTCGACTGCGGTGACTGGAGAAACTACTGGCAATGGACAAATACCTCCCTTACCAGGTACACGCCCGACTACTACCGTGGAGGCTACATGCTTGTGGCAGGGACACGCGTCTTCTTCGACGACCCATTGTTCATGGACAACTATTTCCGGGGAGCAAGGAAACTGCGCTTCTTCGGACTGCAGCACGAGGTCAAGAAGGCCTCCGGGATGAAATTCAACAAGGCATTCCGCACAATCGAGGAGGGTTTCCACAAGATCTGGTCGGAGGAGGCTGTCCGCAGGGCTCCGTTCATGGAGATAACCCCTGTCAGCCCGACCCCGAAGTACCACACGGCCTACAGGGGAACGGCTTCGGATTCCAAGGGCTGGCTCTACTCAAGAAAGTCAAGCCTCGACAAAGGCGGTTCCCTGGTCAGAATCAGTCCCGACGGCAAAGAAGAGCGCCTGAGTTCGTTCGCAGGCGGCGGGGTCAGTACACTGAAGGCAGACCGGGAAGGAGGAAAACTGTGGTGGAGCGAGATCCGTAACGATGCAAGATGGGACCTCAGGCAGAGCTCGGACATCAGGTTCATCAGCTTTGCTGACCCGTCCAGGGCGCATACACTTACAAAGGGCAGGAAATATTTCAACCCGACCCCTTCGCCAGACGGAAAGCTTCTGAGCGTCTGTGAATATGCCGACGCGGGGCAGTACCTCCTGCGGCTTCTGGACTCGGCTTCCGGAAAAGTCATCTCATCCTATCCGATGCCGGATGGCCTCCAGCCACTTGAGTCTGCCTGGATCGGAGAGGAACTTTTCGTCTCGGCGCTGCTCGATGAAGGCTACGGAGTCTTCCGGATCGAAGGCCTGTCCCCTGACGGAAAAGCCCGGCTCGAAACTGTCGCGAAGCCTTGCCACAGCGTCATTTCCAATCTTGGAATATGGCCGGGCACCGACCGCCTGACCTTCGTTTCAGACCGCTCCGGAGCCAGCGAACTGTACTCCCTCGACACTGGTGACGGCACCTTCACCCAGGTAACCTCAACCCGCTACGGCATCACCGACCCTGTTTTCAATGCAGCCGGAGACACACTGTATTTCTCCTCGCTTGCCTCTTCCGACAATCCCGGAAGATACAAAGAGGGCTACATGCTCTGCTCGACTCCGGTCAGCAAACTCCCTTGCAGACCGGCTGAAATAGGCAAGGTGCACAGTTTTCCTGTCGCCGATGCCCTGAGCGCCCAGGAAGAAGAACTGGCCGAAAGGACACAGACGGTTTTTCAGGAAGCCGACTCATCCCTACTTTCGGAGCCCGTAAGGTATTCACGGATAAGACTCCCGCATATTCATTCATGGCTGCCGCTCTACGTCACTTATGACAACATCATGAACCTGAGCCTCGACATGGTGAACCAGGCGGTGCAGCCCGGAGTCAGCCTTTTCTTCCAGAACCTTCTGGGGTCGGGCTACGGGATGGCAGGATACTCCCACCACCGGGATCTGTACCGCGAAGACGGTTCGTGGAGGGACGGACTGCATCTTGAGTACTCATTCAACGGATGGTTCCCGGTGTTCGAAGCGGAGCTTGATGTCAACGAAAGGGACAGGATGCAGGTCAGAAGACTTCTTGTCAAAAAGGACGGTTCCTCCAGCTACTTCGCAGCAGGCTCGCTGATGGACAGAACCGCTTCGGTGAGTGGATCCCTGAGAGTCTATGTTCCGCTGAACTTCTCAGGCGGAGGCATTTCCAGAGGAGTCGTTCCTCAACTCAAGTGGTCGGCCAACAACGACCTCTATGACGACAGGATCTACCTGATGACCTTCGATTTGCAGCAGAATGACTATGTGAACACCGGAGTCATGGGAGAAGGAGGCAACTCCTTCATGAATGCCTTGACGATGTCTGTCAGAGGCTACATAACCAGGAATATGGGGCCTTCCCAGGTCTACCCTACCCTTGGCATCGGAGCCGAAGCTGGTCTCCGGACAAGGCCTGGGCACTCCGACACCTACAGGAACGGAGCCTACTTCTACACCTACGGCTATCTCCCCGGACTGGCTCCGCTTCACGGAATCAAACTGACAGCCTCCTTCGAGAAAACCTTCGGCAAGGCCAGGTACAGCCTTCCGGAACTGGTCGTTTCACTTTCACCGAGAGGCTTCGTCAACTCTTCCCTACAGAATTACCTGAGCAGGAATTACAGTTCGCATGCCGGGTTCACCATCGACTATGCCATTCCTTTCGGAGCTGTCGACTGGTCTTTCCTGAGTCCTGCCGCCTACATCAGGAATTTCACCCTCACTCCATTCTGCGATGTGGCCCGCAACACCTACGGAACGATTCCGGAACTTGGTATCGGCAACGAAATGGTCAGGAATGAGACTCTGTGCAGTGCCGGTGCCGACCTGAGCGTCAATCTGGGCAACTTCCTGTGGTTCCCGTTCGACACGGAACTGGGCGTGCGCTATGCGAGGAATTTCTGGAACACCCTTGAGCAGGAAGGAGTCAAGAACCTTGAACGCAACCACTTCTCCTTCTTCTTCAACATAGATTTCTAGAAGGCAAGCGATTGCGAATCAGTTAATTATCAACAGGGCAGCGGTGTCCTACCCGAAGAAGGAGGCCACCCATCCGGAATCCACTCTTGCGAATCCTTCGGAAGGCTTGACTGAAGGATTGCGCCGTATGATTCCGGCACAGTCTTCATAGACATTGAAACCGACGGCTACACACTGCATGCTTCCGTCTTTGGGATAAGTGAAGACAATCTCATTGTCGGCTCCCTCCATGCGGAAGAACTTCATCTTTGCCTGAAGGATATCCTTGTCTCCCTTTTCAGCCATCTCCATCCTGGTAACATGCTTGCACATCTCGATTGCGCAGTCGTCAAGCCCTGCATCGAAGATCTTTACCTTTTCCATCAGGGTGCCGACATCGTCGACACGTCTGAGAGTGTAGTCTCCAAGGGACTCTGAAATCAATGCGGACTGCTTTGCAAGTGAGTCCTCCATCCTGGCGGAAATGCTGCCGGGAGGGAGCAGATAAACCATCAGTCTGGCATCAGGATCGTGGTACAGCATAGCCTGGTCAGTGACCAGATTCGGTTTTCCGCATGCGGGACAGGTCCAGACAAAGATGGAACCGTCCCGGACTCCGGCCTTGAACTCCGGATTCTCCCGGACGTTGACCCTCTCAGGAATGGAAACTGTCTGCTGCGTGCCGCAGGAAGCGCATTTGCAAATCGGCATATTCATTTGTCTAGTTTTTTCCACACTTTGTACATAAGTGCTCCCCAGGCGAGAAACAGGATCACATAGACCACATAAGGAAGGCGAGCCTTGTAGCCAACGCTCTTCTCGTACTTCTCGAACTCCGGGATGTCCGCATAGTAATAGGCTCCAGCTCCAAAATCGAGCTCGTCCTGAAGCCCTATCCGGTTGATCATTATGTAGATGACAGCGAGCAAGGTAACGACCGCGACGATAACAGTCAGGACCTTGCCCGCCTTCTTGAGATTCATTTTCTATCAGTCAAGGACAGGAATAGGGAAAATCTTTCCGGAAAGGAGGAACCACACTGCGAAGAATGTGAGAGCGATGTTGAAAAGCTGGCCGATGATGTAGAGCCAGAGGACCTTTCCTCCCTGCATCTGCTTGATTATTTCCTTGAAATTGGTGTCAAGACCTATGCTGGTGAAAGCCAGGACGAATGCCCAGTTCTTGTACTGGTCGAGGACCTTGTTGATGGCGCTGACCTGATCCGAACCGAAGGCAGGCATGATCACGAATGAAGCCACCAGGGATGCCACGAAGAAACCGAGGATGAACTTAGGGAATCTGGTCCAGATCTCGCCTGCACCGACTTTCTGGTTGCCGGTCCTGTCCACTCTTGTAGCGAAGAAGACAGCCACGAAGAAGGCGATGAAGCCGATGAGGATGTTCTGGATCATCTTGACAAGGACAGCAGCCTTTTCTGCCTCTCCGCCGAGGGTGGAACCTGCAACGGCAACAGCTCCGGTCGAATCAACGGTACCACCGATGAGGGCACCGCCCATTATCGGTGACATCCCGGTTGCCTTGATGATGATAGGTTCGAAGACCATCATCAGCACAGTGAATATGATGGATATGGACACTGCCATCGTAAGGTCGGTCTTCTTGCAGTTGGAGGCGGCACCGGTAGCGATTGCAGCCGAAGTACCGCAGACGCTGGTTGCTGAGGCCAGGGTGATGACCAGAGGCTTGTTGTCGATTTTCATGACACGCGTTCCCAGCCACCACATGAAGAGAATGACTATCGGAGTGACAATCCACGCGATTCCGAGGCCATAGAGACCGAATTTGGCGATGTTGGAGAAGAGAACCGAGAATCCCATGATGACCAGACCGGTCTTGATGTAGAATTCAGTCTTTATCGCCGGCTTGAGCCATTCCGGCACACCGACGGTGTTCGAGATGAGAAGGCCGATCAGAAGAGCCCAGAATGCCCATTCGAGATAGCGGTTAAGGGTGAATTCAGCACTGACGAGTCTGACGACAAGGGAAATCACGAAGAGGGCTATGAATGCAGGAATATATTTCTTTATGCTTCCGCCCTGCAGTTTGACTCCAAGAGTGAAGAGAACACCGAGAGTGACGAAAGTCACGAGGAGTTTCCTCCAGAAAGCAAGGGAGGCCAGCTGCTCCCCCAATGGAACTACCTTTGCTGCCGCAGCCTCTGACAGGTTTTCACCAAGTGTCCAGGTTGCGAATTTGATAGCCGAGAAATCAAATGCTTTGGTAAGCACAGCAAAGCAGGCAATGATGATGACTATTGCACCGATCCAGATTGCCTGCCAGTCTTCTTTTGCCCAGAAGTCCGGGACTGCCTTTTTATTTTCCATATTGATAAATTAGTATAACGTCTTACTATTTTGCAAATATATTACATTTTAATGAGATTGCAAGACTTGAAGCCTCATATTATCATAAATAGGCAGGCAAAACACAGAAAGGACGGATTCCCCGCGATGCCGTGGCACCTTTCCGGAATCCGCCCTGAATTGCTTTCCCTGACGGGAATCAGAGTATTCATGTCCCGCAAGTGCGACTTGCTGAACTTAAGAACGACTATTCGAGTTTACGTGCTCCGTCACTGATCACTACATCGTAGATCTTCGGAGCGTGGCCGAATCTGGCGGTGAACTGTTCCTTTACGGCAGAGATGAATCCGTCATAGAACTCATCCTTAACCAGATTGATGGTGCAGCCACCGAAACCGCCTCCCATGACTCTGGAACCGGTCACGTCACATTTGCGGGCAAGACGATTGAGGAAATCCAGTTCTTCGCAGCTGACCTCATAAAGTCTGGAAAGACCGAAATGAGTCTGGTACATCATCTCTCCCACCGTCTCATAATCCCCTCTCTCAAGGGCATCACAGACATCGAGGACACGCTGGACTTCGCCGATCACATATTCGGCACGGATGAAATCCTCTTCCGAGATTTCGGAACGGACCTCGTCGAGCCATACCCGCTTCGCGTCGCTAAGGAATTCCACGTCAGGATGATTCCTGGCAATTGCCCTGGCTGCTCTCTCACAGGATTCACGGCGCTTGTTGTAGGCGGAAGAAGCCAGTTCATGCTTCACGCAGGAATCCACCAGAACGAGACGGTAGCCTTTCGGATTGAAAGGGAAGTACTTGTATTCCAGGGTCTTGCAGTTGAGAAGGATAAGACTTCCGCTCTTTCCGAAGATCGATGCGAACTGATCCATTATGCCGCACTTGACACCGCAATAGTTATGTTCGGTGGACTGTCCGATCTTGGCAAGGGTGAATTTGTCGATGCCGTTGTCGAACAGGTAGTTGAGTGCGAAAGCGAAAGTGCTCTCAAGGGCAGCTGAAGAAGAAAGACCGGCACCAAGAGGAACGTCACCTGCGAACACCGTGTCGAAGCCTTCTACCTTTCCGCCACGCTTGGCAGTCTCGCGGCAGACTCCGAAAATGTAGGAAGCCCAGGACTGCTCAGGCTTGTCCTCTTCATTCAGACCGAATTCGACGAATTCGTCATAGTCCAGTGAATATGCCCTCACTTTGGCAGTGCCGTTAGGCTTGATCTCGGCGAGGATGCCACAGTCGATTGCTCCCGGGAAGACATAGCCTCCGTTGTAGTCGGTATGTTCACCAATCAGATTGATACGTCCGGCAGATGCGAACATCTCTCCGTCACATCCGTAAAGGGTACGGAATTTTTCCTGAATCTGTTCTTTCATTGCAATGTTGGTTATCAGTATTCTACAAAAATATGAAAATTCAACGATTTGTGAAAGATAAAAAAACGCTGGCTTTCTGCTTTGCGGATCCGGCCGGAAGGGCGAATAATCTTTCTCCTGACGTCTCGCAAGACCAAGACCCGGAAGGAGAACGCCGCTACTTCCACTGCAGACTCAGCAGAATGGGGCAATGGTCACTCACCCCTCCGATGTATCTCGGTCCTGAATATGTCCGGTAAGGCTTCTCCCCACCGTACATCGTATCCCTCACGGTGAGAAAGGGGACATGAAGAATGCTCATCCTGCTATCCGCCCTCCGGCAAAGACCTTTCGACAGGAAGAACAGGTCGATAAGGTCCCATTTGCCGTTGTAACGTATGGTTCCCTCTCCCCTGTCGTGCAAAGGCAGGGCAAGGTCATTCAAAGCTTCTCCCCCACCCCTGACTGCAGGCTCTGTCAGAATCCTGAAGGAAGGATTGTCGGGAGTGTCGTTGAAATCCCCCATGCAGATAATGTCATGCACTCCTGCCTCCTGCAGGGAATCGGTCGCTGCCCTGAGTCTCTCAAGGGCGGCATCTCTTTTCCACTGCGAATCGCTGCCGTATTTCGAGGGATGGTGATTGACAAGAAAGGCAAGCGTGTCAGATTTCCCGTCAAGGAAGGCAGCAAGAAGGATATCCCGGGTCGGCAGGACATTTCCTGCAGTGTCACGAATATGCAGGGGCACGGCTGAAATCGGCGTCAGAGTTGACTTTCTGTACAGCAGAGCGACGTCTATTCCGCGTGGATCCGGTGATTCGAAATGGATGCAGGAATAGTCAAGTCTCCGCAGGACAGTATTGTTCAGCAGCTGCCTGACCACAAAGGAATTCTCCACTTCGGCAAAGCCTATCACATCAGGCAGCCGACCATCCCGATCGGCAGTCCAGAGGATTGTCTTTGCGATTGTTGCGCTCTTTGCGACGAATTTCCGTCTGGTCCAGTGCCTTGTCCCGAAAGAAGAGAATTCCTTGTCGGAACTGCTTGCGGAAGTCGAATCGGCCCTCCAGTCGAAAAAGTTCTCTACATTCCAGAAAAGTACGGAAAGCCTGTCGCCGCAACTCCCTTGGAAAACGTTGGAGAGAAGGAACAGCAGGATAGCGCAGGAATATTCGGTCAGCGTCTTCATATTCACAAAAATGGGATAAGAAAACGTACAAAGCTTAAAGAATCGCAAGTGTTTTTTTGAATATTCATGAAGAATAAGTCGTATCTTTGCGACGGATCAACAATTCCATCAAAAAACTGAAAAAATGTCTCTAAAATGCGGAATAGTAGGACTCCCTAATGTCGGAAAGTCCACTTTGTTCAACTGCGTCAGCTCCGGTAAAGCCCAGAGCGCCAATTTCCCTTTCTGTACGATAGAACCGAATCTTGGCTCTACAAACGTCCCGGACAAGCGTCTCGAGGTGCTTGCAGACATGTGCAAACCGAAGAGTGTGGTTCCGGCAACAGTGGACATCGTCGACATCGCCGGTCTGGTGAAAGGAGCGAGCAAAGGAGAAGGCCTCGGAAACCAGTTTCTGGCAAACATCCGTGAGACAGATGCTATTCTCCACGTCCTTCGCTGTTTCGACGACGACAATGTAGTCCATGTGGACGGAAATGTCAATCCGGTCAGGGACAAGGAGGTTATCGACACGGAACTTCAGATCAAGGATCTCGAGACGGTCGAAGCCCGACTGGCCAAGACTCAGAAACAGGCACAGACCGGTGGTGACAAGGAGGCAAAGAAACTGGTTGCCCTCCTGCTCCGCTACAAGGAGGCCCTTCTGCAGGGAAAGAACTGCAGAAGCGTCGAACTGCTCAATGAAGAGGAAGAGAATCTTGCACACGATCTGTTCCTTCTGACCAACAAACCGGTCCTCTATGTCTGCAATGTGGATGATGCTTCGGCTGTCAATGGCAACAGGCACGTGGATGCCGTCAGGGAGGCTGTGAAGAACGAAAATGCCCAGATTCTTGTCATCTCGGCGAAGACAGAATCGGAGATTGCGGAGATGGAGAACTACGAGGACAGACAGATGTTCCTCGAAGAGATGGGACTTGAGGAATCAGGAGTCGTGCGTCTTATCCAGAGCGCCTATTCTTTACTCGGTCTCCAGACCTTCTTCACAGCAGGCAGCGACGAGTGCCGCGCATGGACGATCCACAAGGGAGACAAGGCTCCAAAGGCAGCTGGTGTAATCCATTCCGACTTCGAAAAGGGCTTCATAAGGGCAGAAGTGATCAAATATGAAGACTATGTCACCCTGGGCAGCGAAAGTGCCGTCAGAGCCGCAGGAAAGCTCGGAATCGAGGGCAAGGAATATGTCGTCCAGGACGGAGACATCATGCACTTCCTCTTCAACGTCTAGCAACCCGTGTTAAAGCATAACAAATGAGGGGGGTGACTGATACGTGATTCAGTCACCCCCCTCATCTGTCATGCAATGACAAGATTCCTAGAAGAACCTTGCCCTGTTGTCCTTTACATTTGCATCCTGTACCATCACAGGGACAATCATCTGGGTTGTGTAGCTACCCATCTGGGATGCAGCATTTTTGGCATCATCCTCAGTGTAGAACGACTCGGTCTCACGGCTGTTGACCTTGAAGACATATGTGCCGATGGAACCTGCTACAGGAGCGGAAATCTGTCCCTCCGGAGCGACAGAAGCCACACCGATGAACTTAGGATCGAGACCCTGGGCAGCCATTGAAGCGAAACGGATGTCAACACCTGAACTTACTGTGGTGTGAAGAGTGTCAGCAATGGCCTGCAGATCATCAAGACCGGCAATCTTCGCTGCAATATCCTGCGCAGCCTTCTCCGAAAGTTTCTCTGAATAGAGCTGCTGACGGATAGGCTCCTTCATCTCCTCGAGGGTTGCATAACCCTCCTTGTGGATACCGGTAACCGCAGCTACGAAGAAATAGTTGTTGTCGACGGTGATGATGTCTGAAACCTTGCCCACCTTGTTGTCGAAAATCCATCTGGTGACTTCCTTGGCATGTTCGATAGTGCCGTAGGTGGAATTGCCCTCGAGGACATTCTTGAGAGGATGCGAGTACAGACCCATGGTGTCTGCAGCATTCTTGTAAGCCTGATAGCCGCCTGATGCAAGATTGGCAAACTCAGTAGCCTTCGAATAGTAGACATTGAAGGTCTCATTGCTTGCAAGAGCAGTCTTCTGGAGGATGGCAACCCTCTTCTTGAGCACCGGAGCAGTCTTGGCGGTAACCTCGACAACGTGGGTGCCGTACTGGGTGGTGATCACATAAGGCTTGCCGATCTGGGCGGTGAGAACAGACTCGAAACCAGGAATCATGTAATTCTGGGTGAACCAGCCGAGGCTTCCGATCTCTCCGTCGGCAGCCGACCTTGTGTCAAGAGAGTTGGTTGCTGCAACATTTGCGAAATTCTCACCCTTTGAAAGAACCTCTACAAGGCTGTCGGCCTTTGCTGCATCGGTCGAGCTGAGGAGAATATGCTTTACGAAGACAGAATCAGGAATCTGGGCGGTTTCAAGTACCCTGGCGGCAAAGAACACGTTTTCAGAGTTCTTGAATATCTCGGAAGTACCCTCGTTGTTGGCACTTACGAAAGCGTCGATGTCAGAGTTGACACTTGCAAGTTCACCATTCTTGTACCAGTAGTCAGAATATGACTTTTCAGAATTCCTGGCAAGGAATGACTTCATGTTGCCGGTAGTGGCAAACTCCTCATAAAGACCGTTTATCGCCTCGCTGGCAACATTCACGTCAGTCTCTGAAGGCTTGACCTCGAAGACTACATATTCCATGTCCCTTGAAGCATTCTGCCTGAAGAGCTGTTTGTGGTCTTTGTAGTAAGAGGAAATTTCAGAATCAGAAACGGTGATTGTGGAATCCATCGAATAAGGGAGCGGAACCAGCACGAAATCAACATTGGTAGTGACATTGTTGTCGGCGATTGCCCTCTTGAGCATGAGAGGATTCTGAATATTTGTGGCAGAGATGAGTGAACCGTACTTGAGATAGTACTGCTGGGTGTTCACTGAATTCTGTACATAGTCCCAATAAATCTTGAGTCTGCCGGTCTGGTCGGAAGCGATGCTGTTGACAAGATTCTGGACAGCCTCCTTGGAGAACTGACCGTTCTCATCAAGAAATGCAGGATTCTGGGAGATGAGAGGAGAAACCATGTCTCCTGCGAGAAGTTCCTTCATTTCTTCTTCTCCTACATTGATACCTGCTTCCCTTGCCTTTACAGTGAAGAGATATTTGTCGATGAGACTCTGCCATGCAACGTTGCGTACCTGGGTCTGCTGCTGCTCGTTCTGGGCAGATGAGCCTGTAACCATCTCATTGATTGTGGTAAACCTTTCCACATCCTGCTGAAAATCAACATAAGAGATCTTCTTACCGTTGATCACACCCACATCGTTCTTGGATGACATTGCATTGAATGCTGTCTCAAGAGTACCAGGATCAATGATGAACGACAAAAGAGCCAGAGCGATGATGATTGACACCGCCAAGCCTGCTTTTTCGCGAGTTTTTTGAAGTATCGCCATTGTTCTATTCTTAGTTTTTAAAATTTCGGAATTAGGTCAAAAATTAGTCATTGGGGTGCGAAGATAGTGATTTTTATTCAATTAACCACTATTTTTTAAGCAAAGGACCAATAAAGTTGACAGAGTCTATGACCACCCTTGTAGAGTCCTCCACAACAACACCGTAACTGTCGAAGGCTTTCAAAAGATTGGAATTCCTTGCCATCTCATCGCTCCTCATGCCGAAACCCTGCATGAAACCCTTGTCTGAGAACATCCTGACATAGCAATCTGTGTAGATTTCCTTGTTAGCCTGATCCCAGTAAAGAGTGTCGGTTTCCATGGTTTCCTGCTTGATTACATTCTGAACCACCACATTGCCGAAGGCCGACCAGAGTTCTTCTTTCCGCTTCTTGCTCTTGAAATGCCTCGCATTGTCCGAATACATCACTGTCTCCAGAACATCAAAGTCAGTGTAGGCATAGACAGACAGACCTTTCGGAAATAGTTCATAGGAGCAGGAATCGTTGTCGTAGCATTCCATGACAGGAGCCTCCACTCTCATCTTCAGTTCCCCGTTGCTGGTGTCGATGAAAAACATGTTTTCCACAATCTGAACAGGAGTTTCAGAGAGATTGAGCTGCTCGGCTTCAGAGAGTTTTCCACCACAGGAATATACGACGAAAGCAACCGCAATCGCGGTTGCAATCATCAGTATGTTATGTAAACCTTGTTTCAAAGTTTAACTGAAGGGACTATTTCTGAGTCCTTACCGTAGTGGTGGCATGCATGCCTCCGCAGTTAACCGTATAGGACTGTCCGTCTGAAAGGTCGTACATGAATGCATCAGCCTTCTGAGGGAAGTAGACACTATAGCTGCCGATGAGAGAGTTGCAGTCTTCGGTAAGGCTTGAATCAGCTGCCTTGGCCTTCTGGAGATAGTCGATGGCCACCCAGTAGTTGGCTCTTGAAGTCACTTCATTGCCTGAGCACCTTGTAGATCCCCAGATGGTTCCGATGAGGTAATAGGCCTTTCCTGCATTTGCAGGTGACAGTTCAGCAGCCTTCTTTGCAGCTTCGAATGCCTTGCCGTTCATGCCTTTCTTTACACAGTATGTTGCAAGTTCAAGCTGGTAATCCGCAATACTGGCCTCTTCGATGTCCTCTGAAGCGATTGCCTCCTCAAGATACTTGACTGCAAGTTCGGCATTATCCTTTGCAGAGTGGAGTTTGTAGAGATAGTATGCGGAATTGGATGAAGGCTGGTTGTTGTGCATAGTGGTGACAGCCTGAAGGAAAAGATCGTTGTTCTGGCAACCTTCGGTAGAACCGAGCATCCTGACGATGTTGGTGATGAGGTCCATGTCCTCCGGAGCAGCCTCGAGACGAGGAGTGAAGAGGCTGATGAGGTTTTCACAGCTTGCAACCTTGCTGCTGATGAACAATCCTTCGAGATCGCTCTTTGCCCTCGCATTGTCATCGTTCTGCTCCATCTTCTCGAACATGGCGATGGCATTCTGATAAGTGTTGATCACATCTTCCGCAGTCAGTTCATCATCCTTGAAGAGAGAGATTGCGGAATTGAGGTCAAGCAGGAATATGTTAGGAAGAGTCTGCTCCTGATTCTCACTGATGATCCTGTTCAGCTCATCATAGATGAACTTGTTGTCATCCTTGATGTACTGCGCGATGTAAAGACCCTTGTTGTTAAGAGCCTTCACCTTGCTCTTAGGATAGGTGGCAGCCCTCTGGTCCTGGAGAGTGAGAAGGGTATCGATCCTTGCCTGACGGAGTGCCGGATCCTTAGCCTTTGCAATTTCCTTCTGCATCAGAGTGGAACCCTGGATAAGCATGTTCTCCCTGGCTGTCGGAGGGCAGACACTGTAAGCCTTGCGCCAGTTTGGGAGAGCCTCTTCATAGTTCTTGGTCTTGTAATACTCAACATAGTAGGACAGATACTTGATGCATTCCGCGCTGTCAGCACCGTACTTTCCCTGCGCAGAAGCCTTAGTTCCGATGAATGCCATACCTATGGCAAGTAATGCGAGTGTAATCTTTCTCATGGTTACCTAATTATTGATCCTTTATCTTATTAATCGTACTTGTACTTGAGGAACCAAATGTCACAGATGTTGATTCCTATGTTGAAATTCACGTAGTTCTCCTTGATGAGATTTCCCTTGAGCGAACCCCTTTGTCCTGCATCGACTCCGAGAGTAACACCGCTGATACTCCATTTTACCGGCAGAGTGACTCCAAAAGTTACACCAAAGGCATTTATGTCATTGCCGTCCAGCGTGCAGTAGGCCTGATCCCAATAGGCACCGGCCCTGTACGTTATCCTTTTGCGGTAATACCTGATGTCGTTTTCGTTAGGTATGATTGAAAAGCCTGCGCGGAGGGACTGGTAGGAATTAACTCCGAATGCGGCATTTCCGATGTTGGCAAAACCCGGAACCTTGTCCATCCCGGAGGATTTCCAGTCCGAATTGATGTAATTGATCTCGGCAGCCCATTTCTCACCTTCGTGGACATTGATTCCCACACCGAACTCGGAAGCCAGCCTGATGGCATCATCGCTCTTGGAAAGGTTGGTCACCACGCTTCTGGAAGTGTCTACCACGGATGAAATGACACTGTACTCATAGTCCACCACATTGCCTTTCAGTCTGGCTGAAAGCTTGTACGTGGCTCCTACGGTGACTGAAACCTTGTTGGCGACAGGAAAATCGTACTGAAGACCGAACTTGACAGCATCAGCCTTGAGATCAAGGTCATAGCCGCTGTTGATGCTCCTGTAGGAAGAATTGGAGAATGTCAGGACATTCTGCTTTTCAAGTTTTCCGAATATGTGGGTGTACTCCACACCGGCGGACAAACCTTTCACTGGACTGAAGCCGGCACCTATGAATATGCTGCTCAGGTCGCCGAAACCCTGAGACTTGGTGTTCAGATTGCCGACGACTCCTACCAGGTCAGGATCGGTTATGGACGAAGTCACAGAATAACCCAGATCGCTGTATGGAGTGAATCCTGCATACATGGCTATCGACTTGTAGACAGGAAACGAAATGACGAAATCGTAGATGTTGAAAGTGTTGTTGGCGGACTTGAAGTCTCCCTGACGGTAAATCCTGTTACCCTGGGCAAGACCGAAATCAGCCTTGAATTCCTTCGCCTCCCTTGCAGTTACTGCTGCAGGATTGAGAATGTTGATGTACTTCTTGTTCCTTGAAGCTATTCCGACACCTCCCATCGACTTGTTCCAGGCAGTTCCCTGCTTGGAAAGATCACCTATTCCGAACATGGAATATGGGGAATAGGCATTGTAGGCCTCTTCCTGGGCCGAGGCTTTTTCATTCTTTTTACAAAATATAAAGAATCCCCACCTGTAAAAACTATCTGTTTTTCAGGAAAAAGGGAAACGTAGCCCTGTATTTCAAACATTATGCCTGACACTACTCCGGATTCTATCGAGGAACGGACGGAAGTACCTGCCTGCATGATGGTGTCGGGATTGTCCACAAGAGGCAGATTCCTGGAATATCTGTTCACTGCCTTGAATCTTGTGCGGAGTCCAAGGGAGATGTTTCCGCCGACATATTCCCCGTCTGGTTCGATTATGTCGACTGAAATCATTGTTCCGAAGTCGAATATCAGGCAGCCTCTGCCCTTGAAAAGGAACCTTGTGGCAATGACGGAAGCGGTCCTGTCCGGAGAAAGGTACTCAGGTAGCGAGAATGCCTTCTGGACTGAAGTTCTGCCAGGATCCATCAGGACAAGATGTCCACACATCGATGAAAGGTAGGCTTCCTCTTTGTCGGTGATCGCTATGGAGGAGGATATCACCATCACTTCCGGCCGGGAGTCCCTGACCAGGCTGTGGACATATTCAAGCATCTTTTCTCCCTGATAGCGGAAAATCTTTCCGAGAGTCATTCCTTCGGACCAGGAAGCCTTCAGGGCAGTGTTGCCTATTTCTATTAGAAGATTCGCCATCTTTGATGTAATGTTTATTGCCTGGAAAGCAAAGCCATAGTGTCCAGAGCTTTCTGAAGGGAATCTATTCCCCTGGACACAATCTTCAGCTTACCTTCCGTCTGCTTGAGATTGAATATTCGCTCATACTTGTTGGCATTGGCAAGAATCCTGCCGAACACATCGGACTTGTAGTACATGGACATCGGATTGGATATGAAGAACATTATCAGCATCCCATTCTTTATGATGATCTTTTCAAAGCCCAGGGAACTTCCAAGATTCTTGATCTTAACCACAGAAAACAGGTTTATCACCTCCTGAGGCATCTTTCCGAAACGGTCGGTGAGCCTTTCTTTCACCAGTTCCATTTCCTTTTCAGAAGTCATTCCGTCAAGCTGCTTGTAGATTCGGATCTTCTCTGCAGTGATGTCTATGTAGGAATCCGGAATGAGAGCGACCTGGTCGGTTTCTATCGTGCTTTCGACCATGAATGAACCGGAAGTCTTGGCGGCAGTCATTCCGGTCTCCACACCAAGTTCCTCCATTGCCTCGGAGAGAATCTTCTGATAGGTCTCATAACCCATATCCATGATGAAACCGCTCTGTTCAGCTCCAAGGAGATTTCCGGCTCCACGGATGTCAAGATCCTGCATGGCAATGTTGAAGCCGCTTCCAAGATCGGAGAATTCCTCTATTGCCCGGAGCCTTCTCCTCGCATCTTCGGTTATCGTAACCATCGGAGGCACAATCAGATAGCAGAATCCTTTCCTGTCAGACCTTCCCACACGTCCTCTCAGCTGATGCAGATCGCTCAGACCTATGTTCTGGGCCTGGTTGATGATGATCGTGTTTGCATTCGGAATATCCAGGCCATTCTCGATGATTGTGGTGCACAGAAGCATGTCATAGTCTCCCCGCATGAAGTCCAGAATCCTGTTTTCAAGTTCCTTGGACTCCATCTTGCCGTGGGCGACACAGATTCTCATGTCCGGAACCAGTCTTTGGAGAATCTCACAGATGGAAGGCAGTTCCTCAACCTTGTTGTGAAGGAAGAAAATCTGTCCTCCACGGTTTAGTTCGTAGTTGATGATGCTCTTTATCTCATCCTTGTCGAAGAGGATGATCTCAGTCTGTGTGGGAATCCTGTTCGGGGGAGGGGTGTTGATGATCGAAAGATCCCTTGCACCCAGAAGCGAGAACTGGAGAGTCCTCGGAATAGGTGTCGCTGTCAGGGTCAGAGTGTCGACTGAAGATTTTATCTGCCTGAGTTTTTCCTTTGCCGACACACCGAACTTCTGCTCCTCGTCGATTATCAGCAGGCCGAGATCCTTGAATTCAAAGTTCTTTCCGAGAATCTTGTGGGTTCCGATCAGAATGTCCAGTCTTCCATCGGACAGTCTGGAACGGATTTCATTGATTTCCTTTGCTGTCCTCAGACGGCTCACATAGTCGATCGAGCACGGGAAATTCTTAAGACGATTGCAGAATGTGGTGTAATGCTGAAGCGCAAGAATGGTGGTAGGTACAAGTACAGCCACCTGCTTGCCGTCAGTGACAGCCTTGAAAGCAGCTCTGATGGCTATTTCCGTCTTTCCGAATCCTACGTCACCGCAGATCAGACGATCCATAGGACTGTCGGCCTCCATGTCCAGCTTGACAGCCCTGGTAGCAGCCTCCTGATCCGGTGTGTCCTCGAACATGAATGAAGACTCGAGTTCCTCCTGCAGATAACCGTCAGGGGAGAAGGCAAAACCGGCAGAAGCCTTTCTCTTGGCATAGAGCTGGATAAGGTCCTTGGCTATGTCCTTGATTTTGGATTTTGCGCTGGTCTTGAGGGTCTGCCATGTCTTTGAGCCGAGCTTGTTGATCTTCGGAGGCAGTCCATCCTTTGACCTGAATACAGAAATCTTGTTCAGGGCATGGACTGAGACGAAAACGACATCTCCATCCTTGTACATGAGTTTTACAACCTCATGAACCCTTCCCTTGTCATCTTTCATGCGGACAAGACCACCGAACACTCCGACACCATGGTCGATATGGACGATATAATCTCCTATGTTGAAGGAATTGAGGTCATTGATGGTGAGCTGAGCGCTCTTTTCCACGGTTCCACGGAGTTTGACCCTCTGGAACCGGTCGAATATCTCATGATCGGAATAACAGCATATCCTGTCCTCTCCATCGATGAACCCTTCGTGGATGTTGGGTCCGCAGATGAATCCCGGAACATGTCCCCCGTTCTGGACCAGAATGGATTTAAGCCTTTCAATCTGTGAATTGCGCTCACTGTAGATGAAGACCTTGTACCCGTTCTCCATCTTGTTGCTGATGTCGGCTGTAAGCAGTTCGAAGTTCTTGTTGAAAACCGGCTGAGGAGATATCCTGAACTGAACCGCATCATCCGGATCGACTCCGAGAGGCACCTGGAGGAAAACCTTCCTGAACACTTCGAATCCACCGTAGAAAGGCCTGTCCTTGTAGATATCGACAGAATCCAGCCAGATCAGTGAATTCTTCGGAATGATGCCGCTGACACTTGTCATCTCGCCTTCACCTTCTCCGGTCAGATCAGGAATGATGTCGATGGATTCGTGTTCCTCCCTCGAAAGCTGGGTGTTGCAGTCGAAGGAGTGTATGTTCTCGATTTCATCCCCGAAGAAAGAAAGCCTGAAAGGGTAGTTGTATGAATATGAGAATACGTCGATGATAGAACCCCTGATCGAGAATTGCCCAGGAGAAGAAACGAAATCCACCTTCTCGAATCCCTTCGAGAAAAGTGTGTCTCGGATGAAGTCGAAAGACAATTCGTCCCCGCGACTCACCTTCAGGACAGATTCTCCTATCTTTCCTGCTGTGGGAACATCTTCCTCAAGCGCTTCGGGGTAGGTCACGATGAAGCATCTGCCGGGAGTGGAATCATATTCGAGAATCTTTCCGAGAGCCGTGGTCCTCTGCACACCGAGGGATGATTTGTAGTTGCTCCTCTCCACTCCGCGCCCGCTGTGGGGGAGGAAGAAGACAATGTCCCCTTCAGTCAACGAATACAAGTCCGATGCGCAATACTCGGCACTCTCCCGGTCGGGCATGACTATGACATTCATCTCATCAGCCGCCACCTGGCTCAAGACAAACCATCGGGCAGAAAGAAAGAGCCCCCTGCAGTAAGTTTCCTTGCAGGAAGCGGCTTTTTTTCTCAATATTTCGCAGGAAGATCGACTTATCAACATATCGGGTGAAAAATCTGTTGAAAACCTGTTTATTCAATATTAGAAAGTCGGAATAAAATGTTGAAATCACGGAATCTGAATTCTTTCAACAATCAATCAAACAGATATCAAGATGGTAATCAACAGTTATTGGGTTATTCAATTATTTAATATTCAATTATTTGAAAAGGTTATCAACATATTGACAAAGCAATTATCCCAATCAAATCATAAATAAAAATCAATATATTTGTATTTCTAAACCGAAACGGATGCGCAATGACAGATTTCGATCCCAGAAAAGCAAATTCAGACAAAGATAAGGATTTGGACGGAATAATCCGCCCGCAGGAACTTGATGATTTCACTGGCCAGAAGGAGATTGTGTCAAACCTCAACATCTATGTCAAGGCAGCCAAGATGAGAGGGGAGGCCCTGGACCATGTTCTCTTCCATGGTCCTCCGGGGCTTGGAAAGACAACTCTTGCTCACATCATTGCCAATGAAATGGGGGTCAACATGAAGGTGACCTCCGGTCCCGTGCTCGACAAACCGGGTGACCTGGCCGGCCTTCTGACCTCTCTGGAGCCTTGCGACGTGCTGTTCATCGATGAAATCCACAGGCTTTCGTCCGAGGTGGAGGAGTACTTGTATTCAGCGATGGAAGACTATGTGATCGACATCATGATAGACAAAGGTCCGGGAGCCCGTTCGGTCCGTCTTTCCCTCAATCCTTTCACCCTTGTAGGGGCCACGACCCGCAGCGGACTTCTCACCGCTCCTCTCAGGGAAAGGTTCGGCATCAATTGTGCCCTTGAATATTACGACACACAGGATCTGGTCCGCATTGTCAGAAGGAGCAGCCGTATCCTCGGTGTCACGATAGACGATGAAGCTGCAACCGAGATATCACTTCGCAGCCGCGGCACGCCGCGAATCGCCAACGCCTTGCTCAGGAGGGTAAGGGATTTCGCCCAGGTGATGGGGGACGGTCACATCGACATAGGCATCGCGAGATACGCGCTTGACAAGCTGAAGATCGACAAGAGGGGACTGGACACCATCGACAACAAGATTCTCAGGACGATCATAACAACCTTCAAGGGAGGTCCCGTTGGCTCGAACACCATAGCTACCGCCATAAGCGAAGACACCGGAACCTTCGAGGAAGTCTACGAGCCTTTCCTCATCAAGGAAGGTTTCATCCTGCGTACCCAGAGGGGGAGAGTGGCCACTGAAAAGGCCTACAGGCATCTCGGGCTCGACAATGAATATGAATCCAGAAAAGCTGATGAACCTACACTGTTCTAGAAAACTGTTGTTTCAGTTGCTGTTTTCCTTTATCGGTATGCTGGCGGCGTCCGATGCCTTCTGCTGCACCTCGGTGATCATCTCGGGCGGAGTCAGGGCTGACGGCCGGCCGGTGATGATGAAGCACCGGGACTCGGGAGAGTTGAACAACCGGATACGGTGGTTCAGAGGGCCTGCATATTCATTCATCGGACTGGTGGATTCATCTTCGAAGGGTGGGGAAGTGTGGTCCGGCACCAACGAGGCAGGTTTCTGCATCATGAACACCGCGACCTATGACCTCAAGAACGACGATGTTCCTCAGGAGATGATGGACAGGGAAGGGATTCTGATGTACAAGGCTTTGGGAATATGCCGTACTGTCGAAGATTTCGAGACCTTCCTCGACACGCTTTCCAGACCGATGGGAGTGGAGGCGAATTTCGGGGTCATTGATGCCTGTGGAGGTGCCTCATATTTCGAAGTGGACAACTCCGACTGGGTCAGATTCGACGTCGCCGATGAGCCGGGAGGCTACATGGTCGTGACAAATTTCACCAGAACCGGAAGACCGGAGGACCGGAAGGGGGTTGACCGCTACGAAAAGGCCTGCTCGATCATGTCATCTGCAGACATCCCGACTGCGGACCACAGGGTCCTGTTCAACCGGATCAGCCGTTCCGGAAGTCCGATTACAAGAAGCATAACTTCATCTTCGATTGTCTTCGAGGGGGTAGCCCCTGATGAGGATCCTCTCCGGACGGTGATGTGGACCATTCTCGGGAGTCCATGCAACTGCATCTATCTGCCTCTGATGGT
Source organism: Bacteroidales bacterium (assembly GCA_004552965.1). Taxonomy (GTDB): domain Bacteria; phylum Bacteroidota; class Bacteroidia; order Bacteroidales; family UBA932; genus Cryptobacteroides. The sequence continues at coordinate 3,540 of SFMU01000015.1, read as the reverse complement.
TTCGGACAGGGACAGGATTCCATCTTTCATGAAGGACACCGGTTCTGAGGGCAATTCCAACATCTGCGACAATGCCTTGATCATCAAAGGAATATACGGCTACACCACCGGATGCAGGGAGGAATGCGCCAGGATTGAGGAATATGTCGATTCGGCTTTTGACAGGAATATGAGGAAATCTGCATATTCGCATATGATGCGCAAGGCCTATCGGAAATATGTCGCGATGTGCCGTCGCAAAATGCCCAAAGTGGTAGTGAATCATTGCTTAATACAATAAAAATCATTAAAATTGCAGAATAATCGGATTGTATGCATTCATGATGTATCCAGTCTGATTGAGACCATCAGATTATTTGAAAATCAAACAAATCATTTTTAGATATGTCCGATAAATTAATCTCAAAGATTCCGGACGGACCTTTGGCTGAAAAATGGACCAAACGTAAGTCTGAACTTCATCTTGTCAATCCCAACAACAGAAGGAAACTTGAAGTCATCGTTGTCGGTACAGGTCTCGGTGGCGCTTCCGCAGCCGCTACTCTCGGTGAGCTTGGCTACAATGTGAAAGTGTTCTGCATCAGTGACTCTCCACGCAGAGCCCATTCAATTGCCGCTCAGGGTGGTATCAATGCTGCCAAGAACTACCAGAATGACAATGATGCAGTCTATCGTCTCTTCTACGACACCATCAAGGGCGGTGACTACAGAAGCCGCGAAGCGAACGTCTACCGTCTCGCAGAGGTCAGTGCTGCCATCATCGACCAGTGTGTCGCACAGGGTGTTCCATTTGCACGCGAATACGGCGGATACCTTGCCAACCGTTCTTTCGGAGGTGTACAGGTAAGCCGTACCTTCTATGCCCGCGGACAAACCGGCCAGCAGCTCCTTCTCGGTGCCTATGCTTCACTCAACAGACAGATTGCTGCAGGTACCGTCACAAGCTATCCTAGACATGAGATGCTTGACCTTGTCATCATCAACGGTGAGGCAAAGGGTATCATTGCAAGAAATCTTGTGACCGGAAAACTTGAGAGATTCGGTGCCCATGCAGTCGTGATAGCAACCGGCGGTTATGGCAATGCATATTTCCTTTCCACCAACGCAATGAACAGCAACGGTTCCGCTGCAGTCCAGTGTTACAAGAAGGGAGCATTCTTCGCCAACCCTTGCTTTGCACAGATCCATCCTACCTGTATTCCTGTACATGGTGACCAGCAGTGCAAGCTCACCCTCATGTCGGAGTCGCTCCGAAATGACGGACGTATCTGGGTTCCAAAGAAGATGGAGGATGTGCTGAAGCTTCGCAAGCACGAAATCAAGGCTTCACAGGTAGCTGAAGAGGACAGGGACTACTACCTCGAGCGCCGCTATCCGGCATTCGGAAACCTCGTGCCACGTGATGTTGCATCCCGTGCCGCCAAGGAGAGATGCGACGCCGGCTTCGGTGTCAATGAGACCGGTCTTGCTGTCTTCCTTGACTTCTCCGATGCCATCAAGAGACTCGGACACCAGAGAGTACAGGAGCGTTACGGCAACCTCTTCGACATGTACCAGAAGATCACCAATGTAAGCCCTTGGGAGGAGCCAATGATGATCTATCCTGCCATCCACTACACTATGGGCGGTATCTGGGTAGACTACGATCTCCAGACTACCATCCCTGGACTTTACGCCATCGGTGAGGCAAACTTCTCCGATCACGGTGGAAACCGTCTCGGCGCTTCAGCCCTCATGCAGGGTCTCGCAGACGGTTATTTCGTGCTTCCTGTCACCCTTCCGGACTATCTCTCACACAAGTTCGCAGAGCCTAAGACAGACACAAATGACCCTGCTTTCGAAGAGGCTGAGAAGGCTGTTCAGGCAAGAATCGACAGACTTTTCGCTGTAAAGGGCAAGGTTCCGGTCGACACAATCCACAAGAAACTCGGAAACATCATGTGGGAATATGTCGGAATGGCCCGCAACGAGGCCGGCCTGAAGAAAGCCATCGCCGAGATTGCCGAACTCAAGAAGTACTTCTATGAGAATGTCTCAGTTCCGGGAAGCCAGCTTGAGTTCAACCAGGAGCTCGAGAAGGCTCTCAGACTCGAGGATTTCTTCACTATCGGAGATCTCATGGCCCGCGACGCACTCAACAGGAAAGAGTCCTGCGGCGGTCACTTCCGCGAGGAAAGCCAGACCGAAGAGGGTGAGGCAAAGCGTGACGACAAGAACTTCATGTATGTCTCCGCTTGGGAGTACAAGGGCGAGAATGCAGAGCCTGAGTATCACAAGGAGCCTCTCAAATACGAATTCATTGAGGTTAAAACCAGAAATTATAAAGACTAATCGGGTATGGATTTCAATCTTAAGATATGGCGTCAGAAGAACGCCAAGGAAAAGGGTCATTTCGAGACCTACAAGATTTCCGGCATCGAAGAGGACGCTTCGTTCCTTGAGATGCTTGACATTCTCAACGAGCAGCTTATCAGAGAAGGTGCAGACCCGGTTGCTGTCGAGAGGGGATGCCAGAGCAGCGGTCCGGTTTCTTTCGACCACGACTGCCGTGAGGGTATCTGTGGTGCATGTTCTCTCTTCATTGACGGACGTGCTCATGGTCCGGACGACCATGTCACCACCTGTCAGCTTTTCATGCGTCACTTCAAGGATGGTGCTACCATCACCGTAGAGCCTTTCAGAAGCCCTGCTTTCCCTATCATCAAGGACCTTGTCGTTGACCGCAGCGCTTTCGACAAGATTCTCCAGGCTGGTGGTTTCATCTCTGTACGTACAGGTTCAGCCCAGGATGCCAACAATATTCTCATCCCTCACGACAAGGCTGAGGAGAGTATGGATGCAGCTGCATGCGTAGGTTGCGGTGCATGTGTCGCCACCTGTAAGAACGGATCTGCGATGCTCTTCGTGTCTGCGCGTCTGAGTTCTCTCGCTCTCCTTCCTCAGGGACGTCCTGAGGCTGCCAGAAGGGCCAGGAACATGGTTGCCAAGATGGAAGAACTCGGTTTTGGTGGATGTACCAACACCAGAGCCTGCGAGATGGAGTGTCCTAAGGGTATTTCAATCGAGCACATCGCTCGTCTCAACAGGGAATTCTTCTGCGCCAAGTTCTCGGAGTAATCACAAGCAATTCAATTGTTTACATAGAACAGAAGAGGGCGGCTAAAGTGATTTAGTCGCCTTCTTTAGTATTTATAAGAATATGAATACAGTGGCGGCAGGGTAAGTTTGGCTTGGTTCCGTCGGAACAAGTTCCGACTTCATCCCTCCCACGACTGCGTCGCGGGCCCCTCTCCGTTCACGAGGCCACGGGCGGCCACGCCATCCAAACTTACCCTGCCGCCACCTCCTTTGATTATCAAAAGAATAGCGATAATTTTATATTGAGTTTTCAGGAGGGAGGATGGTAGGGATTGCGGAGGCGTGTCCACCCGCGGACACGGGAGAGGCCACTGAAAAACTATACGAAAGACATTATCTTGTAATCAAGATAGTGTCTTCTTTTTTTGCTTGTCTGATAAAGTTTTTGTATCTTTAATCATT
>SFMU01000097.1 GCA_004552965.1 Bacteroidales bacterium | reverse complement strand
TTACACCATTCGTGCAGGTCGGAACTTACCCGACAAGGAATTTCGCTACCTTAGGACCGTTATAGTTACGGCCGCCGTTTACCGGGGCTTCGATTCAGACCTTCGCTTGCGCTGAGCCCCCCTCTTAACCTTCCGGCACCGGGCAGGTGTCAGGCCATATTCGTCATCTTAACGATTTCGCATAGCCATGTGTTTTTGGTAAACAGTCGCCTGGGCCATTTCTCTGCGCCCTACTTCCGTAGGGTCCGCTTCTCCCGAAGTTACGCGGTCAATTTGCCTAGTTCCTTAGCCATGATTCACTCGAGCACCTTAGGATCCTCTCCTCACCCACCTGTGTCGGTTTACGGTACGGGCCGCATCACTCTTATCAACATCAAGATTTTCTTGCAAGTCTGCTTACCTGCGCTGTCCGCTCTGCCGTGGCATCGCGGTACTGTCGGATTTCAGTCTCCCTACGTCCTTCAACCGTCTATTCCGTCAGACGGCGGCAGTGTCACTCCTCGGTCTCTCAATGTCCCGTAATGCGGGTATCGGAATATTAACCGATTCCACATCAGATTCGCCTCTCGGCTGCTCCTTAGTCCCCGACTAACCCTGATCCGTTTAACGTTGTTCAGGAAACCTTGGGTTTTCGGTGTGAATATTTCCATATTCATTGTCGTTACTTATGCCTACATTTTCTTTTCCGCACGCTCCAGCAATACTCACGTATCACCTTCGACGCTGAGCGGAATGCTCCCCTACCACGCATGTCTCCACGCGTCCTTAGCTTCGGCGGCAGTTTTGATGCCCGTTCATCATCCGCGCATCATCGCTCGACTAGTGAGCTGTTACGCACTCTTTGAATGAATAGCTGCTTCCAAGCTAACATCCTAGCTGTCTTTGCGATGTCACTTCGTTTCGTCTCAACTTAATCTGCTCTTCGGGGCCTTAGCTGAAGGTCTGGGCTCTTACCCTTTCGCCGACGGATATTAGCACCCGACGACTCACTCCCGGTCTCTAAACTGCGCGCATTCGGAGTTTATCAGAAATCGATAGGCGATGAAGCCCTCTTTTCCTATCAGTAGCTCTACCTCACGCAGTCATAACCGAGGCTGTCCCTAAAGACATTTCGGGGAGTACGAGCTATCTCCCAGTTTGATTAGCCTTTCACCCCTACCCACAGCTCATCCAAGCCCTTTTTCACGGAAACTGGTTCGGGCCTCCAGTGCCTGTTACGGCACCTTCACCCTGGCCATGGGTAGATCACTAGGTTTCGCGTCTGCTCCCAATGACTCGCCGCCCTTTTCAGACTCGCTCTCGCTACGGCTTTCGGCCCTGAAGGCCTTAACCTTGCCATTGGAACGCAACTCGTAGGCTCATTATGCAAAAGGCACGCCGTCGCCCTCTCGGGCTCCGACCGCTTGTAAACGAACGGTTTCAGGTTCTTTTTCACTCCCCTGTTCGGGGTTCTTTCCACCTTTCCCTCACGGTACTGGTCCACTATCGGTCTTCCGAAAGTATTTAGCCTTGCGGCATGGTCGCCGCAGATTCAGACAGGATTCCTCGTGTCCCGCCCTACTCAGGTGGCAAACTCGACCAGCACCCGTTACCTGTACGGGCCTTTCACCCTCTACGGACTGACTTTCCAGACAGTTCCAGTTCCTGTGCTTGTCTTTATGCTTGCTCCTACAACCCCGCGTACGCCGTAACGCACTCGGTTTAGGCTCTTCCCATTTCGATCGCCACTACTCTGGGAATCGATTTTTCTTTCTCTTCCTGCAGGTACTAAGATGTTTCAGTTCCCTGCGTTCGCCCTGGCTAGCGCCAGTGACCGGTCTTCAACCGGCCGGGTTCCCCCATTCAGACATCTCCGGATCATTTCCTGTTTGCAGATCCCCGGAGCTTTTCGCAGCTTACCACGTCTTTCTTCGCCTTCGGAAGCCTAGGCATCCCCCGTTCGCTCTTCTTCTCTTTCTCGTACTTCGTGAATCATATGCGACTCTTACAGTCTCATATTTTCTCGTTTTTGCCTATTTTGAAATTGCAGTCCTCTTCGCAACTCGAAAAAACTCGAATTTCTTTTCAGACTTAATCTCTTTTTACTTCTTACCTCGTTATCTCTCTCAATATTGTCAATGATCTTCGCGGTGCCTTTCTCAGCCGGCACCCCGCTGTATGTATCTAAAGACTGTCTCAAGTACAAGCACCGATTCTTCCGAATCTTTGTGCCTTGTCATCAGAACCGCGAGCTTTAAGTGTCAAGGTCGCGCTCCAAAAAGGAGGTGTTCCAGCCACACCTTCCGGTACGGCTACCTTGTTACGACTTAGCCCCAATTACCAGTTTTGCCCTAGGTCGCTCCTCGCGGTCACGAACTTCAGGCACCCCCGGCTTTCATGGCTTGACGGGCGGTGTGTACAAGGCCCGGGAACGTATTCACCGCGCCATGGCTGATGCGCGATTACTAGCGAAT
>SFMU01000056.1 GCA_004552965.1 Bacteroidales bacterium | reverse complement strand
GGACCAAGTCCAAAACCCTGTGTTAAAGATTGTAAATGCGAATAAGTGAGTACCTTTGTAGTAACGTTAGAAAAGGTATTCACATATGTCCTCATTATCTGTCCTTCAGGAGTTGGTAAGTTTGATGCTTCCACCCACCATTCTTGATTATTTTGATGTAGTACGTGCAGAAGAGCGAGCCATCGGCGAGAAAGAGCGTAAGGGGCTTGAGCGTGGCGAGGTAGTCATTCATCTGGAGGAGCACAATGAGTTTCGCTCCCCGGAGGTAGGACATACATATCGTCCCAATGGTTTTTATGAGCCATCCAGGATAAATGATTTTCCTCTGAGGGACAGGCGTGTAGCTCTTATTCTTCGTCGTAGGCGCTGGGTGGATGAGCAGACCGGAAAGAGCGTCGGGAACAAGTACAACATTGTCACGGAAGGTACACGGCATACTGTTGAGTTTGCCGCTTTTTTAAAAGAGACATTTGGATACGTACCCGATCGCAGCTTCATCGCTTGAGCGATACTACTATGTAGACGGGCATCTGCTTGAGCGCCAATACCGTGACTATCTGAGCGGATACATCGACTGGGAGGAGCGTCCTCACGCCGGCGAATGGCTGGTCTTTCCAGAGAACGTCGGCCCCAACATGAGCATTGACGAGACCTCGCTGAGCGACGGTGAACTGTACACGGTGCTCACCAACAAAGACGCTCACGGCCGGAAAGGCACACTTGCCGCCATTGTGGCGGGGACGAAGGCCGAAGTGGTCAGGGAGGCACTGGATCATATTCCTCAAGAGAAGCGTGATCTGGTGGAGGAAATTACGCTTGACCTGTCTTCCTCAATGAAGAATATCGCCATCATGGAGTTCCGCAACACAAAGCGCACGATAGACCGGTTCCACGTCCAGAAGCTTGCCCTGGAGGCCATCCAGGAGATGCGTATCGGGCACCGCTGGGAGGCTCTCAGAGCTGAGCATGAACGCAAACTATGGATAAAAGCCACCGGTGAAGTCATACCTCCGGAAGTGTTCTCGAATGGTGATACCAGGCCTCAACTACTTGTCAGAAGCAGATATCTCCTGTTCAAGTCAGCGGAGAAATGGACTGATTCCCAGAAGGAAAGAGCCAAGATACTCTTCAAACAATATCCTGACTTGGAACAAGCATATTGGCTTACACACAAACTCAGGATGATCTATGCGAATACGCCAAGGAGGTCATTGGCAAACACCCGTCTGGCCAAATGGTATCTGGAAGTTGAGAACTCCGGCTTTGATGCCTTCAAGGTCATTGCTGCAACTCTTAGGGACAGAGAAACGGAGATAATCAACTTCTTTGACAACCATGCTACAAACGCCTCTGCAGAATCCTTCAACTGTAAAATCAAGACCTTCCGTGCTCAACTGAGAGGAGTATCAGATATAAACTACTTCCTCTTTAGATTACAGAATATCTACGCCTAAACACATACTTTTGGACTTGGTCCGACAAGTGGTCGAAGACCACGCAGGAAACGTTGGGAGGGTCCGGAGTGAGCGAAGCGAACGGAGTCCTCCTCAATCCCTATCATCCTCCCGGTGTAACCATATATATGGAAAAGAGACTGACTAATCAGTCATATTGACTTTTTAGTCAGCCTCTTTGAGGTACCTAGCGGAATCGAACCGCTCTAGCAGGTTTTGCAGACCTGTGCCTAACCTCTCGGCCAAAGTACCGGTTGTTTGGGATTGCAAATATAGTTATAAAAAACGAATCTGCAAATATTTCTTACTCCACATAGAGGAGCAGTCCCTTAAGATACTCTCCCTCAGGATGATAGATGTTGACACTGTGATCAGCAGGCTGATTCAGCCGGTCAAGGATGCGGACCGAACGGCCGGTCTGGGCAGCTGCGGAGAAGACTGCAAGGGCAAAAGCCTCCTTGTCGACCACCTGGGAACAGCTGAAGGTAAACACCAGACCACCCGGACTGACCTTGGAGATCGCTGCGGCATTGAGCCTCTGGTAGGCCCGGAGAGCATTGTTGAGCGCCCCCCTGTGCTTTGCGAAAGCCGGCGGATCCACGATGATCAGATCATACTTGTCTTCGGGAACACTGCGGAGGAATTCAATGGCATCGGCGGTATATTCAGTGTGGGTGGAAGCCTCGAAGCCGTTCAGTTCCATATTCCTGGACACCATTGCCATGGCTTTTCCGGAGCTGTCCACCGAATCCACATGGGCGGCACCGCTGGCCAGCGAATATACAGAGAAACCACCGGTGTAGCAGAAAAGATTGAGGACATTCCTTCCCCTTGAATATCTTCCCACGAGATTGCGGTTTTCCCTCTGGTCCAGGAAGAAACCGGTCTTCTGTCCTTCCGTCCAGTTGACCAGGAACCTGTTGCCGTTCTCAAGAACGATCTGCTCGTCATCGCTGAATCCCTCGGCCTTGTACAGGTAGCCGTCGATCAGATTCAGACCGGCCTTGAAAGGCGCAGTGCCGGAGCTCTTGTCGTAGACAGCTTTGAGAGAATCCCCGTAGACGGTCTTCAAAGCCTCGCAGATGGCAGATTTCGAACGGAACATACCGACAGAATGTGCCTGAATGACACAGACCCCGTCATAGTAGTCTATGATCAGGCCGGGAAGCCCGTCCCCTTCACCATGCACGAGACGGTAACAGTTGGTGCGGGAATCAACGCTGGTGAGGCCTACTGAGGTACGGACGTTTTTCGCCCGGGAAATCATGTTCACCCAGAAACCGGGGTCGAAGACATCCTCGCCCGAGAAACTGAGGACTCGGACTGCTATCGAACCGATCTGGTAATGGCCATAGGCCAGGAAAGAACCGTCCTGGGCAAAGACCCCTACAATGTCTCCCTCGGCCGGTTCGCCCACAATCTGGGCGATGGCACCGGAAAAAACCCATGGATGGAAACGGCGCAGAGACTCCTCCCTACCTTTCTTCAGGTATATTTTTGTCATTTTGTACGTTTTTAGGCTGATTCGGCATCATCTGTTCGGGCGTGAGCGGATGCTTTTCGGAATTCAAGAGTTTGAGATACATTTCGCGGCAGATCCAGGCATCTGTGGCTGCATACGACTGCTGCGCCTCGCTCAGCTGGGGAGCCTCCCAGTTCGACAGCTGCTGCGCCTTGGAAATCCTGCCTCCCATTATGATGGCGGACATCTTCTTGACACTTTTGTCCTTTATCCCATATTCCCAGACAATCTTCTGGAGATCCACGAAGGATTTCGGAGCAAAACCGGTGTTCTTCTCAAGACCGCGGACATCGTCATAGACCGCAGCCCCCACCTTGATGATCTTCTCGTCGGACAGAATGCTCCTCAAGGCCTTGGGAATGCCTCCCATCATCTTGATTCTGAAAAGAAAAGCCCTGCGTTGCCCAGAGAGTTGGAGAAGCGAGACTCCGTAGTGGGGCTGATGTGGCGCAAACGATGGACGGGACTCTGTGTCGAATCCGACAATCTTCTGGGTTTTCAGATAGGCAACAGCTCTGAGATAGTCCAAACCTGTACTTTCAATCACTTTGATCTTCCCCGGGAAGGACATTGGAGGCAGATTCTCCATCTCCTCGGGAGTTATGCTCATCTGATACATCATTATTCTGTTATATTGTCACGTAAAAGCGCTGAAGTGTCACGTACTGCAACGCAAGCCTCCAGGTCAAAGGAATTAGCCGTCGAATCCCGCCTCACAGTCCTGAAAGACTCCAGACGCGGATATGAAATAGCATGGGTGAATGCATTTCTGCGCCTGAGTGTGCGGAAAGCCTCTTCAGTGTATGAATATGCCGGATCGGACGAAGCTATCACCGGAACATCCGCTCCGATCAAGGCAAGCAAACGCGTAATCTCCGCACTGCAATATTCAGCCAGAACCGGGGAGCAGATAATGACAAGCTTGCTTGCCAGATCCGCATCCATCACTGCCAGGACATTCCTCACTGCCGTCTCGGAGAGGGAAAAAACAATTCCAGGAGCCCCCTGGGGCACTCTGTAAGGGCAATTCGCCGAATCAAGCACGGCCACTATCGTCTCGCCTGCGAAATCCGGAAGTCCATCCGGCCTGGCGCTCCCGTCTATGTTGTCGAACCTGTCGCAAGTCACGAATTCGGCGGAAAGGGCCGAACTTTCTTCGGGGCTTCCGATGATCGCGATGCATCCCGAAACCCTTCCGGACACTGAAGCCAGTCTGTGCAGCTCATCCATCGAGCTTGACAGCAACGTATTCACATACGGGGAGAAGCCGCTCCGGTCCTCTACTTTCCGTCCACAGGAAACGATTCCCGCACAAAACAGGAAAAACAGCAGAGGAAAGGAAAATGTCGAACGATTGAAGACGCGTCTCATCAGGGCACAATATTCTGAACAATCCTCAAAAATAGCAATTTTCCATCATACTACCATCAATGCTGACGGGAAATGATGCAACCTGCAAGATTTATGAGAATATAACCTGAGAAAGTGACCAGCGGGACCAACTGCCAGCCGGTGCCGGACAGAATGGCAACAGGCACTGAGGCAATCCCGATCACAATGAATATGACCCGCTCTACCTTCACGAACTTTGACGCCCTGTCTCCGGTAGCCACCTTGAAGGCGAACATCGGGACCTCGCTGACCAGAAGCCAGCAGAGGAGGGCGGAGAGTGCAGGCACCGCAAACGGAAGGTTGCAGAACGAAGCGGCCACTCCGTCAGGATCGGAGGAGGCAAGACTCGCAAGCGCACCGCAGACCATCGCGCATGCAGGCGTAGGAAGACCCAGAAAGCCACTGTGCTGTCTCTCGTCGATGTTGAATTTGGCAAGCCGGAGAGCGGAGAAAACGGCAATCAGCAGAGGGAAATACTTCAGCACGACCACATCCGAACCGCAGACGCAGGACAGCATCACGGCCGGAAGTACGCCGAAACTGACATCATCGGCAAGGGAGTCAAGTTCCTTTCCTATTTCCGAATATGCCTTCAGAAGCCTGGCTGCGAAACCATCGAAAAAATCGGCAACCGCAGAGGCTATCATCAGAAGAAAGGCCGTCTGAAGATCTCCGCGCAAGGCCGCGATCACCCCAACAACCCCACAGAGGAGGTTAATTGAGGTGATGGAGTTGGGAATATGTCTTAGAAAACCCATCTACTTGATTCCAAGTTTCTTCTTGAGGTCCTTCGGGAGAGCGTCCTTGTGGACGGTGATCTCCATGGTCTTGGCACGGACAAACGAATCCGAGCAGTACCAGATGCCCTTGTACTTTCCGGTCTCGCCCCAGGAATTCTTCACCATAAAGTACTTGGTGCCGTTCTGGTCGGTTGCGATACCGTAAATCTGCATTCCGTGGTCGTCGGTGGTAGCCTTGTTGTCATAGCCAAGCTGCCTGGACTCGGTGGTGACTTCGAGTTCCTTAGGGAGCACGGCCGGGGCGACATCCTTCTTCTCACCTTCCTTTCCGACCCAGCGTTCCTGGTCCGATCCGGAGGTTGCCGCCTTCTCGTCGATGAGGACTCCGACTCCGTTGCGGGTGAAACCCTTCTCGGAGACATCAGTGCCCCATGCTACAGTGAAGCCCTTCTCGACAGAATGATAGAGGACATCCATGAGCTCGTCGAGAGTAACATTCCAGGCGGTGTCCCATCTCCAGTTGTCGGCAACCTCGAGAGGAGCCTCGGTGTAGTACGGGACATTGGTCACGCTCATCAGGGAAACATAGTCGGACGGAACGATGCCCATCTCATCCCTGAAACTCTGCGGAGTATAGGTCTTGCCTTCATATTCGAAGGTCTGAGGGACCTCACCGAGGTAAGCGTCCACGAGGGCATTGAATGCATTCTTCCAATATGGTGAGAGGCTCTTGTTGGGATTCTCGACGATAGCGTCCACGAAGGCCTTGGTTGTCGCATCGAGTTCCCCGTGCACCGGAAGTTCCTGAAGACCCGGCATGGCAGCCTGAGGGACGAGGCCATAGTCGGCGGCGACGTGAAGCACATCACCGCACTCGGAACCTGCCGAGAAACCGATCTTACCGTCGACACGGACATACTTCACGGCCCTGTCCTTGTAGGAGTGTGAAACCACGAACATCTCCGAGAAGTCAGGATAGGCTGCAGGATCCTTGATACCCTTGATTCTGATGGCCTCAGACTCGAGGAATCCCAGTGTGGAGAAACACCAGCAGGTACCGGAACGGTACTGATTCTTGACCGGGGTGACCGGGTTCTCCTTGACTACCGTGAACTGATAGTCAGGTCCTGCAGGTTGCGGACCTTTTGCAGGCTGTCCGAAAGCCATCGATGCCGCTGTAAGGAAGGCAGCAGCCACAAGCACTGTTCTTTTCATGATTATGCTAACTTATTGTTTATGTCAAATCCGTGTCACATGCGGCAAAAAGCCACAATAGCCACAAATTTAATCAAATATTCCGAATTCTTTTCAGTACTTTTGATACGATTTTCAAAAGCACACCGGATGCCACAGAACAGCAAAAGCGCGAAACACCCCGGAACGAAGAAAAAGAAAAGGGGCAAGAGACGGAAAAAGAAGGTCCGCCTCAGCCTGTGGGCAACTTTGGGAGCCGCCGCGGGGATATTCATTATGGTCTTCCTCGTCTGCACGCGCAAATCCTTTTCCGGCTATGAAACCGGGGCCAGGGTGCCTCCGGGAGACTGGCGCTACGGCATCGACATTTCCAACAACAACGAAGGAAGGATTGTCTGGGACTCTCTGTTCGTGATGACAGACGCCAAGAGGAGGACGGTCAGAGACCCCTACAAGGCCAGGGAGATCAAGAGGGTCTCCTTCGTGTTCATCAAGGCAACGGAAGGCATCTCATTCAAGGACAAGAGTTTCGCAAAGAATTGGCAGGATGCCGGGAGAACCGGCCTGCAGCGTGGGGCATACCATTTCTTCAGAAGTTCGAAGGACGGGAAGGCGCAGGCGCGGAATTTCATCGCCTCAGTCCCGAAACTCAGGCGCTCGGACCTGCCTCCGGTGCTGGACATCGAGACGGTCCACAAGGGCTGGAACAGGAAGGAACTGAATGCCGAAGCCCTGGAGTGGCTTCGGGAGATTGAAAGACATTACGGGAGGAAGCCCATCGTCTACACCGGCGCTTCTTTTGCAAAGGACTGCCTCAGCAGGGAAATCACGGACAACTATCCGGTCTGGATTGCCCATTACGGCAGGGACCTTCCATCATTCGAAGGCTGGAGATGGTGGCAGTTCACGGACAAGGCAGTGGTCAAGGGGGTTCCGGGAAGAGTCGACCTGAACGTAACGCCTGCAGCCGGCTTCAATCCTCCGGGATATTCGGAAAAGTCTGACTAGCAGTCCCTGGCGCCAAGTTCCCCGATCATGGCACGGGCGACAGAGGCCGAGGCCCCGCTTCCGCCCAGCATCTGACGGATCTGCGAGTATCCATCGAGCATCCCGGCGCGGTAGGCTGTGTCTTCAATCATCCTGCGGACTTCCTCTACCAGATTTTCAGGTGTGAAGTAGAACTGCAGCAGTTCGCGGAAGCAATGCCTGTCGAGGATGAGATTGCCCAGACTGATGTATTTCACTTTGATTATCGACTTGGCGATCAGGAAATTGAGCGGAGAACCTCCATAACCCACAACCTGAGGGGTGCCGATGAGAGCGCACTCCAGGGAAGCGGTGCCGGAATTGACCACAGCAGCCTGCGAGAATCGCATCACCGAATGGGATTCACCGAAGACGATGCTGACATATTCCCTATCGCGCACGTACCCTGCATAGTCTTCAAGCCTGCGGGAAGGGGCGGCGGCAACGATGAAGCGGTAGTCTGAATATTCAGGTATGGCATGAAGCATGTCGGCAAATTGCATGAACACGGGCATCATCACGCCGATTTCCGAGGTTCTGGAGCCTGCCAGAAGGGCTATGGTCGGGGTGTCGGGCAGACCGGTCCTTTCAAGAAAAGACTCGCGTGTGTCCGCCATCGCCCTGGAATTGTCGATGGCGTCGATCAGCGGATTGCCCTTGTAGATGAACTCTACGCCCTTACGACTGAAGTACGGGATTTCGAACGGGAAGACTATGAAGAGCTTGTCGACATATTCCTTGAGTTTCTTCACCCTGCTTTCCCTGGATGCCCACACCTTCGGCGCAATGTAGTAGAACACCTTGAAACCGGCTTTGTGGGCGAATTCCGCCACCCTGAAGTTGAATCCCGGATAGTCGATCAGAATCACGACGTCGGGATGCCAGGCCATTATGTCCGAGGTGCAGTCGGAGAACCTCCTCAGGAAGGCGGCAGCATGCAGGAGAATCTGGGTGAAACCCATTACAGCCCCATCCTTGTAGTCCCTGACCATGCCCGTACCTGTCTGATGTTCCCTGAAGACCTTGTCCATCTCGGCACCGCCCCAGAAACGGATGTCCGCCCGGGGGTCTTCAGAATACAGGCCGCGCATCAGGTTGGACCCGTGGAGGTCGCCGGAAGCCTCTCCGGCAATGATGTAGTATTTCATCGTCGCTCTCTATTGGAAATCTTCATCGAAACCGTTTGCCGAAAGCCTCCCGGCCTCGACAGGGTCGCCATTGTCGAAATTGTGGGCAGTCACCGCCACATAGCCGTCCCTGATGATGTGGTGGTCGGCAAGAAAGTCGGACTCGGGTGTGTCATCCACGAATTCCCCTACCATCATCAGCAGTTCCTCCCCCTCTTCACAAAGAGGCCAGCCCGGATTCTCTGAAGAATTTCCGCGGATCGCGGCAGCTTCCGGGGTCCAGCGGCAAAATTCCTTCTCCCAATGACCCGTACCCATATGGCCGACGCGGACTCCCCTCACCTGCGGAAGTGAAGGCGAAGGAAAATTGACATTGTAGAATATGCCGGCACGCTCAGGAAGATCCGACATCAGTTTTCTGAATATGTCGGGGAAATACCTGACGACACTGGAAAAGTCGGCATCCGGATCGGTCGTCTCAAGAGAGACCCCTATCCCGGGGACACCGTTCAATGCAGCCTCTTCGGCCGCACCGAGGGTTCCGGAATAATTGGCCGCCGTCGCCGCATTGGACCCGTGATTGATGCCACAGATGACGACATCCGGCTTTTCCGGCCAGAACACATTGTCCAGACCATACTTCACACAGCTCGCAGGAGAGGCATCGAGATAGAACCAACGTTCGTTTTCGTCAGAACTCAACTTCTTGAGCGCCAGCGGAGCTCCTCCCATCGTCACTGCCATGGACATCCCGGACTGGGCTCTTTTCGGCGCGATGACTGTCAGGCTGCCAAATTGTCTCATGATGCCGGCAAGGACAGAGATGCCTTTTGCATCGAAACCGTCATCATTGGTAATCAGTATTTTAAGATCACTTGACATGTCCGCGATTATTTTACTATACAAATATACTAAAATTTTAGATTATTTTTTGTAAATTTGCATCGCTTTTGCAGGGACATGCACTAGGTTGCATCTTGCATTGAATTAAAAGACAGCAATTCAAACAATTTAATACTTAATTAGAATGATTAAACTTGGTATTAACGGATTCGGTCGTATCGGCCGTATGGTATTCCGTGCTGCCGTTGAGAATTTCTCAAACGACATTCAGGTTGTAGGTATCAACGACCTTCTCGATGCTGATTATCTTGCTTACATGCTCAAGTACGATTCAGTACATGGTCATTTCAACCACGACATCAAGGTCGAGGGCAACTACCTCATCGTTGATGGCAACAAGATCCAGGTCTTCGCTGAGAAGGATCCTTCACAGATCACCTGGGGCGCTCTCGGTGTTGACGTTGTAGTCGAGTCTACCGGCTTCTTCCTTACCGAGGAACTTGCTTCTGCACATCTCGCTGCAGGCGCAAAGAAGGTCATCATGTCAGCTCCTTCAAAGGATGCCACCCCGATGTTCGTTTACGGTGTGAACCACAACACCTACGCTGGTCAGAAGATCATCTCCAACGCTTCCTGCACCACCAACTGCCTTGCTCCTATTTCCAAGGTTCTCAACGACAAGTTCGGCATCGTACGCGGTCTCATGACCACCGTTCATGCTGCTACCGCTACCCAGAAGACCGTTGACGGTCCTTCAAAGAAGGATTGGAGAGGCGGCCGCGGTATCCTCGAGAACATCATCCCTTCATCTACCGGTGCTGCAAAGGCTGTAGGCAAGGTTCTCCCTGAGCTCAACGGCAAGCTTACCGGCATGTCACTCCGCGTTCCTACCTCAGACGTTTCATTCGTCGACCTCACCGCCGAGCTCAAGACTCCTTGTACTTACGATGAGATCTGCGCTGCAATGAAGGAGGCTTCAGAGGGCGAGCTCAAGGGTATCCTCGGATACACCGACGAGGCTGTCGTCTCTACCGACTTCCGCAATGACGCACGCACCTCGATCTTCGATGTAAAGGCCGGTATCCAGCTCGATCCTACCTTCGTCAAGGTTTGCGCATGGTACGACAACGAGTGGGGTTACTCCAACAAGGTGTGCGAAATGGCACGCGTAATCACAAAGTAATTTCCGATTACTCGAATAATGCCGGGGCTCGGGTCCCGGCTTTTTTTATTTAATAATTCTCAAATCCAACCACAAATGAAAAAGGCAATTCTTTCATTTCTCTGTGCAGCAATGATCTTCTCTGGCTGCGGAATGAGCAACACCGGTAAAGGCGCTCTCATCGGCACCGGAGCTGGCGCTGCAGTTGGTGCGGGCATCGGAGCCATCTTCGGAAACGGCAAGGGTGCAGCGATCGGCGCTGCCGTAGGTACGGCAGTCGGCGCAAGCGCAGGAGCCATCATCGGCAAGAAGATGGACAAGAAGGCTGAGGAGCTTGCCGCTCTGCAGAATGCCCAGGTCGAGCAGGTTGAAGATGCGAACGGTCTCCAGGCCATCAAGGTCACCTTCAACAGCGGTATCCTCTTCCCTACCAATGGTTCAAGCCTTTCTGCAGACTCCAAGAAGGAGCTGGCACAGTTCGCGCAGAAGATGTCGGACATGGTTGACACAGACATCACCATCTACGGCCACACGGACAACACCGGTTCCGATGCTGTAAACGAGAAGCTTTCAGCTCAGAGGGCAGAGTCAGTGGCAACATACCTCAAGAGCTGCGGCATCGCCGGCAGCCGCATGACCACCGAGGGCAAGTCATATTCAATGCCTGTTGCAGACAATGCGACAAAGGAAGGACGCGCCCAGAACCGCAGAGTGGAGATTTATATCTCTGCCAACGAGGACATGATAAAGGCAGCTGAAGACGGCAAGTTGAACTAGTCAGTCGAAGCCCTGCACAAAAAGACAAAAGAGGATGATCCCCGACCCGGATCATCCTCTTTGATTAATTCGGCGGGCTATTAAAGTCCGCTAGTGAAATAGTTTAATCACATGTAATACACTTTCACTAAACAATCACCTCGATGTCAACCTCAGAAAAGTCATTTCAGGACTGAACATATCAGCGATGTCGAGTACAAGAAGAAGCGCCTTATTCTTGCAGAACAAAAATAGTAAAAGCGCTTATGATAGACCATAGCGCTCTTGATCTTTTGTTATAAGGACATCAAATTTTGTAGAATCAACAAAAAATCACTGCCCTGTCTGCCTGTCCTTGCGCCATTGCGAAGGAGAACAACCTTCCCTTTCGCTGAAAGTTCTGGAAAAATGGCTGATGGAAAGGAAACCTGATGTCTCGGAAACCTCCTGTATCCTTGCCTGAGGATTGCTGTCCATGAAGCCTTTCGCATAGTCAATCCGCAGGTCCGAGATCCAGTCACGGAAAGACTTCCTGAAGACAGTGTTGATATATTCGGAAAGATAGGTACGATTGGTGCCAAGGGCAGAAGAAAGATCGTTCAATGTGATTCCGGGCCTGGTGTAACCCTTTCCTTCGATCCATTCTGAAATACGTCGTGAGAGGTCAGAGTGATACTCCGGAATCGACGGCACGGCTTCGGTGGCAAGCTGAGGTTCGTCAACCGGCTCAGAAGACATGTCTTCCTCATCTTCCATCAGCGCATCTTCCACCCTGTCATAGAAGAATATGTAATTCTGATAACATCTGTAAAGATAGATGCAGAAAAGGGCCGCAGACAGGAGCCAGATGAACACAAATCTGTCAGGCAGGAATGTGAGAATCCCGCAGCTGATTCCGAAAAGAATAGCCAGATAGGTGAATATGGACAACCAGCGGATGTAGGAACCTATGTCGTCGGAATGGGTATTCTCAAACAGTCTCAGAGACTTGTGATATGTCTTGAGAAGCCTG
>SFMU01000014.1 GCA_004552965.1 Bacteroidales bacterium | reverse complement strand
GGGCTTTTACATCATTTGAACACTCTTCTTCGCGGACAATCTCCAGACCGCTACGGAAGCAAAGATTACACTTTTCTTTGCTGATGTCGATGCCGACATAGATTTTATTCATAACTTGCACTGCTTTTATCTGGACAGTGGACCGTAGATCTGTCACCTACAAACCTTATTGGGACTAAGGCGATATTCTTATTCAGGTCCTCAGATCAACGGACCGGGCGGGGCAAAAAAGATAGACGGGTCTTTCCCATTTGTGAATTTTGAGAACCGCCCGGCTCCATTGTCCTTTGTTAAACTATCTTTATCGGCATAAATTTACTATTTTTGTCATACAAACCTTGGCGCAGAAAACAACGCTGCAAATCTAAGGTTTGAACGATGATGACTCCTGAAGAACTGCTCCCCGTCCTCCTTCGTGCCGGACTTTGGGGAACCGCCGATAAGATTCCGCAGCCGGACTGCGACCTGGATGCCGTCAGAGAGCTTGCCCGCTCCCTGGCCGTTTCCGGCATAGTGTCAGACGGAATCTCGTCTCTTGTCAAAGCCTATCCCGACCTGAAGATCTCACTGGAACAGCTGAAGCCTTTCATCAAGGAGATTCTGTATGTCGAAAGGACCAATTCCATGCTGGACACCCTGCTTCTCAAGGTGATCGATCTGCTGGAAGGTCAGGGGCTCAGACCTGTCATCCTGAAAGGGCACGCTATCGCGCGCCACTACCCGCACCCGAAACACCGCACGGCAGGAGACATCGACATCCTGCTGGACGGAGACGACTACTTCAAGGCAGCAAGGCTCCTGGCGCCCAAAGCCACAGGCAAAGAGCCCGAATATCCACGGATCCGCCACTACGGCCTGTTTTTCGGCAAATACGAAGTGGAGCTCCACGGGACTCTGCATTCGCGGATGGGAGGACGTTTCAACGCTCTGATGGACAGCATGCAGAGGGAGTTGTTCGACAATGGCCGCTTCGGGAGTTTCACTGTGGAAGGGCGCGCCATCCGCACCAGCAATCCAGACTTTGACGCTACCTTCATATTCCTGCACATAGTCCAGCATCTCTACGATTTCGGGCTTTCTCTCAAGCAGTTGTGCGACTGGGCGATGTTTCTGCACCGGAATGTGGGGAAGTTTGACCCGGAGGAGTTGCGGCAAAGGCTCGAGAGAATAGGCGTGATGAAGGAATGGAAGGTGCTTGGATGCATCCTGACTGACCATCTGGGATCAAAGGCGGAAGAAGTGCCGTTCCATGAGGCGGCATATTCGAAGGAAGCCGGGAGGATCTGGAATTCTATCCTCAAGACGGAATTGCACAAGCGAACGACAGGACCGAAAGAATCCTACCTCGCAAAAAAAGTCAGGAACACTTCGCGAAGGCTTTCCTGGATTGCGGGGAATCTCAGCATATTCCCGCTCAACACCATCAGAACCTTCTTCAGCCTGATTGCCAGCGGAACGGATTCAGTCCTTCACGGCAAATAGAGGTTTACGGATATGCCGACCGAATATGCTGTCTGAATTCGCTGTCTGAATATCCCGACACACTGAAAAAGGGTGGCCGCCAGTCTTCCGACCGGGCCACCCCTTGATGGTTATCAGGGCCAATAATTAGTCGCTGAGTGAGAATCTCTTGAATGAGAGTACCTTAGCCTCAGCATCAACCTTCTTGATGTACTGTGCTACAGATACCTTCTCATCTGACTGCACGAAATCCTGCTCCTCGAGGGTAGACTCCTTGAAGAACTTCTGGACACGGCCGTTGGCGATGTTCTGGATCATCTGCTCGTTGAGAGAAGCAGCCTTCTCTGCGGAAACGGTCCTGATGATCTCGCGAGCCTGCTCAGCCTGCTCAGGAGTGATCCAGCCCTTGGCAGTGTTGGACTCGATGTGATCCTCGCTGTCAACGTGTGCAGGATTGATGCCTGCCTTCTTGAGAGCGGCATCGACTGCCTTCTGAACCATCTCGTCCTTTGTCTTCTGGATTGCGAGTTCGCGCTCTTTCTCAACTACTTCTGCAGGGCAGTCAGCAGGAGAGACAGAGACCGGGTTCATAGCTGTTACCTGCTGGGCGACAGCCTTGCCGAGTTCTGCAGGAATCTCCTTGTTGAAAGCGACAAGGGCACCGAGCTTACCGTTGAAGTGTACGTAGTCGCCGATGAACGGAGCCTCTACTGCAGCGTAGTAAGCGAGAACGTGCTTCTCACCGGTCTTGCCGGTCTGGGCGGAAATTTCCTCCTCGACGGTGTGACCGTTTGAGCAGACGCTTGCCTTGAGGCCTTCAACGTCAGCAGGGAAAGAAGCGATTGCAGCATCTGCGATTTCTGCTGCGAGAGCCTTGAAATCAGGGGTTGCGGAAACGAAGTCGGTTTCGCAGCCGAGGCATACGATGATACCCTTGTTGCCCTGGATGCGAACGAGTACTGCACCCTCGGTGGTCTCACGGTCAGCGCGCTTTGCAGCGACGAGCTTACCCTTTTCACGGATGATGTTGACTGCCTTCTCGAAGTCACCCTCAGCCTCTGTGAGAGCCTTCTTGCAGTCCATCATGCCGGCTGAAGTCATCTTGCGCAACTTCATTACGTCTTGTGCGGTGATTGCCATAATTCGTTCAGTCTTTTAAATTATTCTTCGGTCTGGGCAGGAGCCTCTGCTTCCACATCCACTGGCTTTGCGCCTTTGCGTGCGCGGAGCTTCTTGCCGGTTGCCTTTGAGAGAGCCTCGCCTTCTGCGGCCTCCTCTACGGTTTCCTTCTCCTTCTCAAGCTTACGCTCGTTGAGTCCCTCTTCGATTGCCTTGCAAAGGGTGTCCATGATGATCTCGATGGACTTTGTGGCATCGTCGTTTGCCGGTATTACATAATCGATGGAGGTAGGATCGCAACAAGTGTCAACCATTGCGAATACCGGGATATTGAGACGGTTTGCCTCCTTTACTGCATTGGCTTCCTTCTGGATGTCAATTACGAAGAGAGCGGAAGGGAGACGGCTCATGTCCTTGATGGAGCCGAGGTTCTTCTCGAGTTTTTCTCTCTGACGGGTTACCTGGAGACGCTCTCTCTTTGCGAGTTTGTCAAAGGTTCCGTCCTCCTTCATCTTGTCGATGGTGTTCATCTTCTTGATAGCCTTGCGGATGGTCGGGAAGTTGGTAAGCATACCGCCGGCCCAGCGCTCGGTTATCGATGGCATATTGACTGCTGTTGCCTTTTCTGCAACGATCTCTTTAGCCTGCTTCTTGGTGGCTACAAAGAGGATCTTGCGACCTGAACGCGCAAGCTCTTTCATTGCGTCAGCAGCCTCGTCTATCTTGACGATGGTCTTGTGCAGGTCGATGATGTGGATTCCGTTCTTCTGGTCGAAGATGTAAGGAGCCATCTTAGGATTCCACTTTCTGGCCAGGTGGCCGAAGTGTACGCCTGCATCAAGAAGTTCTTGGAAATTTGTGCGTGGCATTGTTGTCTGTAACTGTTTTTGTTTTGATTACTTTCCCAAGACCTTTCTAAAGTGGTCTTCGGGCTCTTTTCCTTAATCTCGGGGTAGTGGCTTCGGGCCAGTCCGCCGGGATTTTCCGCAGTCTCGGCAATTCCAGGTAATTCTTCGGGATTCACATCCCTGCAAGAGTCCATGGGATTTGCAGAACCGGACTGTGCTTTGTCATAAGGCAGCGTACGCTGCAGCCAGCAGAGACTATCGCTTGCTGAACTGGAAGCGTGCACGTGCGCCAGGCTGACCAGGCTTCTTTCTCTCGACTTCACGAGCATCGCGGGTAAGGAAGCCTTCTGCCTTCAGGGCCGGACGGTATGCCTCTCTGTCGAGATCGCTGAGAGCGCGGGCGATACCGAGTCTGATTGCCTCTGCCTGGCCTTTGATTCCACCACCTGCAACGGTGACCTTCACGTCAAACTGACCTTCTGTCTTTGTCACTGCGAACGGCTGGTTCACGATGTAACGGAGCGCGTCCTCCTTGAAGAATACATCAAGGGTACGGTCGTTGATCTCGATCTTGCCTGTTCCAGCTGAAAGATAAACACGAGCTACGGCTGCTTTACGTCTTCCAAGGGCGTTTTTCTGTTCCATTTGCTCTTTTAGATTTCGTTCAACTTAATTTCTCTAGGGTTCTGTGCCTGATGAGGATGCTCAGGTCCTGCGTAAACGTGCAGATTGCCGAGGATCTTGTCACCAAGGCGGGTCTTAGGGAGCATTCCTTTGACGGACCTCCTTACGAGTTCGGCCGGTCTCTTTGCAAGGATCTCCTTCGGAGTCGTGAAACGCTGTCCACCAGGATAACCGGTGTAACGGACATAAACACGATTGTCCATCTTGTCTCCCTTGAGCATGACCTTCTCTGCGTTGATCACGATGACGTTGTCACCGCAGTCCACGTGAGGGGTGTAGCCAGGCTTGTTCTTGCCACGGAGGACAAGAGCGACCCTGGAAGCAAGACGGCCGAGTGCCAGATCTGTAGCATCGATGACGAACCACTCTTTCTTTACAGTTGCCGCATTGAGGGAAACTGTCTTGTAGCTTAGTGTGTCCACTGTCTTGATCTTTAATGGTTTAACTTAAAATATTGCGATCCCTACACAACATAGGGGTCGCAAAGATAAGAATAATTTCCGAATTTGACAAACCAATCGCATCTGTCATGACAAGATTGCATCGCCACACCCTGCATCAGTCTCGGCGAAAAGACTTATCTTTGCATTCCGGACGACATTGTCCAAGCATTTGTCATCGAATATGAAAATAGGAAACCTCGACCTCGGAGAGAAACCCGTCCTGCTTGCGCCGATGGAGGATGTGACTGACGCTTCCTTCAGAGGAATATGCCGGGAGCAGGGAGCCGACATGGTCTACACGGAATTCATCCCCTCGGAAGGTCTGGTAAGGGACGCCAGGAAAGCCTTCGACAAACTGAAGACGACAGACGGGGAGGCTCCTGTCGGGATCCAGATCTACGGAAGCGATCCGGACGCGATGGTGCGGGCGGCGCAGATGGCAGATTCCGCCAGCGAGCTGGTGGGAGGCCACGGCTGCGACGTGATCGACATCAATTTCGGCTGCCCGGTCAGCAAGATCGCCGGCAGGGGTGCCGGCTCCGGAATGATGAAGTATCCGGACAAGATGGTGATGATCACGGAAAGGATCGTCAAGGCGGTCAGCAAACCGGTCACGGTGAAAACCAGACTCGGATGGGACGAGGACAGCAAGATCATCGTGGAACTGGCGGAACGGCTCCAGGATGCCGGCATCAGCGCCCTGACCGTCCACGGCAGGACCAGATGCCAGATGTACAAGGGAGAGGCGGACTGGACCCTGATCGGAAAGATCAAGGAGAATCCCAGGATGCGGATCCCCATCATCGGCAACGGCGACATCAACTCGGCCGTGAAGGCCGCGCAGGCTTTCGACCGCTACGGGGTGGACGGAATCATGGTCGGAAGGGCCTCCTTCGGGCGCCCCTGGATATTCAGGGAGATCAAGCATTTCCTCGCGACGGGGGAAGAGCTGCCGCCGCCGGATGTCAGACAGAGGGTCAGACTCGCCGAACGGCAGCTCCGGCTCTCTCTCGACCTGAAGGGACCGCGGACGGGAGTCCTCGAGATGAGAAGGCATCTTTCGTGCTATTTCAAAGGTCTGCCGGACTTCAAGGAGACCAGGATGAGGCTTGTGACAGAGGACAATTCCGAGGAAGTTTTCAACATTCTCGAGTTTATTTCCTCGAAATGGGGAGATACACCGATAATGAACAGCGACTCGGTGTACGGATTGTAACTTTTTTGGTTATCTTTGTGGCCTTATGTTTGACAAGATCATCCTTGCACCATATTATCTCGCCCTGAAGGCGAGGCATTTCTGTTACGACCATGGAATCCGGAAGGTCAGCACTGCCGAAGTGCCGACCATCTGCGTCGGCAACATCACAGCCGGCGGGACCGGCAAGACTCCTCACACAGAGATGATTCTCCGCAGCCTTCTCAGAAGCGACGACTGGGCCTACAGGAACATTGCGGTACTTTCAAGAGGTCACAAGCGCAACAGCGGAGGCTTCCAGATAGTCGAGGCAGAAGGCAAGGTCAAGGAATATGGCGACGAGCCGTTGCAGATCAAGAAGAAGTTCCGCAGCATCACGGTCGCCGTGGACCGGCACAGGGTCAAAGGCTGCGAACTCCTTGTCCATCCGGAGAAGATAGCCACCTGCAGGAGAGCCCGCAAATGCTCGGACAAGCAGATTCCGCCGACCGATCTTGTCGTACTGGACGACGCTTTCCAGTACCGGGCGCTGAGGGCCTATTTCAACATCCTTCTGGTGGACTATTCACGTCCTATCAACAAGGACATGCTCCTGCCTTTCGGAAGGCTCAGAGACTTGCCTGAAAGGCTTCTCAAGGGAGACATCCTGATCGTTTCAAAATGCCCGCACTATCTTACCGACGAAGAAAGGATCAAATGGTCGAAGACTCTGGGGCTCAAGGACTATGACCCGGAGACCTGCACCGGCATCGACCACAAGGGCAATTCCAAGGTCCTCCTTTTCACGACAATCAACTACAAGCACCTCACTCCGGTCTATGAAGAGGCCGACCCGAGGTTCGCATATTCACAGAAGCTCATCCTCTTCACCGGGATAGCCAAGGACACTCCGCTGAGAATGTACCTGAGCGACGAGCACCGTATCATCTCCAGTTTCAAATTCGCCGACCACCACAACTACACGAAATCCGACATCAGAAGGATAATGAGAGTGGTGGAGAACAATCCTACTTCGGTTGTCGCAACGACCGAGAAGGACTGCCAGCGGATCCTGGATCTGGGAGAGCTTCCGGACAAGCTCAAGCAGAGGCTGTTCTATGTCCCTATCGAAGTGGACTTTCTCACTGACCGCGAAAGGGAGATTTTCGAGACTGTCCTCACGGACATGCTGCGAAAGTTCAACCCGAATTACTGACCGATTCATAATGATCAATTGATGATTTTTCGAAATCACTGAAAAAGGCCGACAGACAACAGTCCATCGGCCTTTTTTATATTTATTCAGTATGCAGGGAACCGGTTAAAAGGAATAGCCGAGGCCCACTGTCAGGGTGTTTCCGATGAGGTCGTTCCCGGTCAGATAGGCGAAGTTGATGTCGATCCCGACGAATCTGGCGCCAAGTCCCACGGTCACAAAGGATGGAAGGATTGCCTTCGAAGTGCCATAATGATAACCTGCACGCGCGAAGATCATGTCGTTGAATGAATATTCGGCTCCGAGTGCAGCGGCTATCCCGCCATTGAAGTAATAGTCCGCATCGAGAAGGAAATTCACACCATGCTTCCCGGCGAAATCCAGGTCATAGCCGAGGCCGACAGCTGCGGAGGAAGGGATGGAAAAGGAGTCTCCCGAAGCGGAAGATACCGACGTTCCGACCGAAGAGACTCCGGCTGTAACACTCAGGCCTCCGCTGCAGTAAGCCAGGAATACATCTGCCGCGAATGCCGAGAGTGAGGCATCCTCAGCAAGGGTCTGCCCGGCATATTTAAGATTGACTCCGGCGGAAAGGTTGTCCAGGAAACGATAGCCGAATCCGAGTCCGAAAAGCATGTCCCTGGTCCTGTCGGTCCCGCGCAGCGTACCCGTCTGGTCATAGATTTCATACTCGGCTCCATTCTGAAGGGCCGCACCGACCGAAATCGCAAAACGGTCTCCTAAAGTGAAGGCGGAACCCAGGGCGATGTTGGTGCTCTTTTCGCCGCCAGGGGCCCATCCCTGGAAGGACAGACCTACGCTCAGGTCACGATCGGCAAAAGGAATCATTGCGGAATTCGAAAAGGCGGAATATGTCGTGGCGGACGTCGAGGCCCTGCCGGCGAAACCCATTCCGGCGGCAGCCGCATCCCGGCATATTCCCAAGGATGGAAGCGCGAGGCTCCCGGAAAACTCATTGGATGTCTGTGCGCCGGCGCCTGCTTCGAAAGTCAGGAGACATACGGCAAGGAGCATCAGTCTTGATTCAATCTTTCTCATTTCTTCACGATAGTTTTTCTGTACTCTTCAGAGCCGATTGTCAAAATCAAAGAATACCTGCCAGGGGCACAGGAGCTCATGTCGATTGCAGCAGGTTCGAAGGCGCTGGCCTGGACAGAGCCGTCGAAGACGACGCCACCGGTTGCCGATAGGATTGTCACATGGCTCTCCTCCACGTCCTCGCCGGTCGCGAGATTCAGCATGTCCACTACCGGATTCGGATAGGCAAGGAACTTGACCTCGGGATCGCGGACCAGGACCTTGAATGACGAGGAAACATTAGCTCCCATGGCATCGGTTGCCTTGACAGTGATCGTGGTCAGACCGAAGCTCAGGGTAGTGAGATAGAACTTGCCGTCGGCTGTATTGAGATGGGCTATGGTGCCGTCCGAATTGTCCACAACGTAGGTCAGAGGTTCTCCGTCGGCATCGCTGAAATAGTCGGAGGCGTTGAAAGTATGGAGTTCCCCGATGCTTGTGGACAGGATGTTGTCAAACTCCCTGGACAGGACCGGAGCAATGTTCTCGAGGATGGTATATTCCTTTGTGAATGTCGCGGTGGCGCCATAGGCATCGGTAGCGACGAGTTTCAATGAATATGTCCCCGCAGGAGCCTTGCGCCCGGAGATGATGATATTGTACACTCCCTGTTCGACGCTCTCACCCTTGTAGACTGCATCGGAACCGCCGTCAAGGGCGAAAGTGACATCGTGACCGTCCGGATCGGAGAACCTGACAGGGACAGTCAGATTTTCAAATGCATGAATGGTCACCTTGGAATCATCTCCCTCAAGGACAGGAGCATTGTTGACCAGAGTGCTGACTTCCCTGATTTCGGACAGACCCGAATAATTCGAAAAATAGTCGCAGCCGACGATTGCCGCATAGTAGCCGGTCTCGAATTCGAGGCCCGAGAGTCGTGCGGTCATCTCCTGACCGATGGCGACCTCGGATGGAACCGTCACGAAAGAAGTGATGACAGCAGAGGATGGATTCTTCGGATCCGCGGACTCCAGGGCGGCCTTGTCCTTGCTCACCATAAGGAGATAACCTACAGCCTTGACATTCTTCTTGGTTCCCGTGACTTTCCAGGTGAAGTCGATGCTGTTGGCGACAGGCTTGACCGAATATGAAGTGACCTTTGCAGGGATGTTGGATCCGCCATAGGACATCGCGCCCATTGCATCCACAAGAGGACCTATCTTCGCATTGGCGGAAATTTTCGACGCGTTGGCGCCACCGAGAAGCTTCTCTTTGAGAGCGTCAGCCGTGAATCCGGGACCGCCGTAGAACGAAGCGATCAGCGCAGCCACACCGGAGACATGAGGGCAGGCCATAGAGGTACCGGTGTTCGAGCCATAGGAGGCATTTGGAATGGTGCTGTAGATGTCCGAACCCGGAGCGCAGATGTCAACCCAGTCTCCATAATTCGAATATGAAGCCTTGTAGCCCTTGGAATCGATGGCTCCGACAGCAACCACAGGCTCATAGGCACCGATCGGGTCATAATCTATGCCGCTGTTGCCGGCCGCGAAAATCACGACTCCGCCCTTCATCATCGAATCCGGGAGCTGGTTGCCGTCACTGTCACAACCTGCATACTTGATGAAATAATCGATCGATTGCTTAAGGCTGGAAGAGATCTTCGTATTCCTCCAGGCCATCGCTTCCATGGTTGAGACAATACCGTCTCCATTGGTGTCAGGGTCGAAGCCCCAGCTGTTCTGGGCAATGATGGCTCCATGCTGGGCCGCCCAGGTAAGAGCCGCTTCGGAATCGCCGCTTCCCTTGGTGTCATTTGAAAAAATCTGGCAGGACATCAGCCTGACGCCCGGAACATTCTTCCTGGAGTCTCCTCCGGCCACTCCGCAGACGCCCTCCCCATTGTTGTTGATTGCACCTACGGTACCTGCCACATGGGTTCCGTGTGCCTCTGCGGTAATGACATAGGAGTTGTTGATGAAGTTCTTGCTTCCGTTCTTGCCGCCCGGAATGACAGCTGCAGCCAGATCAGGATGCTCCATGTCGATACCTCCGTCCACGACCCCTACAATAACCTTGGAACTGCCTGTGGTAATCTGCTCCCAGACCGGCATGACATTGATGTCAGCACCGGCAGTGCCTCCATTGGAGCCGTCATTGTAGTAATGCCACTGCTTGGAAAGGTACGGATCGTCGAAACTCCGGCGGCTAAGCCTGTGGCGTTTCTCGACGCCGATGATTCCCGGAATGCTTTCCAGGGTCATCGAAGCCTTCGTAAGCGGCTGGCTCTCGTCAAATCTGACCTTGTAGAATCTATGAAGGCCGAATTCCCGCTGGCTGCGCTCCCATTCTCCTCCGTCGGGAATCAGTCTTTCCATCGAGACAATGCCCAGCTCGTCAAGAGCGGAATTCAAGGGCATCGACTTGGTGACAACCTTTCCGGCAGCGAGATCGCTTTCGATAAGCGCGAGCATGTCATCATCGAATTCGACGACCATGACTCCTGGTTCGCAGGAGGCATCCTCCGGCTGAACCGTTTCCTGTGGATTCTCTTCGGCATTGTCAACGGATATGCCGTCCTTTGCGCAGCCGGTGGCGAGAAGAGCCAAGGCCACGATGATTGAGAGATATTGTTTTGTTTTCATATTCATTGACAGATCAGAACTGGTCGTAGAGGAAATCGCCTACTGCAAGAACGGAATGGGCCTCCTTCCACTTTACAGGATTCTCCTTCAGGAACTGCTTCATCAGGTTCTTGTCAGGAGCGATATCCATCACATCTTTCTTGGTGCAGAAAATCTTGCGCCCCTTGACGAAGATGTAGTTCCTGACTATCAGGGGAAGTTCCTTGCCGGCATCGCGGTTGTGCTTCAGCTCCATGTGGTTGAGACTCGCGCTGGTGTTGCTGCCGCCAATTCCTTCAGCGGAAGAGAGGCTCATGTTGCCAAGGGTGGTCGAAGAAGATCCGTAGGCGGATTCTGCCGAGTTGAGGGTGGCGAAATCGATTTCGTTCTCCTGCACGATCAGGCACTTGTCAGACTTGTCTATGACCTTGAGAAGTTTGCCCCCGACATTCTGATAGATATCCTTGCCTATCTGGACAGACAGGACTTCGGCGGATGAATGGGATTTGACCAAATCCTTGTCGATAAAGTGCAAAACACAGCCGTCAAGGCAGATGTTGAATTTACCTTCTTTCTGACCTTTCTTGGCCAGATATACGACTCCGTCAGTGAATTCGCCGTAGATGTACGGCCATGTCGTGGTCGGTGTCTGGGCAGAGAGCGGAATCACCGCGAGGACAGTTGCAAGCGCAGAAACGATTATTGTCTTGATACCCATACTGCAAATATAATGTTTCGATATGTTCCTATCTTTGATCCGTTTCAATGGTTCCTGAATTTTGAAACTTGTAAATATAACCATTATTTCGAACTTGCCCAAACGATACAGCCAAACTTGCCTGCCGCCAATGACGATCAGATGGAGAACAAAAAAGAGATGACCGGATTGTGCTCCGGTCACCTCTCATCATATAGTCAATAGCAACTGCAGGGATTACTCTGCTGATGGCTGATAGACGAACTCGTAGGTCTTTGGTGCGTTGTACCTGCCCCAGATGTCAACATATGCCCAGGCAGGGATTTCGATGGTGACAGTATCGCCAGCGAGAGGCTCCTCGAGGAGATAGATGACACCATAGTCACCTGATTTGGTTGTGATGACATCATAGACAGCATCGGAATCTTCGGAAGATGAGCCAAGGACGAGCTCCTTGTAGCTGACTCTGCCGTCCTCTGAAGTCTGGCTGTAGGTGACGGTGCCGTACATGAGATCTTCATCATTCCAGTCAACGGTCAGGTATAAATTACCGGTGCTGGTTGAGAAGTAGTAACCGATACCTTCCTCGATAGGGAAATAGAGTACAGGAACCGGTGAACCTTCCTCGTCAACGATTGAAGTCACATCACCGAGATCAAGAGCCTTTCCGAGCTCATAGGTTCCGGCTTCGGTCTCGAGAACAAGGCCATGAGTCTCAGGATACCAGCCACCTTCCTCCTTGGAGTAATAGTTGCCGAAAACATAGCTGGTGAGACCGCCGACAGGATTGCCAACAGCATCGACAAAGGCGCCTTCAGGGTAGGAGACTGCCAGATAGGCACCTCCGATGTATGAATCCTCAGGGATGTCGAAAGAGACGGAAGCACCGTCAGCCTTTCCATCGGAGAGAGAGAACTCACCAAGCTTGTCAGCAGGCATGAAAGGATGCTGGTAAGCCATTGAAGCAGGTGCGTAGACTTCTACAAGAATAGGCTTCTCCGACACAGGCTTTACAGCCTCATCGAAAACGAGGACAAGAGCTCCGTCAACGATATCGGCTTCTTTAAGAGAAGGGATGCCTGTGTCAGTAGTGTGGAATGGCTTGATTGCGACAACTCCGGGAACGCCTTCCGGACTGCCGGCTACAGCAAAGATTGTGTAGTCGGTGTTCGGAGTAAGTTCAGCCATCTCGACAGTTGCGTTCTGGCTGTCGGCAGTGTACTTGAAGGTACCTTTCTTG
Source organism: Bacteroidales bacterium (assembly GCA_004552965.1). Classification (GTDB taxonomy): domain Bacteria; phylum Bacteroidota; class Bacteroidia; order Bacteroidales; family UBA932; genus Cryptobacteroides. Next base: position 28,811 of record SFMU01000014.1, on the reverse strand, counting down.
ATACCTCCGGCCTTGACAGCATAGAGTGTTGCAGCATCAGGTGCCTCGGTGACATTTCCTTTGACTACAGAATAGCTGTAGTAAGAAGCCGCCCTTGAAGGTGCAATTGTGAAGCTGCAAGAATAGTCGGAAACTTCGCCGATGGTAATTGTCATCTCAGCGGCCTTGTCGACAGGATTGGAAATCTCATCCTCTCCGTAGCGGCAGGAAACCGCAGCTGTTGCGGCGATTGCAGCCAATGCAATGTATTTGAATACTTTCTTCATAATCATAACAATGTATTATTTTGTCCAGACAGAGCCAGGTAAAACGAGGCCTCCTTGGTAGACATACTCATCATCTACGAAAGCGATAGGGTTGTCAGTTGTGAATGAGCCGTCAGCCTGCTTCGTGAAGACGATGCTTCCTGCAGTTGAAACGTACAGACTACCGCCTCGTTCTTCCCATTCGCAGAGAACAAGATCACCATTGCCGTTATTCAAGCCAGGCTTCTGGCCGCATGCGAAGGTAATGGTCTTGTGATCCTCTGAAACGGTTCCCCAGACTGCAAGGCTAGGCACACCGGCTGCGAGCGGAACGATACCGTCGCACCATACGACTGTCACATCATCAGGATCCTTTGTAAGACGCATTGTGTAAGAAAGAGCACCTTTGAAGTAGTCTGTACAAGCAACCGTGTAAGTACCGAGAACGTCTGCAAGAGGGTGGTCAAGGTCAAGGATCTTGACCGTGCAGGTGCTCTCCGCACCGGTATTGACACCTACAGCGCTCTTGATCTTGAGAACAAGAACCATGTCTCCGGTATAGACTCCCGAACGGTCAAGGATATTGACCTTGATGGATTTTGTCCTTTCAGATCCTTTGAAGGAAAGAACACCTGTGTTGTCCTCGAGAGTATAGTCGACACCCTCTTTTGCGGTCGAGTTCTCAGCATCGACTTCATAGGTGACTGAAGCCGACATAGGATTGACAGAAGCGATCGTGACAGGGATAGCCAAAGATCCTGAAGTCTCCTCGACAGAGTACGTGGTCTTTTCGAATGCCGCGAAAGCATCTTTGTCGTCGAACTCAGGGAGAGTGTTCGGGTTGCAGGCTGCAGCGAATGACACAGCAGCTGCGATTGCAAATATTCTATAAAATGATTTCATTTCTTTCCCTATTATTTGTTATAGCCATCATTCTGGACAAGGTTCGGGTTGACAGTGAACTCCCTGTCAGGAATAGGCATTGCCCAACGGTAATCCTTAGGCTCGATGCTGGTAGGAACCTGGGTGCCGGAAACGTCCTTTCTGGTCATGGCACGGCCGGTTCTGGCAAGGTCGAACCAGAGGTGACCCTCCCAGGCAAGTTCCTTTGCCCTTTCAGCGTAGACACCGCTCTTGGTTGCAGGCTGGACGGATGCGTTCCTGTTCTTTGCGACAGTCTCAAGGTCGCCAAGAGCAGTTGCTCCAGGGATGCTTGCGCCATTGATGAGAGCCTCTGCACGGTTGAGATACATCTCGGAGAGACGGAGGACAATCGTGTTGTTGGCATCGATAGAGCTGAGACCCTTGCCGAAATACTTCATGGTGAAGAGAGCGTTGCCGTCATAGTCAGGCATTACGAGAAGGCCTCTGACGTCCTTCTGCTCATAGAGGTTGAGGAGATCCTTGGATGCACCGCAGTCACCGTAGCCGTTGAAGCTGGTCATACCGCAGACATTCTCGTTGCCGCCGCCGTAAGACTGGGAGAGGTTCTCGTAGACTTCGAAGATAACCTCGCCTTCGGCTGGAACGTCCTGGTTGAAGACGCTGCTGAACTCACCGTCCTTGATGGAGGCAACCTGGTCAGGAGTCCACATCTTGTACTTGCCGCTGTTGATCACGAGTGTTGCGTAATCTGCAGCCTTCTGCCACTGCTCGCTGTAGAGATAGACTCTTGAGAGGAGGGCGCGTATCGAGTTGATGTTGGCGCTAGCGGTTGCATCGGTGACACCCTTCCTTGAATATGAAGGATCGATTATCTTCTCTGCCTCGAGGAGGTCATCGATGATCTGCTGGTAGACAACCTTGACGGTTGACCTTTCAGGCTTTGCCTCTGAATCGACGGTGAGGACAACCGGAACACCCAGATGAGAAGCATCAGCGGTGTAGTTGTAAGGCTGTGCGAAAGTCCTGACAAGGTCGAAGTGGGACAGAGCCCTGAGGAAGAGAGCCTCAGCCTTGACATTGTTCTTGTCCTGCTCAGGAGCCTCTACATTGTCAAGAGCCGCGATAGCGGAGTTGGCTGAAAGGATGACATAATAGCCGTATGACCAGACACCGCTGGTGTTGGTAGCAGTGAAATTGACTGAATAGTCTTCAAGATAACGACCGGAATTGTACCTGGTGAACTGAACCCACCTCTTTCCGTTCATGGTTCTCATCTCATTGGAGAGAATGAAGTCACCGCAGTACCATGAGGTGGATGCAAGAGGAGCGTAAGCACCTGCAACTGCCTTGTCGATACCTTCGAAAGTTGAAAGGGTAAGCACGTCAGACTGTGCAAGCGCAGGCTCCTTGGTGAGGAAATCCTTGCTGCAACTTGACAGGAGAGCCACTGCGGCCAATGCTATAGTAAATATCTTTTTCATGTTGTCGTCGATTTAGAAAGTGAACTCAAGACCTCCTACGATTGACTTGGTAGTAGGGTACTGACCTGCAGTGTTACCGGTCACACCCTGCTCAGGATCCCAGAAGTTGACATCGTTCCAGCAGTAGAGGTTGAGACCGCTGACATAGACTCTGATGCCCTTCATGGAAATCTTCTTGCAAAGGTTCTCAGGAAGGCTGTAGCCAACAGTGAAATCCTTGAATCTGAGATAGCTGCCGTCTTCAACCCAACGGTCAGAATTGTAGACATTGGAGTTGGTGGTCTGACCGGCTACCGGCTTAGGGTTACATCCGGTGTCACCAGGCTGCTTCCAATAGTTGTAAGAAGAGTACATCTTGTTCATGGACATGTCGGCACCGTCATCCTCGAGGTAGTGGTGCTCGTTCCAGATGCAGACCTTGTTGCCTGCCTTGAACTCGAATGCTGCACCTACGGTGAGGCCCTTCCACTGGAAGTCGAGGTTGAAACCGCCCACTGCCTTTGGCTCAGGGGAACCTGCATAGTACCTTCTTGCCTTTGACTGCTGGTTGGTGAGTGAACCATCCTCAGTGACCCAGAGAGCCTCACCGGTTGAAGGGTTGACTCCGTAGTAGTCATAGAGATACCAGTTGTACATCGACATGCCGACAACGTTACGGAGGTTTGTACCGAGATAGTCGTCTCCACCGAGGTCAAGGATCTTGGTCCTGTTGAATGCAACGTTTCCGCCAATGCTGAGAAGCATGTCGGTAGTTTGGATGATGTTTGCCTCGAGCTGGATCTCAACACCGGTGTTCTTCATGGAACCTACGTTTGAGAAGATGGTTGAGAAACCGGTTGTCTGAGGGATCTGCTTGGTAAGGAGAAGGTCGACGGTCTTGCGGTTGTACCAGTCGATGCTACCAGTGATGGTGTTTTCGAGAATACCGAAGTCGAGACCGAAGTCGAGAGTCTTGTTGCGCTCCCATGAGAGGACGCGGTTCTCGAGCTGTGAAGGGAGGTAACCGGTGAGACCGTTGTAGATGGCTGCACCGTAGAGACCGTAAGCCTTGTAAGGAGAGATACCGTTGTTACCGTTGACACCGTAGCTGCCCCTTATCTTGAGAAGGTTGACTGCCTCGACATTGTTCTTGAACCACTTCTCGTTGGCAATGTTCCAGGAAGCGGAAGCCGACCAGAAGAGACCCCACTTGTTGTCAGCACCGAAGAGTGAGGAACCGTCCTCGCGGATGGTACCCTGTACGAAGATGCGGTTGTCGTAGTTGTAGTCTGCGATACCGAAGAAAGAAAGCATCGTCTCTTCTGAGAAACTCTGGCTGATCTGAGTGGTGGTCTGGTCAGCAGTGTTGTGGTAAGGCATATTCGGATCGACGACAGGGGAATATGTGTCCGTACTCTGTGAAGAGAATCTCATTGCCTCCTGACCGATCACAGCATGGAAGTTGTGATAGCCGCCGAAGGTGTTCGAGTAGGAAGCGGTGTTGGAAGTCGTGATCTGGTTGACAGTCCTGTGATAGGTTTCGAGCTGGCCTGCAGTGGTATTGTCGTGGGCCAGAGGAGAGAAGTAATTACGTGAATCCATGAAGATGGTCTCGATGGATTCCTTTGTCTCGAGAACGAGGTTCTTCAGAGGAGTCCACTTGAGGTTGACGGTAGCGTTGATGCGGTAGTTGCTGTCGCGCTGGTCGTCATACTTTGCGGTAGACCTAGGGTTGTCACCACCGTTGTAGCCACTCCATGCCGACCAGTCGCCATTGTGGTTGATGTCATCCCAAGGAAGGGAGGTCTCACCGGTCCAGAGAGGGTTGGCATATTGGAGGGACTGCATCGGGACGTCTACCTGCTGGGTGTAGGCATAGTTGAGCCTTATACCGGTCTCAAGGTTGTGACGGAGCTTGTAGGAAGCGTTGACACGACCCTGGAGCTTCTCGTAATAGACACCGTAGAAGGTACCGTCGTTCTTGTGGTATGAGAATGAAGAGTAGTACTTGCTCTTTGAGTTACCGCCTCTTGCAGAAATTTCATATTCCTGGAGCTGGCCGAGCTTGGTGAAGTCCCTGATCGGGTTGTAGAGCTTGCCCTGAAGGATGCTCAGAGGGCGGTAATATGATGAAGTCGGATCGTCCGGATCCATGCCGGCGTTGACGATGGCGTCACGCTGATAGCTGAGAGCCTCGCGGGCAGTCATCATGCGGAAACCGGCGTCGCTCTGGAGCCAGTTGACACCGTACTTTGCAGTCGCGGTGAAAGCTGCATCACCTTCCTTGCCGCTCTTGGTGGTCACGAGGATGACACCGTTCGCAGCACGTGAACCGTATGCGGAAGCCGCAGCAGCGTCCTTGAGGACGGTGATGGACTCGATATCGCTCGGATTGAGGTTGGTAAGAAGGCTGGAGGTGTTGGACGCGAAGCTGATATCACCTGAAAGGACAGGAATGCCGTCGACGACCCAGAGAGGTGAGTTCGATGCATTGATGGAACCGTTACCTCTGATTCGGATCTGCGATGCAGCACCCGGCTGACCGGAAACTGCGGAGATGGTCACACCGGCGAGCTTACCGGAGAGCATCTTGTCCACTGAAGAGACAGGGGCTTCAGCAAGGCCCTGTCCGCTGACCGTGGCCACAGAACCTGTGATTGCTTCCTTTTTGGAAGTACCGTAAGCAATTACGAGTGCGTCCTCGAGGGTACGGGTGTCAGGTTTGAGTGTAATGTTGACAACTGTCTTGCCCTCGACCGGAACATCAACTCCGAGATAGCCGAACATGCTGACTGTAAGAGTAGCGTCAGCTGGCACGGAAATTGAGTAGTTTCCGAGAGCATCTGTCATCGAGTAGCGGGTTGTGGAGCCTTTAAGCTGAACGGCCGCACCCACCACCGGATCGCCAGTCGTGGCATCCGTGACAGTACCAGACACCTGACGGGTCTGGGCGAAGGCTGCACCTATGCTGATAAACAGGCACAGCGCCAAAGAGAAAAACTTTTTACTCATAAGCTTAAAACTAAACTTAATTATTATTTGAATGATAGCTTATTCATTTCAGCTTTGCAAGCCTCGGCTGCAAGCAAGGTCGTTACGCGATCGCCGGACTTGAATCACTCATCGATACGAATCAACGCATCAAGCGGCAAATATAAATTTTTTTGCCGGTTATTCCAAAAAAGACAAATAATTCAATTTATTGATACACTATAACTTAGTTATCGTTTCAATTGAAATTAATAATCAAAACACCCCTTCCTTTGCTTCAGATTATTAACAAAATTGATATAAAATCAATAAAACTGTAAGCAGAATAAATTTCCGCCAATTAAAAAAAACCGCCCGTTCATTTAATGAATCAGGCGGTTTTTTATGTCGGCATATTCAGAAGCCCTGCGCTATCCCTCGAGGATTCTGTTCTGTTCGGCGACCGAAGATTCGTGGATGGCATTGAATATGACGGAGACGAATTCCTCCGGAAGACCGTTCTCGCGACCTTTCTCAATCATGGTGCTGAGGATGCTCTCCCAACGGGATGCCTGGACAATCGCGATGTTGTGGGCCTTCTTGAACTCCCCTATCCTTCGGGAGATTTCCAGTCGTGAGGCAAGGGCGCGGATGAGGTTCTCGTCAATCACGTCGATCTGGGCGCGCAGCTGCTCGATGTTCTCGTTGTATTCCGCATCGTTGGTAACCTTCTGGCGGACGGTAAGGCTCTCGAGCATCTTCCTGAGGGCATCCGGAGTGAGCTGCTGCTTTGCGTCCGACAAGGCGCAGGAAGGGTCGCAGTGGGATTCGACCATAAGGCCATCGAGGCCGAGGTCCATCGCCCTCTGGCTGAGCTCCTGGAGGTAGGCTCTGGAACCGCCCATGTGGCTCGGATCGGCGAAGAACGGAATCTCAGGACATCTGGTACGCAGTTCGACAGCCAGCTTCCAGCCCGGATCGTTCCTGTAAGGGATCTTCTCGACGGTGGAGAAACCGCGGTGGATGACGCCCAGCTTGCGGACGCCGGCCTGGTTGAGCCTCTCCAGCGCACCGATCCAGAGATCGATGTCGGGATTGACCGGATTCTTCACCAGGACAGGGATGTCGGTGTCCCTGAGAGCATCGGCAATCTCCTGCACCAGGAAAGGGTTCGCAGTGGTGCGCGCGCCGATCCAGACGATGTCGACACCGTACTTGATGCACTCGTAGACATGCTTCTCGGAAGCCACCTCGGTGCCTACCTTCATTCCAAACTCCTTCTTGACCTTCTGAAGCCACTTGAGGCCCTGGGTGCCGACACCCTCGAAAGAGCCGGGATGAGTACGCGGCTTCCATATTCCTGCACGGAAAACATGGATGCCGAAGGAATTCAACTCCTTGGCAGTGAGCATAACCTGCAGTTCAGACTCGGCGCTGCATGGGCCGGCGATCACGAGAGGCGGGATGCTCTCGTCGAAGAAACCCCATTCGGAAACGGGGATAGTGTCCAGTCTCAAATCCATTATCTTATGATTTTCTTTATCTTGTTGGCTTCCTTGATCAGGGATTCTATCTTTTTCTCATCGAAATCCGCAATGGCGTCGCGGAACGACTTCATCTTGTCCAGATAAGTGTCGATGACGTGCAGTACATTGTCGCGGTTCTGAGTCAGGATCGGGACCCACATGTCCGCGGAACTCTTTGCCAGACGCACGGTGGAGGAGAAACCTCCGGAGGCGAGGTCGAATATGTGTTTTTCGTCCTGTTCCTTCTCGAGGACCGTCAGGGCAAGCGCGAACGATGTCACATGTGAGATGTGCGAGACGTAGGCGGTGTGGACATCGTGGTTGTCGGCGTTCATGTAGATCGGACGCATGTTCAGCACCCCGTAGAGCTTCTCGACGGTCGCGACAGCCTTCGGATCGGAATCTTCGGTGTTTGCGAATATGCAGGCACGCCCGTCGAAAAGGTTCGGCATCGCTGCCCATGGTCCGGAATATTCAGTGCCCGCCATCGGATGGGTGGCCACGAAACTGCCGCGCCGAGGATGGTAGTGGACGGAGCGCACGATCTGGCTCTTTGTCGAACAGGTGTCGATGACTATCTTGTCTCCTCCGCACTCCGCGAAGATGTCCAGCACCTTGGGAAGCATCTTCACTGCCGCGCCGACCGGGATGGCCACCACGACCACATCGCTCCTGCGGACGCAGTCCTCAAAAGGGACCACCTCGTCCACCAGGCCGATGTTAAGGGCGGCGGATGCATTCACCGGATCATTCTCGACACCGATGACGGTGTCTGCAAAAGACCTCCTCTTGAGGTCCAGGGCCATCGAACCGCCGATGAGGCCCAGACCGATCACTCCGATTGTCATAGAATCCTGTCTTTGGCTTTTTCTATCTTGGCGAAGGCCTTGTCCAGCAGCTCCGGCTTGGCGCACAAGGAGATGCGGATGTAGTCCTGCCCGTTCTTTCCGAATATGAAGCCCGGGGTGATGAAGACTCCTGCTTCGTGGAGAATCCTCTCGGAGAGGGCTTCTCCGGCGGTCATTGCGGCCGTGGCATATTTCCGGTCGATCCTTCCCCAGAGGAAGAGGCCGGCTGTGTCGGGATTGTATTTCGCGCCGAGAAGGTCGAAGATCCTGCCGGCCCGCTCGCGTCTGCAAGAATACTCAGCATTCAATTCGTCGAACCATTCCTGTCCCTGCTCCAGAGCCTGGACAGCGGCGAGCTGCAGGGCCTTGAACATTCCGGAATCCATCTGGCTCTTGACCTTGAGGACCTCGGAAATCAATTCCGGAGCACCGCAGACCATTCCGATTCGCCAGCCGCTCATGTTGTGGGCCTTGCTCAGGGAATTGAGTTCGAGGCAGCATTCTTCAGCTCCCTTTGCAGCCAGCATCGAGACAGGCTTGCCGGTGAGGATGAAGGAATACGGGTTGTCGTTGACCAGGAGAATCCGGTGACGGAGGGCGAAATCGACAAGTTTCTGATAGAGTTCGGGAGTGGCCTTGGCTCCTGTCGGCATATTCGGATAATTCACCCACATGATCTTGACGCCCTCCAGGTCCATGGCCTCGAGCGCCTCGAAATCGGGCAGCCATCCGTTTTCTTCCTTAAGGTCATAGGTCAGGACTTCGGCTTCGACCAGATTGGAGGCAGAGGTGTAGGTCGGGTAGCCCGGATCCGGGACGAGAACCTTGTCCCCCGGGTTGACGTAGGCCATGGAGATGAGCAGGATGCCCTCCTTCGAGCCCACAAGCGGCTGGATGCCGCCATTGGGATTCAGGTTCACTCCGTAGAAACGGGAGTACCAGCCGGCGATCGCCTCCCTGAACGCCGGGAGGCCTTTGTAGTTCTGGTAGGCGTGGTTGCCCGGAGTTGTTGCCGAAGCCACAAGGGCATCTATTGCAGCCTGAGGGGGCATTCCGTCAGGTGCGCCTATTCCGAGATTGATGAGACTGTCGCCTTCGGCACGGAGCCTGGCACTGACAGCATCAAGATCCTTCTGCTTTCTTGAAAAGTAATATTCCTGGACCCCTGTGGTCCTTCTTGCCGGTTCGATTATCATTACTGAGCTGATTTATATTCGCCTAACACATTCAGGTCTTTCATCAGAGGCCTGGCAGCCTTGAGCGCCTGACGATAACGGGCATAGGTAGAGAACTTGATGTCCACATAAAAGAAGTACTGCCACTCGTGTCCCGGAATCGGCAGCGACTGGATCCTAGTAAGGTTCATGTCGTAGAAGGACAGGATGGTAAGAATCTGGGCAAGGGAGCCCGGCTTGTGCGGGAGAGTGAAGCAGAGGGTCGCCTTGTCGATCCGGCTCTTCGGAACCGTAAGCGAATCGTCCAGGATGAGGAATCTGGTGAAATTCTGCTTGTAGGTCTCGATGCCGGGGGCAAGTATCTGCAGGCCGTTCTGCTCGGCCGCGAGGCTCGAGGCAACCGCTCCCACTCCCATAAGGCCCTCCGTTGCGATCTCTATTGCGGCCTTGGCCGTGTCCTCATGCTCGACCACGGTGATCCAGGGGCAGTTCTCCTCGAAGAACTTCCTGGTCTGGTTGATGGCCATGTAGTGTGTCCTGACCTGCCTGATGTCCTCGATCCGCTGACCGGGAAGCGCCATCAGATTCTGTTCGATGCGGATGTACACCTCACCTTTGATCCTGAAAGGATAGGACCGGAGAAGTTCGAAGTTGGGAATGAGTCCTCCGGAGATGGTGTTCTCGATCGCCATCACTGCAGCATCTGCCGCGCCATCCTCCATCGCCTTGAAAAGCGACTCGAAGGTGGGGCATTCGACAATCCGGATGTCCTCTCCCATTTCCGAATAGAACTCTCTCGAGGCCTGTTCGTGGAAACAACCGCGATATCCCTGAATCGCAACCTTCTTCATTCTGTCAAGTTCGTCCGTTAAAAAAAGGCTGTCCGAATAAATCCGGACAGCCATAAGGTTCAAATCTTTCTGATGAAAGCACACAAAGGGCGGTCCGCTACTGCTGACGGTAGAGGAAATAATAACCGAAGCCGTAAAATCGTGTGCTCATCATAACGGATGCAAATATAGGAAAAAATCAGAAAATGCAACTGCCGGGCAACAATATTTGAACTTGCTAGACAGTCATGATTTCCTTTTCCTTGGCACTTACAAGAGAATCGATGACCTTGATCTTGGCATCCGTAACCTTCTGGATCTCATCTTCACCCTCCTTGCGGACGTCCTCGGAGAAGTCACCGGCCTTCTCTCCCTTCTTGAGAGACTCGACACCGTCACGACGGCTGTTGCGGACAGCCACCTTGGCATTCTCGCCTGCGGCCTTGGCCTTCTTGATCAGTTCCTTGCGCCTTTCCTCGGTAAGAGGAGGGATAGGGCATCTGATGACCTCGCCGTTGTTCTGCGGAGTAAACCCGAGATTGGCGTTGATGATAGCCTTCTCGATTGCAGCGATAAGGCTTCTCTCCCATGGCTGGATGGCGATTGTCCTCGCGTCAGGGACGGTCACGGATGCCACCTGTGAAATCGGAGTATCCGTGCCATAGTAATTGACCATGACACTGTTGAGAATTGCAGGATTGGCCTTGCCGACCCTGTAGGTCTTGAGATCCTCTTCGAGGAATTCCACAGTCGAATGCATCTTGGCAGATACACTGTTGAGAATGTCTTTTGCCTTGTCTGTAAGCATGATATAAAGTGTTATTCTGTTTGTAGTCTTTGAATATGAAGGGGTTCTACCTGTGCACAAGGGTACCGACCTTCTCCCCTGCGACGAGTTTCATCAGATTGCCTTCCCCGTCGATGTCGAAGACGATAATCGGCATATTCCCGTCATTGCAGAGAGCGTAGGCCGTCTGGTCGAGGACACGCAGATGCTTTGCCATGGCCTCGTCGAAGGTTATCTCATCGTACCTGACTGCTGCAGGATCCTTCTCCGGATCGGCAGTGTAGACTCCGTCCACACGGGTCCCCTTCAGAACCACGTCAGCACCGATCTCAAGAGCTCTGAGCGCTGCTCCGGAATCAGTCGTGAAAAAAGGATTTCCGGTTCCTCCGCAGATGAGGGCCACTCCCCCTTCCTCGAGCACCCTGACGGCATTGTCGCGGTTGTAGTACCTTGCAACCGGCTCCATCGGAGTGGCTGAAAAGACTTCTGCATTCACTCCTTCATCCTTGATGAACTGTTTGAGCGCCAATGAATTGATCACTGTGGCGAGCATTCCCATGCGATCCCCGTCCACTCTGTCGAAACCCTTGTCCAGTCCCTGGAGGCCTCTGAATATGTTGCCGCCTCCATTGACGATGGCAATCTGAAGCCCTGCCTTTGCGGCAGCTGCAATTTCCTTCGAATATTTCCTCAGGCACTCCGGGTCAAGGCCCTTTCCGGCCTTTCCTCCGAGGCTCTCTCCGCTGAGTTTGAGAAGAACTCTCCTGTACATTATCGTGATGTTGTTGGTTGTCTGTTTATTATTAAGATGCCGATCCTTCCGGGGCCGGTTTTCCGCAAAAGTAATAAAAATCCCGTAATACTCATCATATCCAGGGCATATTCAGGTCTCATTCCCGGCCTCAGTCAAGGAAGAGCGCCGAGACTGCCGCATTGGTCCCACGGACCTGGCAGATGCGGACGCGAACCGGCCGGTCGACTTCAAACGTAACATAACGCCCGCCTGAGTAATCCCTGACCATGTGCACCGGGGAGAGCAGGCGTCTGGTGAAAAGGTCGAACAATTCGATTGCGCTCCGCCTCCCTGCCTTTTCCCAGTCCACGAAATAAAGAGTGAGACGGTATGGGGAGGATGTGCGGTAATCGACATCGATGGTCATCGTCTGCATGCATGGGGCAGGATCACCGGTAACTACCGCCCCGAGGCTTCTGCCGCCGTCTCCTTCCCGGTTGGAGACGAGGGCCCTCGGGTCTGAAGTTTCAGCCGCCCAGTGGCAAGGTGTCTGCTTGCCGAGGGTTATCCCCCTGCAACCGGCAGGGAGAAGGATCCGGTCGGCTCCCGGTCCGTCGTAGCTGAAGAGACAGTAGCCCTTGCTGCCGTAAACTCCCTTCCAGTTGCCTCCGGTGAGGGAATCTTCGGAAACGGCTGTTGCCGGGATGGCATATTCAAGGGCCTCGTCAGCCTTGGCACTGAGAGGTTCTGCGGGATAGTCGATGACAAGGCTGTGGCTGCCCGGGCCTATTTCCGGGAAACGGGCATGGGTCGGGGTAAACGCCTCGGCCGCCAGCGGCTTTCCGTCAAGGGTCACCTTCAGGTCCCTGCATCCCATCAGAGGGAGGCTGAGGCTTGCCCGGGTGCCATCGGGAACAACGAGACACGAAGTGCCTTCCCGCACATCGAGAGAGAAACTGATGATGCCTTTGGGAGTGGGCACGTCTCCGCTGACTCTGGAAAGGCCTGAGGTAAGATGCGGAGTGACGGAGAAGGTTCCGAAACCGGGAGTCTCAGGCTTTACACCCAGGACTTCTTCGGTGAGCCATTTGGCAACTCCGGCGCTCCATGGATGCGTGAGGCTGGTGTAGCCGCACTGGTTGTTGACCGGAGCATCGTTTTCTCCCAGCGAGCACAGATTCCAGGACGGTCTGAAGACCTCGAAGAAAGTGGTCGCCCCGTAGCGGATCTGCCCGCCCCAGCAGTCGTCGATCGTGTTCATCGCTTCGGCATGCCTGCCCATGCGCGCCATTGCATTCAGCACGAAATATTGATTGAACGGGGAATATGAAACCCTCTGCAGCCGGTCCGAATAAGTCCTTTGCCAGATCTCGTTCCAGAGGGAAGAAGGCACAGCGCCGGCGTTGATGGCATCGGACAGGGCGAATATGTCATATTCATCGAAAACTTCCGGAGAGGAAAGGTACGGCCTCGCCTTGGCTTCCGCCAGTGTGGAATATTTCCGGGCAAGGTCTTCCCTTCCGGAAGCGGCCATCGCCGAGGCGAATCGCCTGGTTGTCTGGATCGTCAGCATCTTGAGAGCCATGCGGGATTCAGGGCAGCCGGGATCCTCGAAGCCGGCGCCTAGGCGTTCGTCCCAGCCGTAGAATGCCGGTGAACGCGGGTCGTCGAAATGCTCCAGCGCATCATCCAGCTTGGCGCAGGCATTGTCGCAGAGCTGGCCGAGGAGTTCTCCGTCGCCGGTGTAAAGGTAGTAATCGACAAGGCTCTGGACCCAGTAGAGAGGGTAGCTGAGGATGCCGTTGGACTGGTCGGCGGTGTGCAGAAGATTCTTACGGACGAACTCGTAGTTGCCGAAAGCGACAAGGGATGCAGCCTGGGATGTGTGGGCATCTCCTGTCCAGGAAAAGCGGTCGCTCCTTTCCATGAGTATTGCACCGAAATAGTCCTTGAGAAAGTTGAGACGGACGGTGTAGGCTGCAGTGTACCAGATTCTGTTCAGCATCGGGTCGTCGGTGTCGAAGCTGCCTTCGTAATTGGCCGGCCTTGCCTGGCAGACAAGGCGCACATTCTTGATTCTCAAAGGCTTGTCAACACTCCGGACATGAATCCAGGCATAGCGGACGCCTTCATAGAGTTCGTCGTTGAGTTCGAGACGGAAGACCTTTCCGTACCGGGCAGGAGCCAGAGTTTTCCGGGGATGGCGGGAGCCGGCGTTGAAGACTGCCGGCTCGTTGAATTCGCTGATGCTGCACTCGACCTGACCGGAAAGATTGTCACATTCGAATTCCAGCCAGCCGGCGCTTACCCTTCCGAAATCGAACATCAGGTCACACGGAGAGGAGACGGTCACATCGATGTCCGGTGCCTGACGCCGCACGCTGAAGGCCTCGGGGTTGTCAGAGACCATCGTTTCCGGTTTCAGGAGATAGATCTGCAAGTCATCGTCCGCGCCTGTCCTCTTCCATCTGTAGGACACAAGTAGGTCGGGAGAGGCCGGGACATCCTTGCCGGCCTTGACGGCAGTCAGCGGACGGTAGGGCTCGTTCTGGAGTTTCGCGGCAGAGAAGACATGGGGCTGAGCCTCGGCCGATGTGGCGAGGAGAGTGCAGAAGGCCGCAGAAATGAGGGCAGATAGCACAAGGTTACCGGTGAATTTCATGACTTGGTAATCAGTTCGGTTAAGTAAAATGAAAAAAGCCGGCTGAGGTGAATCCACCAGCCGGCCCGATTTGTGCCCGAGGCCGGACTCGAACCGGCACGCCTTTAAGGGGCAAAGGATTTTGAGTCCTTCGTGTCTACCATTTCACCACTCGGGCAAATCACGGTTGCAAAGGTATTGATTTTCCACGAAAAAGCAAACAACAAAGGAAAATTCACGAAAACCGACTATATTTGTAAGAATATAAATAATACAACTCTTACATCAGAGCATCATGAATCTGGAAGGAAGACGCCAAAGCCGCAATGTGGAAGACCGCAGGGGACAATCCTCGATGAGAGGGATCAAACTCGGAGGAGGGGCAATCGTGGTCGCCCTCATCCTGATGATGCTGGGAGTGAACCCTATGCCGCTCCTTGAGCAGCTGGGCACCCAGGAAACGGCAGAACAGACCGAAGGCGGTTCAGGATTCACACAGGAAGAGGAGGAGCTGGCGACCTTCGCAAAGATAATCCTTGCAGGCACTGAAGATGTCTGGACGGCACAGTTCGCAAAGTACGGCTATGAATATCAGGCCCCGAAGATGGTCCTTTACACCGGAGCGACATCTTCCGGCTGCGGAGCCGCCAATTCTTCCATCGGACCGTTCTACTGCTCGGCAGACCAGACGGTCTACATCGACTTGAGCTTTTTCACTTCGATGAAGTCTTCGATCGGAGCGGACGGCGACCTTGCCTATGCCTATGTCATCGCCCACGAGGTCGGACACCACGTCCAGTACCTTCTGGGGACTCTCGGAGAGGCGCACAAGCTGATGAACCGGAGCTCGCAGAAGGAAGCCAACGAGATCAGCGTCAGACTGGAGCTCCAGGCAGACTACTACGCCGGAGTCTGGGCTAACAATGACGACAGGATGTACGACTCGATAGACGACAATGACATCCGCAATGCTCTCGACTGTGCCAGCAAGATCGGCGACGACTACCTTCAGAAGAAGGCGAACGGCTATGTGGTGTCCGACTCCTTCACCCACGGCACTGCCAGACAGCGCAATGCATGGCTGAAGAAAGGGATTGCCTACGGTGATCTCGAGCACGGGGACTCGTTCACACCGGCATATTCAGAGCTCTAGGCAGAAGACTTCCGGACACTTCCGGAAAGATTGGAAAGGCAGGTGAATCCGGAATATGCCGGAACGGCGGAAAAGACCCGGAGGACCAAGGTCCGAAAAACGAAAACACTGAAAGATTGGCCCGCGAAAGGGCAACGAAACATATCACACGCAAAACGAAAAAAACAATCTGAACACATGAAACATTTCTCATTGCCGAAAGACGGCGGACTCCGCGAGGAGGAACTTCCGAAAGGGATTCTCCACTCGTACGAGAAGATCCCTACCGAGATCTTCGATGAGGCGGTCACTGCCAGCGAAAAGATCGCAGACATCATCGCCAAAGCCATTTCCGACCACAGGAAGGCCGGACTTCCGAGACTTTTCAAGCTCGGATTCTCATCAGGAAACACTCCGAAGACCCTTTTCCCGATTCTTGTCGCAAGGTATGAAGCCGGAGAGATTTCCTTCGAGGATGTCGAAGTCTTCGGCATCGATGAATACTACCCTTGCGAGCGGGATTCCGCAAAAAGCAGGAACACGGTGCTGATGGACCTTCTCATCAGGAAGGTGAATTTCAGGAAGGAGAATGTGCATATTCTCGATGCCACCCTGCCGAAAGACAAAATTTCAGACTACTGCTCCGAATTCGAGAAATCGGCAAGGGGAATGGACCTGCTTGTCATCGGAATAGGCGAACAGGGGCAGGTGGGATTCAACGAGGTCGGCGCCCTTGAGACCAGCCGCACCCACACCGTGGCTCTTTCGTACAAGAGCAGGAAGATCCAGTCGAGATTCTTCAACGGCGAGATCTCAGTCACTCCGAAATCCGCCATCACCCTCGGCATTTCGACGATGATGAGCGCCAGAAGGGTCATCATGATGGCATGGGGTGAAAGCAAGGCGGATGTGGTCAGGGACATCGTGGAAGGAGAGATTTCACCTTCCTGCCCGGCATCATATTTCCAGAAGCACGACAACATCACCCTCTATACTGAAGAGAATTCCGCTTCCAAGCTTGTCAGGGCCGTTGCCCCGTGGCTGGTAGGTCCGTGCAGGTGGAGTCCGAAATTCATCAGGAAGGCAGTCGTGTGGCTCTGCCAGAGACTTCACAAGCCGATCCTGAAACTTACCCAGGCCGACTATCTGGAGAATTCGCTCGGAGAGCTGCTGGAGCTCTACGGGCCTTACCACAAGATCAACATCGATGTATTCAACGACCTCCAGCACACTATCACCGGCTGGCCGGGCGGAAAGCCTGACGCCGATGACAGCACAAGACCTGTCAAGTCCACACCGTTCCCTAAGAAAGTCCTCATCTTCTCCCCTCACCCGGACGACGATGTGATTTCGATGGGCGGAACCTTCATCCGTCTGGTTCACCAGGGGCATGACGTGCATGTGGCCTATGAGACCTCGGGAGACCTTGCCGTCCACGACGACGTCGTCCTCCAGCACATGGACGCAGCCTGTCAGCTCGGTTTCGGAGACAGGTTCGACGAGGTCAGGAGGCTGATCGAGTCCAAAAAGCCGGGTGAGCCGGAGCCGAAGGAACTTCTCTCCCTCAAGGCGGCGATCCGGCGGAGCGAGGCAAGGAGTGCGGACAGGAGCTTCGGTCTGAACGACAAGACGAACGTCCACTTCCTCAACCTGCCGTTCTACGAGTCCGGTGGCATAACCAAGCTTCCGAAAACCCAGGCCGACATAGACATCATCAAGGAACTCCTCCTGAAGATAAAGCCGGACCAGGTCTACATGGCCGGAGACCTTGCAGACCCTCACGGGACGCACAGGGTCTGCACCGAGGCGGCTCTCGAGGCCATCGAGCAGCTCAGGGAAGAAGGCAACGGATGGCTGGACAAAACGACCATCTGGCTCTACAGGGGCGCCTGGATGGAGTGGGAACTCGGAAGGGTGGACATGGCCGTCCCTCTGAGCCCGGAGGAGATGATCGAGAAACGCCACGCCATCTACCGCCACATCTCGCAGAAGGACATTGTCCCGTTCCCTGGCGACGACCCGCGCGAGTTCTGGCAGAGAGCCGAGGAGCGCACCCAGAACACCGCCAGGCTCTACGATGAACTGGGAATGGCTGAGTATCAGGCTATAGAGGTCTTCCTGAAACTGCGGTAGCCGCCGGTCCCGGCATATTCATATTCAATCACTGACATTCACAAAGACAAGACAAAATAAAACGACAATATCATGAGAGTAGTTATCAAGGACAACAACAGCGAGGCTTCACTTTGGGCAGCGCATTACATCGCAGACGCCATCAAGGCAAAGGCTGCAATCAGCGACGAACCGTTCGTGCTCGGACTTCCTACGGGCTCCACACCTCTTGGCACCTATGCGGAGCTGTCCAGGATGTGCGCCGCGGGCGAAATCTCCTTCAGGAACGTCATCACCTTCAACATGGATGAATATGTCGGCCTCCCGGAAGATCACCCCGAGAGCTACCACAGCTTCATGTTCAGGAACCTTTTCGACAACATCGACATCCCTAGGGAGAACATCCACATCCTCAACGGCAATGCACCAGACCTCGACAAGGAGTGCGAGGAATATGAGGAAGCCATCTTCGACGCTGGCGGAATCGACCTTTTCCTCGGCGGAGTCGGAGAAGACGGCCACCTGGCCTTCAACGAGCCTTTTTCATCGCTCAATTCCAGGACCAGAGTCGTGACCCTGACCGAAGACACGATAATCGTCAACTCCCGTTTCTTCGGAGGTGACGTCAATCTGGTACCGAAGAAGGCAATGTCCGTCGGTGTGGGCACTGTCTGCAGCGCAAAGGAAGTGCTTATCCTCGCCCTCGGCAGCAGAAAGGCCAGGGTTGTGAGAGAAGCCATCGAAGGGGGCGTCAGCCACTATGTCACCCTCTCCGCCCTCCAGCTCCACGAAAAGGGCACCGTAGTCCTGGACGAAGCTGCCGCAGGCGAACTTAAGGTCAACTCCTACCGCTATTTCAAGGCAGTGGAGGCAGCAATGAACAAGCAATAGACAACTGAATATGAGAAGGTCTTTCATCGCATTCATAATATTCATCATCTCAGGCGCAGCGCTTTCCGCCCAGAGCGGAGACCGCGACCTTCGCCTCACGATGAAGAACCAGGGCTATGAGAGGGAATACCGCCTGTATATTCCTGAAGGAGTCGGGGAAGGCTCCCCTCTTGTCATCGCCCTGCACGGCTACGGCGGAGGCATAGAAAAGATGCCATCTGCCCTGATAACCACCGCAAAAGCCCACGGCTATGCCATCTGCATCCCACAGGGCCTCAAGGACCCTGCCGGAAAGCCCGGATGGAATGTCGACTACCCGTCCCAGGAAGGGATGACGGTCGACGATGTCGATTTCGTCTGCTCTCTCGCAAGGAAACTCCGCAAGGAATACGGATTCAGCAAATCCGCGACCTTCCTGACCGGCATGTCCAACGGCGGGGAGATGTGCTATCTGACTGCGATGAGAAAGCCGAAGGCCTTCACAGCCGTGGCCTCGATTGCCGGCCTGTCCCTCCTTTGGATGTTCGAGAAGTATCCGGTGTCCGGTCCTGTTCCTTTCATGGAGGTGCACGGAACCGAGGACAGGACCTCCGAATGGCTCGGTGACCCGGACAATGCCGGCGGATGGGGAGCCTATGCTCCTGTTCCGGTGGCAGTCGGCCGGGTGGTCAATGCCGACGGATGCGTTTCCCAGACCGTCGAGGAACTTCCGGTCAGGGAAGGCCGCAACAAGGTCACCCTCTACAAGTTCGGAAGAGGGATCCCGGCGGCCAATGGCAGGCCGATGGAGGTCTGGCTCTACGAAGTCAAGGGCGGAAACCATTCCTGGTCAGACGCCGACATGGACACTTATGAAGAAACATGGAAGTTCTTCAGCAAGTGGATGTAAGCTGAAACAAATGAACTAAACAATAGATAACAATGGACAAGAACAAAGTCTTCTTTTTCGACACCACCCTCAGAGACGGTGAGCAGGTACCGGGATGCCAGCTCAACACTGTCGAGAAGATTCAGCTCGCAAAAGCTCTCGAATCCCTCGGCGTGGATGCCATCGAGGCTGGCTTCCCTATCTCCAGCCCCGGAGACTTCAACTCCGTGATCGAGATTTCGAAAGCTGTCACCTGGCCGACCATCTGCGCTCTGTCCAGAGCCGTGGAAAAGGACATCGACACAGCTGCCGATGCCCTGCAGTACGCAAAGCACAAGAGAATCCACACCGGAATCGGGACTTCCGACTCCCACATCCGGTACAAGTTCAAATCCAACAGGGAGGATATTCTCGAAAGGGCAGTCCGCGCCGTCAAGTATGCGAAGAGACGCGTGGAGGATGTCGAGTTTTACGCGGAGGATGCCGGAAGAACCGACAACGAGTACCTGGCCAGGGTGGTCGAGGCCGTAATCAAGGCCGGCGCCACAGTGGTGAATATTCCCGACACGACAGGCTACTGTCTCCCTGAGGAATACGGAGCCAAGATCAGATACTTGATGGAGCATGTCGACGGAATCGACAAGGCCATCATCTCCACACATTGCCACAATGACCTTGGAATGGCCACCGCCAACACCATGGCCGGAGTCCTCAACGGAGCAAGGCAGGTGGAGGTCACCATCAACGGCGTAGGAGAAAGGGCCGGCAACACGGCTCTCGAGGAGATTGCCATGATTCTCAAGGCTCACAAGGGACTGGACGTGCACTCAGACATCAACACCCAGAAGATCTACGGCATCAGCCGCATGGTTTCAAGCCTCATGAATATGCCGGTGCAGCCTAACAAGGCCATTGTCGGAAAGAATGCCTTCGCCCACTCTTCCGGCATCCACCAGGACGGAGTGCTCAAGAATGCGGAAACCTACGAAATCATCGACCCTGTCGACGTGGGAGTCGACACCAACTCGATCGTCCTCACGGCGAGAAGCGGTCACGCCGCCCTCAAGTTCAGGCTCGAGGCCCTCGGGGTCAAGCTCAGCGAAGAGGCCCTTAACAATGTCTACCAGGAGTTCCTCAAGCTTGCCGACAAGAAGAAGGAGATCCACGATGACGACATCCTGATGCTCGCCGGAGCCGACCGCGCAGAATCCCATCACATCAAGGTCGACTGGCTGCAGGCCAGCAGCGGCATCGGAATGAAGCCGGTAGCATCGATCGGAGTCGACATCTCCGGAGAGAAATTCACTGCTGCCGCCACCGGCAACGGTCCTGTGGATGCGGCGATCAACGCAATCCGCCAGATCATCAAACGCCCGGTCACCATCAACGAATTCACGATCCAGGGAGTGACCAAGGGTTCGGATGACATGTGCAAGGTCCACATGCAGGTAGGCAGCGGGGAGCAGGTCTGCTACGGATTCGGAGCCAACACCGACATCGTCACCGCCTCCATCGAGGCCTATGTGGACTGTTTGAACAAGATAAAGAACTGATAGACAATGAATACACTTTTTGACAAGATTTGGGACAGCCACGTGGTCAACTCCATCGAGGACGGGCCTCAGCAGCTGTACATCGACAGGCTCTACTGCCACGAAGTCACCAGCCCGCAGGCTTTCGAGGGGCTGAGGGAGAGAGGAATCAGATGTTTCCGCCCTTCACAGGTCTTCTGCATGCCTGACCACAACACCCCGACACACGATCAGGACAAGGAAATCGAAAACGAGGTCTCACGCACACAGGTTGAGACCCTCAGGAAGAATGCCGAGGAATTCGGCCTCACCCACTACGGAATGATGGATCCGAGCAACGGAATCATCCATGTGGTCGGACCGGAGAAAGGACTCTCCCTTCCGGGAATGACCATCGTCTGCGGCGACTCCCACACCTCCACCCACGGAGCAATGGGAGCGGTTGCGTTCGGAATCGGCACCTCGGAGGTCGAGATGGCTCTTGCCAGCCAGTGCATCCTCCAGCAGAAGCCGAAGTCGATGCGCATCAGCATCGAAGGCAAGCTCGGAGAGGGTGTCACGCCGAAGGATGTGGCCCTCTACCTGATGCAGCAGATCACGACATCCGGAGCCACCGGCTATTTCATTGAATATTCAGGAAGCGTTGTCCGCGAGATGACGATGGAAGGCAGGCTCACCCTCTGCAACCTCTCGATCGAGATGGGCGCAAGAGGCGGATTCGTCGCTCCGGACGAGACCACCTTCGAGTACCTCAAGGGCCGTGAATATGCCCCGAAAGGCGAAGCCTGGGACAAGGCCGTCGAATATTGGAGAACCCTGCGCAGCGGCGACGACGCCGTCTTCGACAAGGAAATCCTCTTCAAGGCGGAGGACATCGCGCCTATGATCACCTACGGCACCAATCCAGGCATGGGCACGGCAATCGACGGGACAATCCCGCAGGAAAGCGAAATACCGGCCGAAGGGCTCGAGTCATTCCGCAAGTCTCTTGAATATATGGGATTCCGCGCCGGCGACCGGATGATCGGCAAGAAGGTCGACTATGTCTTCCTCGGAGCCTGCACGAACGGGCGCATCGAAGACTTCCGTGCCTTCGCCAGTGTGGTCAGGGGCAGGAAGAAGAATCCTGACATCGTGGCCTGGCTCGTTCCGGGTTCATGGGCTGTCGCAAAGCAGATCAGGGAAGAGGGTCTGGACAAGATCCTGGAAGAGGCCGGCTTCGAAATCCGCCAGCCGGGCTGTTCCGCCTGCCTCGCGATGAATGACGACAAGATTCCGGCAGGAAAATACAGCGTTTCCACCTCCAACCGCAATTTCCAGGGCCGCCAGGGACCGGGATCGAGGACTCTCCTCGCCTCCCCTCTCACTGCAGCGGCCGCTGCAGTCACCGGAGTGGTGACCGATCCAAGAACCTTGCTTCAATAAAAGACCGACATGAAACAGAAATTCGACATCATAGAAAGCCGTTGCATTCCGCTTCCTCTGGAGAATGTGGACACGGACCAGATCATCCCGGCCAGATTCCTCAAGGCCACTTCCAGGGACGAGAAATTCTTCGGTGACAACCTGTTCCGCGACTGGAGATACAATCCGGACGGAAGCATCAACAAGGATTTCGTCCTCAACGACCCGACATATTCAGGAGAAATCCTGGTGGCGGGAAAGAACTTCGGCAGCGGCTCCAGCCGCGAACATGCCGCCTGGGCTATCGCAGGTTACGGCTTCAGGGTTGTGATCTCGAGCTTTTTCGCCGACATCCACAAGAACAACGAGCTGAACAACTTCGTGCTTCCGGTCACGGTTTCGGAGGAATTCCTCGCCGAGCTTTTCGACTCGATCAGGAAGGACCCGGCCATGACGGTCAAGGTCGATGTGCCTGCGCAGACTGTGACCAACAATGCCACAGGCCGCACCGAAAAGTTCGAACTGAACGCCTACAAGAAGTATTGCCTGATGAATGCCCTCGACGACATCGACTATCTCCTGGAGCACAGGGAGGACATCGAAAAGTTCGAGCAGGGACGCAGACGGTAACAAGCGGGTCAGGATTGTCCCGAAAGGAAGACACCTTAATTAATGAAAGAAATGAACATCAAGATAGCATTGGTGCCGGGAGACGGCATCGGCCCTGAAGTGGTAGGGCAGGCCGTGAAGGCAGTAGACGCAGTGGCAGCTGAATTCGGCCACACAATTGAATACAGGAAGGCTCTCGTGGGAGCCTGCGCAATCGATGAGTGCGGGGATCCGTATCCTGAGGAGTCCCACAGCATCTGCATGGCCAGCGACGCAGTGCTCTTCGGAGCCGTCGGCGACCCGAAATACGACAATGACCCTACAGCCAAGGTACGCCCTGAGCAGGGTCTCCTCGCAATCCGCAAGAAACTCGGGCTCTACGCCAACATCCGCCCGGTCGAGACATTCAAGTCCCTCGCCGACAAGTCGCCGCTGAAGACCGAGCTCGTGGACGGAGCAGATTTCGTCTGCATCAGGGAACTCACCGGTGGAATGTACTTCGGAGAGAAGGGACGCAAGGACGGCGGCAACACTGCCTATGACACCAACATCTACAGCCGTTCCGAGATCGAGCGCATCCTCAAGCTGGCATTCGAGTTCGCCGGCCGCAGGCGCAAGCACCTGACGGTGGTCGACAAGGCCAACGTACTCGAGTCCTCCAGACTCTGGAGAGAGGTCGCCCAGGGAATGGAAGCTTCCTACCCGGACATCAAAGTGGACTACATGTTCGTGGACAACGCAGCCATGAAACTCGTCAGCGGACCTAAATTCTTCGACGTGATGGTCACCGAAAACACCTTCGGCGACATCCTCACGGACGAGGCCAGCTGCATCTCCGGCTCGATGGGTCTCCTCGCTTCCGCTTCGGTCGGCGAGCACACCAGCCTCTTTGAGCCTATCCACGGTTCCTATCCGCAGGCTGCAGGCAAGAACATCGCCAACCCTGTCGCAGCAATCCTCTCCGCAGCGATGATGTTTGAATATGGCTTCGGCCTGATGGAGGAAGGCAAGGCTATCCGCCTGGCTGTCAGCAAGTCCATCGACGAAGGAATCGTCACCGAAGACCTCGCCGACGGTGGAAAGGCATATTCGACAAGCGAAGTCGGCGACTGGATTGCCTCCCGCATCAGGAAAGGCGGGGAATAGGCCGACCGCAAAGTTTGTCCCGCGCCCGTGAGAAAAAATCGTCCCGCGCCCGTGAGAAATACGTGAGAAAAAATCGTCCCGCGCCCGCGGAACAAGAGTGAAATTAATTCATTAGCAAGATATTAACATTTATCCAACCGATGGCTGACTATCGCATCTTCGTCGAAAAGAAACCCGAGTTCAGAGTGGAGGCAGAAAGCCTCAGGGGAGAACTCAACGAGAACCTGCAGCTGAACCTCAAGACTCTCAGACTGCTCAATGTCTATGACCTGTTCGGATTCACTCCGGAGCTCCTTGAAAAGACCCGCTACAGCGTGTTCGGTGAGATTGTCACCGACTCTGTCACTGACAGCATCGACCTTTCCGGGAAAAAGTACATTGCCGTGGAATATCTTCCGGGCCAGTTCGACCAGAGGGCGGCTTCCGCCGTTGACTGTGTCCATCTGATTGACCCGAGCGCGGAAATCAGCATCAAGAGTTCCAAACTGCTGATCGCAGACCCGGACACTTCGGAAGAGACTTTGGAGAAGATCCGCCGCTACTACATCAATCCGGTGGAGTCAAGGCCAAAGGACCTGGGCAAGCTGGCCCAGACCGAACTGGCAGACATCAAGCCAGTCCCGGTTCTCGATGGTTTCAACTCCATGAAGCCGGAGGAGCTCAAGGAGTACCGCAGGAAGATGGGGCTCGCGATGAGCGAGGAGGACCTGCAGGAAGTCATCAGGTACTTCACTGCAGAAGGCCGTGACCCCAACGAGACGGAACTCCGCATCCTGGACACCTACTGGAGCGACCATTGCCGCCACACCACCTTCACTACCGAACTGGAGCAGCTCGATGTGGAGGAATCCTTCATAAAGGAGGAGATCGACGGGACCCTCAATCTTTACCTGAAGATGAGGAAGGAGCTCGGACGCGAGAACAAAGGCCTGAATCTGATGGACATGGCCACAATCGGAGCGCGTTACCTCAGGAAGGAAGGGAAGCTCGATGACATGGAGGTGAGCGAGGAGAACAACGCCTGCAGCATATTCATTGATGTGGATGTGGACGGGAAGACGGAGAAATGGCTCCTGATGTTCAAGAACGAGACTCACAACCATCCGACGGAGATCGAGCCTTTCGGAGGTGCTGCAACCTGCCTGGGAGGTGCCATCAGAGACCCTCTCTCGGGACGTTCCTATGTCTATCAGGCAATGAGGGTGACCGGAGCGGGAGACATCTACAAGCCGGTTTCCGAGACCATCCCGGGAAAGCTTCCTCAGAAGGTGATCACGAGAAAGGCTGCGCATGGCTATTCCAGCTACGGCAACCAGATCGGACTTGCAACCACCCATGTCAGGGAAATCTATCACGACGGCTACACTGCCAAGAGGCTTGAGGTGGGCGCTGTCGTCGGTGCGGTGAAGGCTGACCACGTCAGAAGGGAAACCCCTGTCCCGGGAGACATCGTCCTGATGTTCGGCGGACGCACCGGAAGGGACGGCATCGGAGGAGCGACAGGTTCGTCCAAGGAGCACACCGAGGAGTCCCTTGAGTCCTGCGGAAGCGAGGTCCAGAAGGGTAACGCTCCGGAGGAGAGAAAGCTGGAAAGGCTTTTCAGAAGGCCTGAGGTCACTTCCCTGATCAAGAAATCCAACGATTTCGGCGCAGGAGGAGTCAGTGTCGCAATCGGTGAACTTACCGACGGACTGGACATCTATCTGGACAGGATCCCTGTCAAGTACAGCGGAATGAACTCGACGGAACTTGCCATCAGTGAATCCCAGGAAAGGATGTCGGTCGTAGTTGAGGCCAAAGACAAGGAAGAATTCATCAGATACTGCCACGAGGAGAACATCGAAGTCACACACGTCGCCGATGTCACCGACACGGGCAAGATGAGGATGTTCAACAACGGCAAGGTGGTTGCCGACCTCAAGCGCAGCTTCATCGACAGCGCCGGAGCAAGACACTATGCAAAAGCCACCGTAGGGGCAGTGGACGGAACGGATCCATTCTTCCGCGACATTCCAGGCAAGACGCTGAAGGACAAGATGTTCGCGAATATGCAGGATCCTAACGTCACCTGCCAGAAGGGACTCGTCGAGATGTTCGACTCGTCCATCGGAAGGTCTACCGTGCTGATGCCTTTCGGAGGAGAGCTTCAGACCACCGAGACCCAGGTTTCCGTCCAGAAACTTCCGACGGACGGCTACACTGACACAGCCAGCATGATGGCCTTCGGTTTCAACCCGGACCTCAGCGAATGGAGTCCTTACCACGGGGCTGCATATTCATTCGTGGAGGCCTGCAGCAAGATTGTAGCGGCAGGCGGACACTGGGAGACAATGAGATTCTCATGTCAGGAATATTTCGAGAGAATGACTTCCGACCCGAAGACCTGGGGCAAGCCTGCAGCCGCCCTGCTGGGAGCTCTCAAGATGCAGAAGGAACTCGGTCTGGCTTCGATCGGAGGAAAGGATTCGATGAGCGGCTCATTCGAGACCGACAAGGGGCCTATCCATGTCCCGCCGACCCTCATCGCATTCGGTATCACTCCTGTCAAGGCCGACAAGGTAATCTCCCCGGAATTCAAGTGGGAGGAGGACAGGCTCTATCTGGTCAGGCACACCCCGCTTCAGAACAGGATGCCGGACATCGGGATGCTCAAGAATAACTGGAACCATGTCCAGGAAAAGATCGAGGACGGAACAATAGTAGCCGCATGGGCAGTGGGCTTCGGAGGAGTTGCTGAAGGTCTCTGCAAGATGAGCTTCGGCAACGCTTTCGGCTTCGATGTCAATCTCGGAGAAGAGGATCTGTTCAACCTCAGCTACGGTTCGATCATCGTCGAGACGGACGGCAGCGCACTGGACTTCCCGAATGCCATCGAGATCGGCAAGGTCACCGACGGCGAGGACGGCAATGTCCGGATCAACGGCACGAAGATCTCTATCTTCGAACTGATGGATTTCAACGCTTCCCTCTTCGACAAGGTCTATCCTTCAACCTGCAGGGCAGGATTCAGCAAGGTGATTCCTGACGGAATGGAGGGCATAAAGCCGTACAAGGCAAAGAAAGCAGACCTGAAGTACAAAGGTCCTGCAGTGGATGAGGTCATCGCCTACCTGCCGGTATTCCCGGGCACAAACTGCGACTACGACTCCGCAAAGGCCTTCCGCAAGGCCGGGGCGACAGTCCGCACGAGTGTCTTCCGCAACCTCACCGACAAGGACGTCTTCGAGTCCATCGAGGAGATGAAGAAGAACATAGACGAATGCCACATCCTGATGATTTCCGGAGGCTTCTCAGCCGGAGACGAACCTGACGGAAGCGGCAAGTTCATCGCCAACGTACTGAACAACAAGACAGTAGCCGAAGCCATAGAGAACCTTATCGCCCGCGGAGGCCTGATTCTGGGAATATGCAACGGTTTCCAGGCCCTCGTCAAGTCAGGACTTCTCCCGTACGGTCACCTGGGAATGGTCACCGAAGACTCCCCGACCCTGTTCAGGAACGACATCAACAGGCACATCTCGCAGATGGCCTCGACCCGCGTTTCGACGACAAATTCTCCTTGGCTTGCAGGAATGTCCATCGGTGATGTATATTCCATCCCTGTCAGCCACGGCGAAGGCAAGTTCGTCGTCAACGAAGATCTGGCAAGGGAACTCTTTGCCAATGGTCAGGTCGCCTTCCAGTACGTGGATCCGCTGACAGACGAGCCTACGATGGAATCCCCATACAATCCGAACGGATCCTATTATGCAATAGAGGGCATCATCAGCAAGAACGGACAGATCCTCGGCAAGATGGGCCATTCGGAAAGATACGAAAACAATCTGCTCCGCAACATCCAGGCAGACCTCGAACAGCCACTGTTCGCGAATGCAGTGAACTACTTCAAGAAGTAACTGAATATGAGAAATTTATTTTTGACAAATACCCTGTCACGTCAGAAAGAGCTCTTCGTCCCGGTGAATCCCGGTCACGTAGGGATGTACGTCTGCGGCCCGACCGTCTACGGGGATGCCCATCTGGGACATGCCAGACCGGGAGTGACATATGACGTGCTCTTCAAACTCCTCAGACATCTGGGCTACAAGGTCCGTTACGTCAGGAACATCACCGATGTGGGCCACCTGGAGCACGATTCGGATGACGGAGAGGACAAGATCGCAAAGAAGGCAAGGCTCGAGCAGCTGGAGCCGATGGAGGTTGTCCAGACTTACACCCTGCGCTATCACGAAGCGATGAGGATGCTGAATGTCGCTCCTCCGTCCATCGAACCCCGGGCTTCCGGCCACATCATCGAACAGATCGAGACTGTCAAGAGAATCCTCTCTGCAGGCTATGCCTACGAAAGCAACGGAAGCATCTACTTCGATGTCCGAAAGTACAACAACGACCACAAGTACGGCATCCTCTCGGGACGTTCGCTGGATGACACCCTGGAGGGCACCCGCGCGCTTGACGGTCAGGAGGACAAGAGAGCGCCTTACGATTTCGCCATCTGGAAGAAGGCGGAACCGGGGCACATCATGAGATGGGTGTCTCCTTGGGGAGAAGGCTTCCCGGGATGGCACCTGGAGTGCTCGTGCATGGGCGAGAAATATCTTGGGCATGAGTTTGACATCCACGGCGGAGGAATGGACCTGATGTTCCCTCACCACGAATGCGAGATTGCCCAGAATGTGGCCTCACGCGGTACCCAGGGCGTACGCTATTGGGTACACAACAACATGATCACCATCAATGGCCAGAAGATGGGCAAATCGCTGGGGAACTTCATCACCATTCCGGAGCTGTTCAGCGGCAACCACCCGAAACTCGATCAGGCATATTCCCCGATGACAATCCGCTTCTTCATCCTGCAGGCCCACTACCGCGGCACTCTGGACTTCTCGAACGAGGCGCTCCAGGCAGCGGAGAAGGGACTCAGGAGAGTGATGCAGGCAGCAAGGGATCTCTATGCGATGACCGGGCACAAAGCTCCTTCATATTCCTATGGCGAGCTTTCCGAGTCTCTGGCTCC
>SFMU01000055.1 GCA_004552965.1 Bacteroidales bacterium | reverse complement strand
ACACTTCGATGCTCCTCCGTTCATGTGCCTTACAAGTACCGCACAGCATAAAGAAAACCCGTGTGGTGCGCAAAGCCACACGGGCGAACACAAGAGCGGATCAGTTTAACGGCGTTACAGTGTCAGACTCGATAAAAACTGATTTGGAATATGAACTTATATCGTTTGTTTCGGGGTTCGCACGGGCGTATCGAGTAATATAGTAGCCTCCGCTGATATGAAATTCGATGTATTGATATTCTTTCGCGTCTTTGATCATAAGTCCATAGCACGGAATATTTATACTAGAATATCTTTTCTTTAATGAGGTGTCATTGTAAATCGTTGGGTTATCATCGATTAAAAAAGTATAACATTTATCGGTGTTACTATCGCTTAAAACGATATAGTGGCTATATAATTTCGTTCTTGGGATCGCGTTTCCGTCAATGGATGTTACGATTCCATTTTCGGCTTTTATTTCAGGCATTTTCCTCATAATATTTCTCCTTACTCCATATATACATCGTCCTCGAGCGTTGCGTTCGGTGCGATGTTTTGGAGAATAATATCTCCGATTTTTCCCTCGGCATTCGTAAAGCGGAATTTTGCGCTTGAGATTTTCCTTCCATAAGTGTCAAGCGCGCAAGCGTCCACTAATACGCCGTCTACCCTCAACTTGCCAACCGCAAGCATTACTCGATCTCCAAGTTGCGTGAATAGATCCTGATAGGTTTTTATTGGCGTATTCGATGCGGATTTCCCATATACGTAAATATTGCAATCCGGATCGTAGATACCTACGAGGTGCACGAAAATCGGTATTTTTTTGATTTTGGCGAATAACGCATCTGATATCATTCGTCTCATATTATAAATCTCCTATTGCTTCCCTTTCACCGGGGGAAGCATAGGGACCGGAGAAGGCTTAGATCGCCTTCCAAGCGTGCATCATGCAATTCGGAGAGAAGTACGCGATCTCATCATCGTGGAGGATGTAGTTCATGAAGTCGCCATCCCCGTTCGGGCTTTCCCGAACGGCTCTGTAGGCATTGTGCAGTTTCATTGCGCGTTCATCGATGAGAAGGGCGAAGCAATCGGAGTCCCCGAAATCCTTGACGCGATGGACCTCCGCGGGGAAGGCGAGTTCTTCGGCATGGAACGCACCGGCGATGGTATCGACCTCAACGGATGGCATGACCCCGTCTTTGATGAGGAGGATATATTTGGGGGCCTTGCCGGCGATGTTGCCGTTGTAGGAATATCCCTGAGCCGGCTTCGAGAATTTCTCCGCGTAGGTCTTGACGGACTTGATGAAGGCTTCGCCGGTTTCGGTATTGGCCGGAACGGCGATGGAGGTCACCAAATCGAGGGCCACGGCCTTCCCGGCGGTCACCGCAGCTGCGAGGTTATTGTAGGTGTTTTGCGAGGTCGTCATATCCTCAAGGATCACGCCTCCCTGCACGCGGTCTCCGGCCTTATAGGCTTTGCCCTTCGCGAAGGCGGTGTCGGTCGCGACCGATTCGAGTTTGGCGCAAACGGTCCCGATGAGGTGGCGTTTGCAGTCGTTGAGGTAAAGGGTCAAAGAATCGTAAAGGCGCTTGGTGATGGACATGATGAGGCGGTCGTAGGATGCGCGATCCGAGAACGCCTTTTGGATGGTGCCCATATCAACGGTCGTTTTGAATTTCTTCCTTCCGAGACGCTCGGAGTAAGTAGCCTTTTGATAGTTCGGGCGAGCGGGGGCTCGGTCGGTGGCTCCGGTCTCGTCATAATCTTCCGGCGAGACGAAGTTGATGAACCACTCTTCGATGGTGTTTCCGACTTCGACCTTGAAGCCGTCCATGAACCCGAGACCTTCTTCGTAATCTCCATCTAGGAAGACTTCGGCGAAGATTTTGTTGACCAATCCGGTCAGGGATTCCTTGGAAGCGGAAAAGACGGGGTTCGCGATCTTGTCTTGGTCGAGGTATGCTTTGACGATCGCGTTCAGCTGCGGTAGACTTACCAATTTCATTGATTTTTCTCCTTGGATAAGATTTCGTCCACGATTTCGCCTAGGGTTTTAGGCTCCGGCGCGGGCTCCGGGTCGATGGGGTCTGGGTTTTTCCCGTCCCCTTTGGTTGGGGTATTGAGGAATAGGTCTCTCATCCTCTTCGATTGAGCCTCAAGAAGATCGCTTTTCGATTTGTCGTCCGCTTCGAGGGTCTCGACTCCTTTGATGAGGTTCGCTAGATTCTCGATTCCGGCCGGGTCCTGAGTCTTTTCCAAGATCGCTTTTAGACCTGTCTTCAATTCTTCGTAATTCATTTCTTTTTGTCTCCTGTGATGTCATCGATGTCGGATTTGAAGTCATCGATGGCCCCTTTGACGGACTCCTCGATGTCCTTCTTCTCATCTTCATCGATGTGGCCATCCTTTTTGGCCTCTTTAATCTTATCATAAACGCGCCATCCGTTAAGAAACAGCGTGCACAGCGCTCCGAGGATCCCCAAGACGATGAACACGATCTGGAGGATGTGTTCGGTCGCCATGGCCCCCGAAACGCCGGTCACCACGGATGACAGCAGAGCGAGAGCCGATTTTGCGGAATCGTCCATATTCATTTCCTCCTGTTGAGCCCGAAATACCCGATGAATTCCTTCGCCCAATCGAAGAGCAGGTTTCGATATTGCTCCTGGACTTCGGCGATCCTCGCCATCATGGTTCCCCGGGGATCCACGGATTCCCCTTTGCCGAAGGTGGTGAGGTGGGTGAGATCCTCGCTATTGCCATCGAGGTTTTTCGACTGCGGAGCGTCATTGAACCAGTTCCGGGAGGTGACCTTCACTGCACCGAACATTTCCTGCTGATTGGCTCTTAAATAGGTGAGCAGGAGTTGGTAGCGGGGCAAGGTGGCTTCGTACCAACCGAGCATCTCCTTTTTGGCGATGTCGATTTCCTCGGACTCCGAACCCTCATCGCAATAGGTCCAGCAAGCGTCCGGCCTCACTAGCTTGCGGATGACGGAGGCGAGTTCGGCTCCCCATCCATCGCTTCCGAAGGCATCGAGGCCGGACTCAACGTCTCGGAATTCAATCAATGTCGTTTCTTCCGGATTCATCATCGTTCTTCTCCTCCTGATTGGGCTCTTCTTCGTATAGGCTTCGGGTCGTGGTCTTCGCTTCCACGGAATGGCTTGTCCCGAAGGCTTCATCCACGAGCCGGACCCACTCCTTCACGTTGTCGAGGATCGCGTCCCTGTTGATGTTTATCTCATCGTTGTTGGCGTTGATTTCGTCCCCCTGCATCCTCTCGGGCTTCTCCTTCAGGTTGTCGATGCCCAAGAAGGTCAGGACCTCTTTTTCGATGCGCTCTTTTTGCTCCTCCAGTTTATCCAGAAGGTAAGGGGCTCCGGTCGTCATCGCGTCCACAGAGCCGACTTCATCGACTCCGATCGCGACCATGCTGGAGCCGAACGTGACGCGCTGGATGAGGTTCCGCAGTTTCGCTTCGTTTTGATTCGTGCACTTGAAGACGAACGGGATCTTTTGGAGATCGATGTTCATCCGGATGGCCATCTCCAATTCCACGAGGTCATCGACCCAATCGGCCAAAGAGTCTCTTATCGGCCTCAGGGTATGCTGTGCCCACCCAAGCACGATTTCGGGTTCCTCGACCCCACGAGCCACGTTGATGCGGAGGGCCGAAGTCGAAAGGGCCCTGGTCGGGATGTAAGGAGCCGTTCGGGAAGGCACAGGGACCGCCGTCACCGGCGTTCCGTAAAGGTTGAAATCTTGGGGCGCGTAAGGCACGTAGGCAAGCAACTCATCGCTGATCCTCAGGGCCCCGATGGTGCCCCGCGTCCAAAGGGAGCGGATGATCGCCTCGCGCTCTTCTCGGGCGAACCCTTCCCATTTCCACGAGGACGCGAAGAGGTTGAAATACCTCTCATAGAGCCGTCTCTTGATGTCGGCCCTCTCTCGCGCGATCGCGCGGAGATCCTCATCGTCTTTGATTTTCTTCATCGTCAAACCTCCAAATTGTTTTTAGCCTGGTCAAAATCCCACTCGTTTTGGTACTTGTGAAGGATGGTGACCCCGGCCATGAGCCGGGAAGCCAAATCGTCCAAGAACTCCTTTTGGGCGTTCGTGAGCGCCTCCGCGTTCCATGAGGGCGTTCCCTCGAAATAGTCGAAGGAAGTCCTCACGTGCATATTCGGGACCCCGTAGACCCCGCGCGCGTATCCTCTATAGAAGAAGAGATTCTCGAGCAGGTTCTCGAAGTCGTCCCTCGGGCCCCAATATTCCCACTTTAGGGCCCCTTCGCCATAGGACTTGAATAGGCTTAGGTCGTTGATGGATTGAACCGAATACGATTGCTTTTTGAGGGCGTTTTCCTTTTGCTCCTGACCGACCGCATTGGACCAAATGGAAGTCGCGGTACCCCCGACCGCGGAGGCGATGCCGGTCGCCCCTCCCACGACCATCCCAACGCCTGCGGGGATCCCGGCCCCGCTCGCGATGAGGCTCGCGCCCCCGGCGATCGATAGGGCGGAGGCGAGGATGGATCCAAGCCCCGAGAAGATGGAGGTCGCGTTGCCGACCGTCAACTTCTTTTTGTCATAGTTGTAGCCGTTTCTTAGATAGTCGAACCACGCGGACGAATACAAAGGCATTTCATTATTCCGGTCGCTCGCGATCAGGAACGGATAATCCTCTTTGATGTTGCGCCACGAGCCCGAGGAGGGTTTGGCCTTGAATATCAAGGAAGAGGAAATCGAGGAGGACGGGACGAAGTCGATGGTGACCTCGTAATTTCCCTCTGGGAGATTCTCCCCGCCGAATGAGGTCGAATAGGAATCGTATACCAATTTATAATAGGAGAATTCCGAGGAGGAGAGTTTCGGGTCCGCCGCCATCGCGGTCGCTTTGGTGGCCGTGGATCCCGGCCTCCGCTTTGATAGGAGTCCGGCGCTCATGGTGAGGGTCGCGGTGATGGAGTTCGAGTCCAAATCGGTGAAGCGGAGATAAACCCCGTCCTTTCTCATCTCGAAATCCCCATTCCCCAAATTCCCGCGGTAAGGGATCTCCACGATTTTGGCGAGGTCGGATGCCGTGCGGTCGATGTCGGCGAAGTCCTGAGTGGTCACCGGAGAGGGGTTCTCCATGACATCGGATGAATTCACATATCCGGAATAGGCCGGAGCGCCGTCCTGCGTTGATACCACGAAGTCGGTCTTGCTCGATGGATTGACCGCCCCAATGGAGAATCTCGGTCCCAGTTTCAGGGAGTGGGAGGACCCCTTCAGCACGAGTTGGCCGTAGGTTATGTTGGTGGCCGTGTCCCGAATGACATCAAAGAAAAGGAGATAAGAGGTCTCCCCATCCGCGGTCCAGTGGCCGGTTTGGCCGTCGCTGTTCCATTCCACGGAGATGACATCGGTCGAAGAGGTCTCGTACCGGATGCCCCATGCGTTCCCGGCGGATATCCTATCATCGATGGCCTCGGCCAAAACATGAAGACGGCCGGTCGCGGGGATGCCACCGCGGGCCACGGCGTACATCGCCGGGACCCCCTTGGCGTCGTTTCTGTAGATAAGGTAGGTCGGGGTCGTGGGGAACGTCCCTTCGGACTTCTTCACGATCTCCCCGGTCACTCCCTCGCTCACGGGATCCACGATGGCGGATCCGTCGGCGTTCCACCGATTGATCAGAGAGCGCGAGATATAGGTCCTGTCGCTCAACCATCCTTCCCACGGAAATGTGTTGATGGAATCGAGCCTGAGGGACACCTCAAGGGTTGAATCCGCGATGAAATGAAAGGATGTGACGAAATAATACCAATCATAAGAAGAATCGCCGTTGCTGTACGTCAGGCAGGCGTAGTTATAAGCCAATCCGGAGTCGAAGGAAACCTCGGACTCCTCATCGGAGATCGGAAGCCGGATGGTGAGTTCCCGCGCCGGATAGGTCCGTTTGAAATCCTCGAAGACGTGCGAAGAAAGTTCGAGCCCACCTAGATAGTCCCGGATATTCTCAACCCGGAGGTTTCTCGCGGTGTCGATTTTCGTTTGTCCGTATAATCTAACTTTGGTCAAATACATGGTTTTATCCCCTAACATTATAGATAATCGTAGATCATCTTGAAAGCCTCCTCGGTCTCGATGGAGTCGAAGGCCACGTCCTGCCCCTTCATGGCCCTCTTCAGGTTGTGGAAGCGGTCGCGGTCGTCTTTGGTGGCGAGGACGGCGTTGGTCACGAGGTCGGCGAAGTCGAAGGCGTAGGTGACGCGTCTCTTGCCGTCGTCCGCGCCTTTCTTCACGTAATAGAGGGGTCGCTCCTCGTCCTCGTAGTCGGTTGATTCGAACGCCGAATACTTTTGCCCCTCGAAGACGAAGCGGATGGCGAGACGGTACCCTCCCGGCATCGTGGGCATCACGTGGGAGTTCCGATCGTTGGCGAATGAGCCGGAGAAGGCCCAACGCGAATAGGCGGAGTTCTCATCGAAGAAGGGGTCGGTCTCACGGATTTTGGCGAGGAGATCCGGATGGATCCTTTTGAACCAAACGGCCCAATTCTTGCCCTTTTGCATGGTCCCGAGGCGAAGAGCCGAAGTCTTCACGCCCCAACCGGAGAAGAGCGGATTGTAGGCGGAATAGGGGTTGGAGGTCATGTAGAATTTGATGTCTGGGGATAATTTGAGCATCGTGGAGTGGAGCGTTTGGAACCGGCCGTATTCGTTGGGGAGGTATTTCTCCTTGTTGATGGGGTTGATTTCGTATTCGTCAAAGTATTCATAGGCCACATCGGGGAAAGATGTCTTCTTGAGGGTCGCTTCCTTCGCTCCCAAGGGGATGCAGTAGAAGAGAGGCCGTTTGTCCAGGAGGACGGCCCCGACTCCGCCGATGCCCCGCATCTCCACGTTGAGGGGGCGGTCGATGAATTCCTTCATGAGGTTCAGGTAGTAGCGGATCGAGTACTCGTTCACGTCGTTGACCTGCCGGAAGAGAAGGGCGGTGGCCTTGCCCTTCCTCCACGCGGGCCACGCCTTCTTCATGAGGAAGGAGGTGGTCTTGCCGTCATGGCGTATCGATAGGATCGCGTTGAATTCCTTCTCGAGGCCATCGATGGCGGAGAAGTCGCAGTGGATGTTGTCCAATTCTTTCATTCGTTTTTCCTCCATGGTGATTTTAGCATCTTTAAAAATATTTTAATATTTTTAATTTTCGGCTTGTATCTAGCCGAATGGATGCATATAATAATAGTGACCCGAGGCCCATGCGCCGAGAAAGAAAGGACTAAAATGGAAAGCAAAGAAGAACTGATCAACAACCTAAAGGAAAGGGAGGAATACCTCGAGGGCGAGTGGTATCAACTCGGCGATCTCGCGGACAAGATGGGCGGGCTTGACGCCCTCATGGAGAGCGACTCGCGCGATGCCAAAGACCTCATGATGGCGTTCACCGCCACGTGTAAGGCGCTCAACGCGATCCGTCGCATGATCGATAGGAACAAGTAAGGAGAAGTAAAAATGAAATACTACGAAAGAAATATCATCGTCAAAGACTATCAGGGACCCCACGGCAAAGCCGTTTGGGTCCCGCAAAGGCAATTCTTCAAGACGAATAAGGGAGAGTTCCTAGCCGAAGCGAACAAGGGGAAGAGAATCCTCTTCTCCGAGACCAAAGACAAAGACCTCATCAAACGCCTTCGCAAAGCGGAAGCCGATCGGATCTATTCAGAAACTGAGCAATTGAGCAGTCTGGAGATCTACTGGAGGAAGCCATTAAGATGATTGACCAGCAGGATCTGAAGCGAATCCGCAAAGCGCTGCAGGATAAGGAATCCCCTCGCGTATACGGGGAGGACCGGGGAGGGCGGATGATAACCCTCCTCGTCCTCAAGCTCGTGGACTTCGAGGATTCCTCCCAGTTGCTCCTCCGCGAGACGAGGACCGGAAGGTATAGGACGTTGGACGTTGAGAAAGGCAAATGGAATTCGGCGACCCTCATCCAAGATTCCCTCTTCGCGAAGAAGAGGGCGAAAGCAGGGAAGGCAAGATGGAAGGAGAAAATAGCATGAACGGAACGGAATTTGCTATCGCCGATAGGGTCGGAGCGATAAGGGCGATGGCGGAAAAATACGATTTGGAAGACGTGGCATACCTTTCCTTCTCAGGAGGCTCCGACAGTTGCCTCGCCTCCCGCCTCATCGATGAGGCTTTGCCGGGCAATAGAATCCCCCGCGTGTTCATAAACACGGGAGTAGAGTACAACGAGGTTCTGCGTTTCGTGCGCGATCTTCAAAGGAAGGACGATAGAATCGTCTTCTTGCAGCCAAAAGGCTCTTTTAAAAAGAAACTTGAGGATTTTGGGTACCCATTCAAATCGAAAGAGCATTCCTTGTTCCTGTCCCTGTACCAACGGAACAACGGGAACGCCACGGCGCGCAACTACCTGTCCAAAAGCCGTTTCGGGTGCCCCAAATGTCTCGCGTTCCAATTTGATCCTAAGTACCCTCTTAAAGTCTCCTCTGTATGTTGCCGGGAGAACAAAAAGAAGGTCGCTCGGGAGTATGAGCGCGCAAGCGGTCGTTGGTTAAGTATCACCGGTATGCGGAAGGCAGAGGGTGGTCTCAGGGCTTCAAGGTCGGGTTGCGTTTTGAAAGGCAAGGATGGGAACGTGACGAGGTTCAATCCATTGTTTCCGGTATCCAATTTTGAAAAGGAGGAGATGATAAAAGCCTTGGATGTTCGTTTGCCGTCCCTGTATTACCCTCCATTTAATTTTAAAAGGAC
The DNA here is from genome assembly GCA_004552965.1 of Bacteroidales bacterium. Taxonomy (GTDB): domain Bacteria; phylum Bacteroidota; class Bacteroidia; order Bacteroidales; family UBA932; genus Cryptobacteroides. The sequence goes on along the minus strand of SFMU01000055.1, from coordinate 3,767 downwards.
GGGCTGCAAGGGGTGTCCATACGCGATTGACCTACAAAGGGAACTCGACCTGCTGGAGGAATTCTTCCCGGCCGAGCGAAAGCAATGCGAAGCCATTTGGGGGCCGGTTTACGATGAGTACAGGAGGCTTGGGTACAGGCTTCGCAAAAAAGGAGAAAAGAAATGAAAAGCGACCCGAAGAAAATCAAACGCCTTTACGCGAAAGGTCTCATGAAGATCTTCCGCGACTCCATCGCGGAGGAGATCGCATCTGGGGAAAAGGAGTTCCTAAACCGGAACAACCTCCCCTCGGAGGGTGTCCTGATCTACACCTCCGGGCACTCTCCCTAGGACCTCCCTCGTGGGCTTCGAGGAGGTCTCGCTCCATTATGGGGCGGTGACCGAAAAGACGGCCGAAGTCGCGGCCGTCGGCCTAACCGGGGAAGTCGTCCTCGTCAAACGATATTACTTCTCGAGCGCGAAAATCATAGTGAAAAGGAAAAGAAACAAATGAAAACCATTCTCTTATACGTCAAGAAATTCAACAACGCCAAAGGCGGAATCTTCGAAAAGCACTTCGCTTCCTATAACGGAATCGTGATGGAAGCCCAATTGACCAAAATCACCCGTCCGAAGATCGAGGCGGAGAAACTCAATTGGCCGATCAAGTTGGACCTCGATGATGAGGATTACTTCATCAAGGAGAAGACGTTCGAACGCAAGGACGGGGGCAAGGGGACCAAAGAGGTCCTCGTGATCCTCGACTACCAAAACGCGGAGCAGGGGGAATTCAAGAAGAGGACCCTAGACGACATCGTTGAAGAGGAAGCCTTGAAGGCTTAAAATGAAACGGGGCCCGCAAGGGCCCCGTCCCCGGGGGCCGGGGCTTGTGAGCGTGGGTTGAGATATAGAGAGGTAGGGCGGAAAGCCCGCAAAAGACAAACGATCAGATTCGTCCTCCCGACCTATTCGGACCAGTCGCCCGAACGCGTTCCTTCCGACCGCTGGGGATTTGTTTTATATAAGGAGGATATACCATGGCGATGAAAATGGAGGACGTGATCCAACTCGCGAAGGCGAGCGGATTGAAAGTCCAATACACGAAAACCTACGAAGACGGATGGACACGGATCCGCGTGACCATGGTCGGATCCGTCAAATACAAAGACAGCGCGGGGAATACGGCCCTCCGCGAGAAGATGGGGCTAGACCTATCCCCCGCGGAGAAGAAGAGCCGTAGGGAGGCCAACACCGGAACCGGCATCTCCGCCGAAGAGAGCGGTTACCAACGCGCCCAGCATAAGAAGAAGTCGGCTCCGAAACTGACCAAGACCGAAAGGAACGCGATCGCGAAGGCCAACCGAATGGTCAAGAAGACCGGCAAGGGCTCAAAAATGAGTTATGCGAAGGCTAGGAAACTAAAGGGTGAAAGAGGCCATTGGGGCGTTTTGGACCAAGCCATACGGCACTATTTGGAGGCTCTCCAATTGGCTTATCCTTACTACATCAATAGTTTCATAGACTTCCTCAATGGAGAGGAGAATTACGGCCCCGAGATCTCCCTCGAGAACATCATCTCCTACCTTGAAGGCTTCATAAAAGAAAGGAAGAGCGGAGCCCTCGTATACAAGAGGGGCAAGGGTCTCAAGCATGACAACGTCAGGAGGGCATGGGAGATCCTCTACAATTATCACCAGATGGATGAAGAACAAATGAAGAAAGCGAACGAGAGCGCGCTCAAGACCCTAAAGGAAGGAAAAGTCGAACTGAAATAAAAGGAGGTCGCATGAAAAGAAGGATAAAACGGAAATGGTTCTCAATATGGGCCTTCGATGTCGAAACGCATGCCGACCCCGAAAGCGTTGCCAAACTCAAAACCGGGGTTTGGCTTTATTCTTTCATCAACGACAAATCCACAGAAGAGGATGAATCGAATTATGGAACCAGCATCGAGGAGTTTTTGGACCGGCTCGAGGAGAAGACGACCCCTAAGAAGCGGAACCACCACGGCAAAGAGAACGAGCCTATAAATCTTCTGATCTACATTTGGAACCTTTCCTTTGAATGGAGTTTCATACTTCCGATCCTCCTGAAGCGCGGATTTTCCTATAACCCCGATTTTGAGGAGGGGGAGTTTTGCTACGATTCGATAAGCACGAAAACCTGCTCCAGCGTTTGGGAAGCGAGATTGAAATTCGGGAAAGGAAACGGGATCGTCATCTTCCGCGACCTAGCCAAAATCTTCCCGGGAAAACTCGCGACCGTGGCGAAGTCGTTCGGATTGCCCACCCAAAAAGGGGAAATCGACTATAAAAAATTCCGCGCTTATGAGGGATACGTGCCGACCAAAGAAGAGAAGATCTACAACTTCAAGGATACGAGGATAATCATGGAGATCCTCATGGAGATGGATCGGCGGAACGATGTGGATTTTTGGAATTCGATTTCAGCTGCGAGTTACACGATGCGGAAGGCGATGGCCTTCTCTTATCCAAAAGCTTATCGGCCACTGGAGAAGTACCGCGAGAAGTATCCGGTCCTCGGAAAAGAGGAAAGCGACTTCATCTCCCATTCCGTGGCCGGAGGTTTGACATATTGCCCCGATCAGTGGCAATTCAAGGAAATCGAAGGAAGAATCGGCCATATCGATTTTCACCAGAGCCACCCTTCCCGGATGGCTTCGATGCATGGGGAAAGATTCCCCTACGGCTTCGGGGAATACGGCGAGGGGGAGCCGAAATGCAATCACCGGGAAATGGCTTGCTGCCATGTCAAAGTAAGTTACAGCACCGCGAAACTCCACTCCGTCATTTCGCTCATCGGCATGGAAGCCGTAAGCGGTAAGGAGTTGTGGCTGTGGGATTTCGAGATCGCGTGCATGAAACTCTGTTATAACGATTTGGATATCGTCTACATCGATTACTATAAATATAAGTGGTCCTATCTTCCGTGGAGAGGGTACTGCAAAGAGAATTACGAAAAGCGATTGGAAGCGAAGAAAAAGGGAGATACCTTCGAAGTGTACCACCGGAAACTTTTGAACAATTCGCTCTACGGGAAACTTTTGGAGAACGGCCATCCGATCCGCTTCGAGAATTACGTAGACGAGCAGGGCGCGATCGACTCGATTGAGCATCCTGTGGAGGATCCTCCGATAGGCGGGAAATACACCTATAAGCCGGTAGGAAGCGCGATTCCCGCCTATTCGCGCGTGGCGCTCATTCGAGCGGGGTTGAAACTCGGATGGGAAAACATCCTCTACATGGACACCGATTCGCTCTTCTTCATCCTGAACAAAGAGACGATCGCGAAGGTCAAGACGTTGGAGATAAACGACAAGATGGGCTCCTTCGGTTGGGAAGACGTGGACGAGAACGGATTCACGAAACTGACCGGCGCTCAATTCACCGCGCCTAAGCGCTACAAACTAAAAGACGATGATGGAACGTTTGATGTCAAGATGGCAGGGGTCTCGAACCCGAAGGAGGATCTAAACGGAAACGAATTGGGATATGATGAAGTGAATATGATTGACGGCGTCTTCTCCGCCCACTCAAGGAAGCGCGCGGAAGGCGGGACATTGATCCTAGACGTTCCGAAGAAACTTCAAGTCCAAGAGAAATATAGAAGGGTATACCAACGTAACAAAAAGTGATATAGTGGTTCTAGCGGGGCTTTCCTTCTTTCCCCCGCTCTTGTGTTCGCCCGTGTGGCTTTGCGCACCACACGGGTTTTCTTTATGCTGTGCGGTACTTGTAAGGCACATGAACGGAGGAGCATCGAAGTGT
>SFMU01000013.1 GCA_004552965.1 Bacteroidales bacterium | reverse complement strand
GTACGCAATGGAAGGTAAATTCTACGCCGTAATTGACACGAATGTCATTGTATCGGCGGTCATCTCAAAGAGTCTGGAGTCCAATCCGGCAAAGATTATCCGCGCGACAAGAAATACCGTTCTAACTTGCTGATTCTTTAGTGCCGCATCAGTCGAAGGAAAGGACGATGCAGGACTCAAACACATCCCCCTTTTCTGTATGGCTGAATCCTACCTGTCGATTGTGACACGGACCCCTTCTTCGGATGACTTGATGGATGCGAAGACCGCCTTCATGGCCGCCAGCACATCAGCGCCGCTGATGGAAGGTTCAGTGTCATTCTCAAGACAGTCGATGAAGGAATCGATGATGCCGGACTTCGTCTGGTTGGCATTGGTCTGGATCTGCCCGACCTCATATTCAGTCACGGAACCGTCATTCCTGCGAATGACGATAGGAGCCCGGTCTATGTCATAGACAGTCATGTTGCCGAGGGTGCCGTAAAGCACCGTCGAATTATCCTCCGCCCCATAGTAGGTCCAGCTTGCGGTCATCGTGCCGATTGCCCCGCCATCCATCTCGTAGATGCAGATTGCATTGTCATCCACTCCGATGAGTTCCCCGTCAGGTCCCTTCTTGTCCAGAGTCACAAGACGGGCTGTGGTGGCCACAATCTTCTGCCCGAGCAGATGCTGGATAAGGTCGGTCTTGTGTATTCCAAGATCAGCCATGACTCCCATGACTGCTTTCTTCCGGTCGAAGAACCAGGTACCCCGCCCCGGGTCGACGCTCCAGGACTCAGGCCCAGAATGCCCGAAAGAGGTACGGAAAGTGAGAATCTTGCCGATTGCGCCCTGCTCCAGAAGCTCCTTTGCCTTGACATGGGCATCCGCCAGGCGCTGGTTCTGCCCGATCATCAGCTTCCGGCCGCATTCTGCAGCCGTCCTGACCATCAGTTCGCACTCTTCGATGTTCGTAGCCATCGGCTTCTCGCAAAGGACATCCTTGCCGGCACGGAGGGCTTTCACGGTCACTTCGCAATGGGCATTGTTCGCGACGCAGACGCTCACTGCATCGATCTGAGGGTCGGCGAGCAGTTCTTCGGCACTTGAATATGCCTTTGCGCCAAGCTGTTCAGCAATCTGGCGTGCCCTTTCCATGTTGAAGTCGCAGACTCCGACGATTCTCGCAGAAGGGTTGTCAAGATATTCGGGAATATGACGGATCTGTGAAATTTTTCCGCAACCGATGATACCGATTCCTTTCATGATGTGTTCCAATTAGTGGTTAGTGTTTCAATGGGTTATTCGAAGATTCATAAAGGTATAAAAAAAAACGGACAGGAACCCCTGTCCGTCGAATATTCTTCGGAAAAAAATGTCAGACATCCTGAGAGTCATCATCCATATTGCCGTATTGGGAGATGTTGTCATCAGGGAGTGTGGTATCGGCTCCCTCGTCTCCTGCTCCGGTGTCCTCATCATTGACTCCGGCTTCGCTGTCAAGCCATCTCTCCAGATCGTCGGCATCATCGGTCTTGACCTTGATCTTCACAAGATAGATGGAATCATCAGTCTCGATGGTCACGGCATAGAAAGGCGTACCATCAGGCTTGGTGTACTGGACGAGATCAGGAAGATAATCACTGAACCCTCTAGGATATTTCTCATTGAAAACGTTAGTCAATTCTTCGGACATGTTTTCAAAACTTACGACATGTCTCTTCTTATTCTCTGGTGAGTAACCCATAATCTAAGTATCGTGTTAGTTTCGCGGTGCAATATTAAGACTATTTTCTGAAACGCAAAACACTTGAATCATTATTTTTGAAAAAAGAAGGATTTCTGCCTCCTCTTGCGGGTCATGTCCCTTTCAACGAAGACCGGTTTGAGATCCCTCGGATCGATTCCCGTGTAGTACATCACGGAGGAAGTCGTCATCGGAGTCGGAGTGAAATCCTGGACCTGATCCATGAATATTCCCCTCAGCGAAGGGTTGCGGGAAAGGTTTTCCATGTCCTTCATCGTGCATCCCGGATGGGAGGAGATGAAATAAGGTACAATCCCGGTACGCAGTCCGTTTTTCCTGCATATTCTTTCGAACTCGATGCGAAGCCTCTCGAAGAGTTTGAAGGAAGGTTTAGCCATATAGTGCAGGACCTTGTCCTCCGTGTGCTCGGGAGCGACCTTGAGGCGTCCGGAGGTATGTCTGAGGATCAACTCCTCCAGGTAGGGCCTTGATGTCTCATCGACAAAGCCGTCCTTGTCCAGGAACAGATCGTAGCGGATTCCGCTCCCGATGTAGGAATGCCTTACGCCTGGGACCGAATCGACTTTGGAATAGAGGTCGAGAAGCCGTTTGTGGGACCTGTCCATATTCGTGCACGGGGAAGGGAAAAGACAGGACTTGCGACGGCATTTGCCGCAAAGGTCGGGATTCTTGCCGCGCATGCCGTACATGTTGGCGGTAGGGGCGCCCAGGTCGGAGATATTCCCCCTGAACTGAGGCATCGCCGCCAGGGAGCGGACTTCCCTGAGGATGGACTTTTCCGATCGGGACTGGATGAACTTGCCCTGATGGGCGGCAATCGTGCAGAAGTTGCAGCCTCCGAAACAGCCCCTGTGTGTGATGATGGAATCCTTGATCATGTCGTAGGCAGGAATCCTCTTGCCCTTGTAGCGCGGATGCGGAAGCTTGGTGAACGGAAGATCCCAGAAGGAGTCCATCTCGGCCTCGGTTGCAGGTGGATAGGGCGGATTCACCTGAATATAGCCGTCCCCTGTCGGTTCGATGATGGTGGCCGGATGCAACATGTTGGCGTGCATCTCGATGAGGTGGAAGTTTTCCGCAAAAGCCTTGCGGTCGGCAGCGCATTCTTCGAAGGAATGCAGCACAACGGCATCGTCACCGCCTTTCCAGCGGCCGCTCATCCTGAATGCAATCTGAGGGATGGAGCGTATCTCGCGAGGATTCCTCATCGCCTCGATCGCTCTGGTCAGTTCAAGCATCGGCCTCTCCCCCATCCCGTAGCAGAGGTAATCGGCCGGACACCATGCCAGGATGGACGGAAGCAGCTCATCCTTCCAATAGTCATAGTGGGCAAGACGCCTGAGCGAGGCCTCGACTCCACCGATGACGACAGGAACATCGGGATAGAGTTCCTTGAGAATCTTCGAATATACGCTGACGGCATAATCCGGCCTCTGTCCCGACTTCCCTTCCGGAGTGTAGGCATCGTCGTGACGGAGCCTTTTCCCGGCGGTGTAGTGATTGACCATCGAGTCCATCGCGCCGGCATTGACACCGAAATAGAGCCTCGGAGCCCCGAGTTTCCTGAAGTCGCGCAAGTCGTCGCGCCAATTGGGCTGCGGAACGACGGCCACCCTGTAGCCGAAATGCTGGAGATAGCGGGCTATGCAGGCTGTACCGAAGGAAGGATGGTCCACAAATGCGTCACCTGTAAACAGGATCACATCGATGTAGTCCCATCCCAATGCCTCAACTTCCCTGACGGAAGTCGGAAACATGTAATCCAAGTTCCGCAAGTTCATGATTATCCGTTGTTGTGTCGTTTTGCGGCCTGCAAAAACCTGAACATATTCATCCTCACGAAAGGTCCCTACATCCTCTCGGGCAGCTCGATTCCGAGAATGCCCATGCCCTTGCGCAGAACGGCGGAGATGGAGTCGATGAGGGACAGACGCATGGTCAGTACATCAGGATTCTCTTCCTTGAGAACCGGAGTGTCATGGTAGTACTGGTTGAATTCCTTGGCCAGTTCATAGACATAGTTCGCAATGACGGCTGGAGAAAGGGCTGAAGCAGCCTCGGCAACTTTTGCCGGATAGGTGTTCAGAATCTTCACGAGCCTGGTTTCCTTTGCACTCAGAGGCACTTCCCCGAGGGAGGATGCGTCGTGGGATATTCCCTTCTCATCAGCCTTGCGCAGAATTGACCTGATCCTGGCGTGGGTGTACTGGATGAATGGTCCCGTGTTGCCGTTGAAATCGATGGACTCTTTCGGGTTGAAAAGCATCGTCTTCTTCGGATCAACCTTGATGATGAAATACTTGAGAGCTCCAAGGCCTATCATGTGATAGAGTTTTTCCTTGTCTTCGTCGGACATGTCGGCGAGTTTGCCGGACTCCTCTGAAGTAGCCTTGGCTTCCTCATACATCTTCTGGATGAGGTCATCGGCATCGACGACGGTTCCTTCGCGGGACTTCATCTTTCCCTCAGGAAGTTCGACCATGCCATAGGAAAGATGGAATATGTCGTCAGCCCACTTGAATCCGAGTTTGGAGAGGATCAGCTTAAGTACCTGGAAATGGTAGTCCTGCTCGTTTCCCACGACATAGATGTGCGAATCGAGGGCATTCTCGCTGAATCTCTTCTCGGCAGTACCGAGGTCCTGGGTGATGTAAACGGAAGTACCGTCAGAGCGCTGGACAATCTTCCTGTCCAGACCGTCGGCAGTGAGGTCGCACCAGACAGATCCATCAGGATCGGTGACGAAAACTCCTTTCTCGAGTCCTTCACGGACAAGTTCCTTGCCCAGAAGGTAGGTATCATGCTCATAATATACCTTGTCGAATGTGATTCCGAGAGCACGGTAAGTCTCGTCGAAGCCTTCGAACACCCAGCCGTTCATCATGGCCCAGAGGTCACGGACTTCCTTGTCGCCAGCTTCCCACTTCTGAAGCATCACGTGAGCTTCCCTGAGGCTCGGAGCCTCCTTCTTGGCCTCTTCCTCACTCATCCCGCCTGCCACCAGGTCCTCGACTTCCTTCTTGTAGATGTCGTTGAAGGCCACATACATGTCACCGACCAGATGGTCGCCCTTGATGCCGCTGGACTGAGGCGTTGCGCCTGCGCCGACTTTCTGCCAGGCAAGCATCGACTTGCAGATGTGGATACCCCTGTCGTTGACAAGAGTCGTCCTGATCACATTGTTTCCCGCAGCCTTGAGCAACCTGGAGACGGAATCTCCGAGAAGGTTGTTCCGGATGTGTCCCAGGTGGAGCGGCTTGTTCGTGTTCGGTGAAGAGAACTCGACCATGATGTTCCTGCCGGTCGAAGGCAGGGACCCGAAATCCGGATCTGTGACGATAGCCTTGAAGAGCCCGTTCCAGAAAAGGTTGGAAAGCAGGATATTCAGGAAACCTTTGACGCAGTTGTAGTCCGAGATTTCCGGGACATTGTCCTTGAGCCATGCTCCGATTGCGTTGCCGGTGTTTTCAGGAGTAGAATGGGAGATACGAAGAAGAGGGAAGACGACCAGTGTAAAGTCGCCTTCGAACTCTTTCCTTGTAACTGAGACCTGCAGCGCGGATGCCTCCACTTCTGCTCCATACAAGGCCGAAATGGCCTGTGCCGCCTTGGCGGCGATGAATGATTCAGGGGTCATTTTAGCCGAGATATGTTTTCAGATGTTTGCTTACTGTCGGTTTCTTGAGTTTGCGGATAGCCTTTTCCTTGATCTGACGGACTCTCTCCCTGGTGAGGTCAAGTCTCTCGCCAATCTCCTCAAGCGTCATTTCCTGGCAACCTATTCCGAAGAATGACTTGATGATCTCGCGCTCCCTGGTGGTGAGAATCTGCAGGGATCTCTCGATCTCCGTGCTGAGGGACTCGTTCACAAGACCCCTGTCCGCCATCGGAGAATCATCGTTCGGAATGATGTCGAGAAGGCTGTTGTCCTCTCCCTCGACGAAAGGCGCATCCACGGAAACATGTCTTCCGGAGACTCTCAGAGTGTCGGAGATCTTGTCCTGAGGGATGTCTATCATTTCGGAGAGCTCCTCGTTTGAAGGAGCCCTCTCGTTCTTCTGTTCAAACTGAGACAGGGCTTTGTTGATCTTGTTCAGCGAACCTACCTGATTGAGAGGAAGCCTGACAATCCTGGACTGCTCTGCAAGAGCCTGGAGAATCGACTGTCTGATCCACCAGACCGCATAGGAGATGAACTTGAAACCTCTCGTCTCATCGAACTTCTCCGCAGCCTTGATAAGACCGAGGTTACCCTCGTTGATCAGGTCAGGAAGGCTGAGGCCCTGGTTCTGATACTGCTTGGCCACTGACACCACGAACCTGAGGTTCGCTCTGGTGAGCTTCTCAAGAGCCCGCTGGTCGCCCTTGCGGATCCTCTGCGAAAGTTCTACTTCTTCTTCAGGTGACACCAACTCTTCGCGTCCGATCTCCTGGAGATACTTGTCCAGGGATGCGCTTTCGCGGTTGGTGATCGATTTTGTGATCTTTAACTGTCTCATTTACTGTTTTGGTCTGACTATTCCTTTCCGAAGCCGAAGAAGGCTTTGCGGCCGTCGGTTGTCACACCCTCGATGTAAACTGAACGCTTGGCATTCTTTGCGACGTTCACCACATCCTGAGGAGTCTTGACCGGCTGGTCGTTGACGTACAAGATGACGAGACCTTCACTGGCTCCGGCCTCTTGCATCCTGCCGGTACCCAGGGAGGTAACCTCGACTCCATGGGAAAGGCCATATCTTGCAAGGACATCCTTCGGAGCCTCCCTGAGGGCTGCGCCATAGAATGCGACTTCACCCTTTGCGACCTTCACGCCGTTCTCAGAGGCACTTTCCTGGAACTCCACAGTGAATTCCTTTTCCTTGCCGTCCCTGAGCACCTTGATGACAGCCTTGTCTTCAGGATGATAAGAATTGACCTTTTCCTGTACGGAAGCGCCGTTGGTGACCTTGAAGCCATCGATTGAAAGAAGGATGTCCCCTTTCCTGACTCCGGCCTTTTCAGCTGCTCCGCCTTCAGAAACTTCTGCTATATATACGCCGTCAAGAGAAGAAAGTTTCATTTTTTTCATCATGTCCTCGACAGAATCGTATTCGAGAGCCTTTGCAAGATTCGGACTGAGGTCGGACATGGAGATTCCGAGGACGGCCCTCTTGACGGAACCGAAGTCGATGAGGTCTCCGACAATCTTCTTTACGATGTTGACAGGAACCGCGAATGAATATCCCGAAAAGGCGCCGTCCTGTGAGACGATTGCGGTGTTGATGCCAACGAGTTCACCGGACTTGTTCACGAGCGCGCCGCCGGAGTTGCCCGGATTGACGGCGGCATCAGTCTGGATGAAGGACTCGATGTGGAGCTGATTGCTCTGACGCTGCCTCTGATAAGGGTTCTCGCTCTGGCCGAAATTCATCGAACGTCCCTTTGCGCTGACGATTCCGGCAGTGACGGTAGAACGGAGCTGGTAGCCCAGAGGACTGCCCACTGCAAGAACCCACTCACCGATGCGGAGATCGTCCGAATTGCCGAAAGCGATGGTAGGAAGACCTTCTGCATCGATCTTGATCAGTGCGATGTCGGTTGCAGGGTCGGTACCGATGACCTTGGCTTCATATTTCTTGTTGTCATTGAGGGTAACTTCCACCTTTGTCGCATTGGCAACGACATGGTTGTTTGTCACGATGTAGCCATCGGAGCGGATGATCACACCCGAGCCGCTGCCCTGCTGCTCTCTCTGCTGAGGGGTGTTCCCGAAGAAGAAGCGGTAGAACGGATCGTCCAGCTGGTACTGCTGGGTCACGGTAACACCGACATACACGACAGCCGGGACAGCGGATTCTGCAGCATAGGTAAGGTCAGGATATTCGGATTCCGACAGATTGATAGTCTTGGTTACGCCGCTCTCCCCTGTCGTCTGCGAAGGAGAGTCGTTATTCTCTGTTGACTTGGTCACGCCATAGGCAGCCAGCATGCTGAGTCCGATGGACAGGAGCACTGTGATGACATTCTTATTCATATTCAATCCAATATTTATTGTTATTACTTTTCATCGCACCGGAAACATTCCGGCTTGCAACTGAAAATCAAAAGTGATGCCATATTGTTTAGATGATTTTTTATTATATTTGTAATTGCTCTTGTCATGTTCACAGGTGACAAGTACGTCATTTTGACAATATAACACTGACACATAGTATGAAATTCATCGTTTCAAGCACTGAACTCCTGAAAGGTCTGATGGAAATCTCCAAGGCTATCCCCGCCAAGTCGGCGCTTCCTATCCTTGAGAACTTCCTTTTCGACCTCACCGGCAACATCCTCGTCGTGACAGCATCGGATTCGGAGATTACCCTCCGCACCGAAATCGAGGTCGACTCCACAGAGGCCGAAGGCAGGATTGCCGTTCCGGCAAGGCACATCATCGAACTCCTGAAAGAGCTCCCTGACCAGCCTGTCAGAATCGAAGTCACCAGCGACAGCTCCATCGAATGCCGCTGGTCGAGCGGCAATTCCGTTCTTCCTTTCTTCCCTGCCGAGGATTATCCGGAAATCAAGGGGACAAGTGAAGATGCGGAAAAGCTTTCATTCAAGGCAGACAAACTGGCAGAAGGCATAGGAAAGACCATCTACGCCGCAGCGGACGACCAGATCAGGCCTTTCATGAACGGCATATTCTTCGATTTCGACAAGGACAGCACCACTCTCGTGGCTTCGGACTCCCACAAGCTCATCTGCTACACCACACCGGATGCCAAGGCTCCGGAGAAGTGCTCTTTCATACTCCACAAGAAGCCTGCTGCCGTCCTCAAATCGGTAATCACCAAGGATGTTGAAAATGTGGAAATCGCATTCGACTCCAGCACCGTAGTGTTCACGATAGGCAAGACCACGATGGTCTGCAGGCTCATCGTCGGAAAGTATCCGAAATACCGTGATGTCATCCCGCAGAACAACTCAAGCATCCTCAAGATCGACAGGGCACTTCTGCTCAACACGGTAAGACGCGTTTCAGTCTGCTGCAACAAGGGCACGAACCACATCAAGATCAGCCTGAAACCGGGAAGCATCGAAATCACCGCACAGGATCTCGGCTTCTCGATTGCGGCATACGAAAAGATCGAATGCGACTACAACGGAGACGAGATGGCAATCGGCTTCAAATCGAACTTCCTGAGCGAGATTCTTGCCAACATGAGTTGCGAGACTGTTGTGATGAAGTTCGCAGATCCGCGCAGGGCCGCCCTCATCGTGCCTTCGGAAGAAGATGCACAGAGCGACAACGTCTGCGGAATCCTGATGCCTATCCTGGTTCAATAAGTAAACGCCGCAACAATGGATTTAAACCTCAAGAGACCGTTGCTGTTCTTTGACATAGAAAGCACCGGGTTGAATATCGTATCCGACGGAATCGTCGAGTTGAGTTTCGTCAAGGTTTTTCCGGACGGTCACCATGAAGTCAAGACATGGAGAGTCTGTCCATGGGACTACTCGGCCGGGCGTCAGAGACCGATGGACCCGGGAGCATCCGCAGTGAACGGAATCAAGGACGAAGACGTGGCGGGAGAGAAGAAATTCATCCAGATTGTGGACGAGGTGGTCGACTGGCTCAGGGACAGTGACCTTGCCGGTTTCAACTCAGCAAAATTCGACCTCCCGATGCTTGCCGAAGAGATAGAAAGGGTCAGAGCCTACTGCAAGAGCAGGATAGCGGACCCGAGAGTCTCCCAGGACAACAAGCGAAAGGCCACCGCGATGCTTGAGAAGATTGACATCGACCTTCATTCCAAGCTGATGGTTGACGTCCAGACAATCTACCATTACCTTGAACCGAGAAACCTGAAGGCAGCCTACCGTTTCTACTGCGCCGGAGGAGAACTGGAGAATGCCCACACCGCCGAGGCCGACACTATGGCCACCTACGAAGTGCTGAAAGGCCAGCTCGACATGTACAAGGAACCGGACAAATACCACGAAGTGGCCCTGAAAAACGATGTCGAGTTCCTTGCCAATGTTGCAGGCAGACCGAAGACCATCGACTATGCCGGCCGCCTGGTGATGAACAAGAACAACGAACCGACAATCAACTTCGGAAAACATAAAGGCAGAACCGTCAGGGAAATCTACGAGACCGAACCTGCATATTTCTCCTGGATCGAGAACGGAGAGTTCACGATGGACACAAAGCGCCAGTTCGCTCTCCTGAAGGAAAAATACGAAAGCGAGAACTTCAGCGAAGCCGTCTCAAGGCTCCAGGACAAGTTCAGCAACGGAAAGCTGTTCTGAAAATGAATATCATAGTACGCACAGCAGAAGGACACACCGTAGTCCGGCCGGACACAACCTGGGAGAAGGACAATGAAGACTTCTACCCGCCGGAGTTCGTGAACTGCATTTCCGCATCACCGGTACTGTTCGCCAGAATCTCAAAACCGGGCAGAAGCGTCGGCATCAGATTCGCCTCACGCTACTACGACGCCGTCAACTTCGGGGTCCTGCTCTATCCGGAGACGCCAGAGGGGCTTCGCGGCGAGGAATATGCCCAGGCATGCTGTCTCGACCACACCTCCTTCCTGCCCACTCCGCTGTTCCTTCCGATCACCCTAGGTGAAGAAACCAACGAATTCGTTCTCAGCAGGGACGGCAACCGCTTCTTCTCATGCAACGGAAGAGAAGCCACCACCGGGATGATCGAAGAGGCAATCGCCGAAGCTACGAAAATGGTCTACATCAGAACCGGTGACATCGTGGCAATCGAGCTTGCGGACAGGCAGCAGCTGACCACCAGAGAGGAAGGCAGGACAAAGGTCAACGGCAGCTGGTGCGACAACCAGACCATCGATTTCAGCATCATATTCTGAGGGACGCATCGTTCAAGAGAGAGCAGCATCCGTCAGAGGGGCGCATTCGTTCGAGAGAAAGCAGCCTCCGCCAGAGGGCGGAATCATTTGAGAGGGCGGTAGAAGACCTTCTCCCCATCATCACCATTGAATATGCTGACGAGGTCGGACAAGACGATGTCCGGTCTGGCCGCGCCCGACTCCCAGAAGTCATTTCCACCGGAAGAGTTCAGTCTCAGGTTGCAGTTCCAGACAAGAGCCCCGGTTCCGAGACCTGCAGATTCCGCATTGGTCTCTATCATACGGAGCATGTCCGGGAACACCGGATTCTCCTTTTCCAACTGGGCACGCGTCGTGCACGGGCCGACATTCAGCCAGCAATCCGCCTCGGAAGCAAGGGCATAAGCCTTTTCCAGAGAAATCACGGAAGATTGCCTCTCCCCCTCACCTGCGCCAAGCACAATCCCGCCAGCATCTTCAATCAGATGTGTCATGTAGTTGTCACCGCCCGGGATGAACCACTGGTCGGAATACGGGATATTCACAAGAACCTTGCGGGCACGTCTGGCCGATCCGGAACGGATCCTTTCATAGTTGCCCCTCACCTGTGCAAGGACAGAGTCCGCCTCGGCCATCCTGCCGGTCAACGCGCCGAACAGCCGCAGATAGGACGCCCTTGCCAAAGGATGCCGCTCGAGATGTTCATTGATGCAGAAGACCCTGATCCCCAATGATTTCAACTTATTCTCAAAGCGAGACATCTCTCCCGACACTGAATATGTCAGGACAAGATCCGGATTCAGCGAAAGGATAGTCTCATAGTCGGGAGCAGCATCGTAGCCGACATCCTTCACCCTCCCCTCCTGGGCAGCCTTCCTCAGCTGAGGGCTGCATACATATCTGAGTCCCGAGACTCCGGTGATGACCGAATCGCATCCTATCGCATCAAGGAAACCGACATGCGTCGTACTCATCAAAACGACACTTTCAAACGATTTTTTGACAATAACTGTGTCAGCACGTCCATCGAACGGGGAAATGGAAATCACATTGAATCCGCCATCAGATATTTCTTCAACTATCAGATAATCAGGAAGATATTCATTCGCAGAAAGAGTATCACCCTGTCTGGAGGAGCAGCCCGCGAGTGCGGATGTCAGCAGGACTGCAAAGAATAGGCATAAATCTTTCAGAAAAAGTTGCATAATTAAGACGCAATGCATATATTTGCATTGAAATAGTTTTTTCATAGGTTAAGTTTTAGGTTAGATTAACGGACGGAGTATGTTGTGAAACACACTCCGTCTTTCGTTTTATCATTCCGGGACCTGAACCTCGGACTGTTTTTTCCCCTGGGGAGATCATCCGCGAAGAATGATGTCACTGAACTCATCGACTCAGATGTCACTGATCCCATCATCTCAATAGAGTTTTGAACTCACCACATTGCCGACCAAGGTCATGCTTGCAGTAGGCTCGAAACGTGCAACCACATTGCCCTTCGCATCCACGAGGAATTTGGTGAAATTCCATTTGATGTCAGGATTCGATGCATAGTCTGGATCCGACTTGGAAAGCATCTCCGAAAGAATCTTTGCCTTGTCACCGCTTCCGAAACCGCGGAATTTCTGCTTGGACTTCAGGAATGTGAAAAGAGGACTGGCATTCTCTCCATTGACATCCACTTTGGCGAAACGCGGGAAGGTAGTCGAGTACTTCGAAGTGCAGAACGCATTGATGGACTCCATGTCCCCCGGAGCCTGGCCGCCGAACTGGTTGCATGGAAAATCCAGAATCACCAGTCCCTTGGATGCATACTTCTCGTACAAGGCCTGAAGGTCTTCATACTGAGGAGTGAAACCGCACTGTGTGGCAGTGTTGACAATCAGAAGGACTTTGCCCTTATATTCAGACATGGACACTTCCTTGCCTGACATGTCCTTCACAGTAAAGTCGTATATGCTCTGCTGCGCCGATGCATCATGACCGGTTGCCGCAAGAATGGCCGCAATGGCAATTGACAATAATATTCTTTTCATATCGGGTGTTGTTTTGAAATCTGATCTCATGCAGTAATAAAGATTCCCAGATAATATTGAGAGAATCGTTCCGCCTGCGACAATCAAATGGCATAGACAGCGGAAAGACTGGAACGAGGAAGAGCCTGGAGATTCGTGACATCCTTGGCTGTGAGCCCACCCTCGAGCGGGATGTTCCGCAAAGCATCGGAAGATGCATCAAAAGCAAGGGAAGGAGTGTTGTTGTTCTCGCTCAGATGGCAAAGGAATATGTGCCTGAGCCCAGGATGCCATATTCTTCTGACAGCTTCGGCGCACTCGTCATTGCTGAGATGGCCGTTGCCGCGGGAGATCCTCATCCGAAGTTCGTGAGGGTAAGGGCCGCTGAACAGCATCGCAGGGTCGTAGTTGGACTCGATCACCACCGCATCCGCCCTGGAGGCATAGCCGACAGCCTCTTCCGTCACTCTGCCGGCATCTGTCATCAGGAAGAAGCTTCTGCCATGCCATCTGATGAAATAGCCTACAGTCTGCGTGGCATCGTGAGGGACCTCGAAACAGTTGACCTGAGGATAATCCTCCACGGAATCATACAGGCCGGTCAAGACCGGTTCCGCCACTCCTTCTTTTAGAATATGCCGGTAAGGACCGATCCAGTCCCTTGTGAACAGATGTGAAGCAAGGGCCCGGTGAAGGGTTTCAGTGGCATAGACCGGGACCTTCAGATGCTTGCAGAAGGAACCGAGGTGCCTTATGTGGTCGAGATGGTCATGCGTGACAAGGACGCATCTGATCATGTCCAATGAACAGCCCAGCATCATCAGGTTCCTCTTCAGGCTTCTGAAACTTACTCCGGCATCAATGAGGATTGCATTTGTACCATCACTCAGGAGATAGCAGTTGCCGCTGCTTCCGCTGGACAGGCTCACGAATTTCAGCATCACTTGTTCTCCTCGCAATATTTTGAAATAACGACATAGGCATCGTCCACTCCGAGTTCTCCTGCCCTGGAGAGATCGATGCATCCCTTCTCCTTATCCTTCAGGTAGACCAGCACCAGGCCACGGTTGAAATACGCATCCCCCATGTACGGATAAAGCGAAATCGCAGTCGTGTAGCTGTCGACGGACTCGACCAGCTTTCCGGAAAGACAGTAGAGATTGCCGAGATTGAAGTGGAAATACGGGATACCCGGCAGAAGCCGGTCGGCGGCCTGGATGTCCTCAATAGCCTCCGAATAATCGTAGGTGCGTGTCACCCTGTCCCTTACCCTGGCTCTTGTGGTGCCCTTGTCATCCATTGTCAATGTCTGGACATTGTTCTCGATAGAAGAGATGAAGTCGATCATGTCGGCACGGAGAACACCTCTGTTGAGCAGGTAGAAGGCCTTGTAGTATTCGGAATATTCACCCGTGGCAGTGGCTGACACCGCCTGGTCGAAATGTTCCAGGGCTGCAGCGTACTGCTTGGACCTGAGACTGTAAAGTCCGCGAAGGAACATCCTGTCCGCATCGGTCATCGAATTGGATTTTCCGGCGGAAAGATAGGTGTCGCCGAAGAGGGAGGATTCCATGTCGCCGACAGGCGCCTTGGCCGAGAGGGTGTCGGAATTGGTGATGGAGATCATCACTGGAGCATCCGAGATGAACTTGTCGAGGAGAGGATGCTCGTAGCGATTCTGCAGAGCCATATTGACATTGTCCTTTCGGTCCGACATCACGAACTTGTACAATGGTTTCAGACGGATGTTGATGTCCCTGTCCTGAAGAAGCTCATTGTCGAAGCCTTTCTTGGCGAAGTCGGCATCCAGAGCCAGCAGGTTGCTGTACTTTTTGGTCGTATCGGCAAATGACCCGGCATCGGAAGCATTCTTGTCACGGTAGTCCTGGACTTTCTTCCTGGCGGTATCGTAGTCCTGCTTGGAGGACTTCGTGCGTCCCAGCATATTCTTTACATAGGACCTGTTCATGTAAGCTTTCGCGAAATCGGGATAGAGTTCGATCGCCTTGTCATAGTCATCGAGCGCATCCACCCAGCGTCCCAGCTCGCAGAAATACGAGGCCCTGTTGAAGTAGGCCAGGACATTGTCCGGGTTGATGCTGATCACACGGTCCATGTCGGCGAGAGCTTCCTCGAAATTGCCTATCCTGGCATTTATGAGACTTCTGTTGTAGAGAGTAAGCGCATTGCCCGGCTCATCCTTCAGAACCCTGTCGAAATCCCTCATTGCAGAATTGTAGTCATTCTGCTCGAAATACATCAGAGCCCGGTTGAAATAGGCGAAAGTGTTGGTGGTGTCAAGACCGATGGCCTTGTCCATGTCCTCTATCGCTTCCGGATACATCTTCATGTCCGCATACAGACGCCCCCTCCTGATGTAGCCTTCAGGATCGAAACGGTCGAGCTTGATTGCCCGGTTGTAGTCGTTCAGGGCCGCTGTGGTGTCGTTCAGGAAAAGGTAGCTCGCTCCCCTGTTCAGATAGGCGGAAGGGTCATCCGGTTCTTTGACAATGTAGTAGTCGAAATCTTCCACAGCCTTGTCGAACTGCTGGGAGAGAAAATATGTCACACCACGGCTGTAGTACAGACCATTGAGCCCAGGACGCAGGGACATTGCCTTTTCAAGACTCTCAAGCGCCTCCTCATACTTGCCCGTACGGCTCAGGGTGATGGCGCGGAAATGATAGCCATTTGTGAATACCGGGTTCAGGCGGACCGAGGTGTCGAAATCAGTCTGGGCTCCGCGGAGGTCACCAAGGTTGTACTTTGCGATTCCGCGATAGAAAAAGGTCCAGCAGTCGGTGGAATCGAGCCTGGCCAGTATGTTGAAATGGGATATCGCGTCAGAGTACCTGTTTTCAGAAAGAGCCAGCCTTCCCCTGAAGGCAAAGACATCCTTGTCGTACTGCGCATTGCACAGCACTCCGAAACTGAGTAATGTCACTATGACAAGGAAGAACTTTCTCATTATCGGTACACAGTCATGAAATGTCATTCAAATTTTACAAATATAGCAAAAGTTTTCACCGATTGTGATAATGCACTTTACCAAAAGTATGCCTATATTTGTAGATTATGAACACTTTGAACACCATCCGAAAGATTCTTCTGGCATACATACTTCTCCAGACGTTCTCCTACGGCGCATTTTCACAGGAGAAGGCGGTCAAGACCGTTCCATCGGGAAGGAATGCTGAAAAGATCGTGACTGAAGAGAATCTCCGGGCCGGCATAGAATTTCTGGCAGACACCACCTTCGGCGGCAGGGCAACAGGTTCGAAAGGTGCCTGCGAGGCATCGATGTGGATTGGAAGACACTTCAGGGACGCGGGTCTGCTGGCGTTTTCCGGCAGTTATTCCCACACCTTCCGGACAGGAGACCTTGTCGGCCGCAACATGATCGGTTTCATGCCGGGCGCGAGGCGATCCGTGAATGAGACTTATGTCCTCGTGGTCGCCCATTACGACACCTACGGATCAATGGACGGGAAAATCCTTCCCGGTGCCGACAGCAATGCCTCGGGAGTTGTCGCGATGATGAACATCATCGGGATGTTCCAGTACATGAAAGGTCTCGGAAGGCTTTACGGAAGCAACCTGATCTTTCTGGCAACCGACGCAAAGGAAAAGAGCAGCGCGGGAGCAGAGGCATTCATGACGGCTCTGGATGAAGGAATATTCCGGGACCCTGTCAGCCAGGCTGTCATCAGCAAAAGACAGATCAAGAACGTAGTCGTGCTGGACATCCTTGGGGCAACCCTGGAGCCCATCCACAAGGGCCGGAAGGACTATCTGATAATGCTGGGGAGCGCCGGGGAAAGGTACGACCTCACAAGCGCAAACAGCAATCCGGGACTGGGGCTTGACCTGGGTTTCGACTACTACGGAAGCAAGAGTTTCACCGACCTGTTCCACCACAGGAGCGGTGACCAGATGGTTTTCCACCGCAACGGCCTTCCGGTCACATATTTTTCTTCCGGAATCACCAGGAAGACAAACAAGGTGGAGGATGACAGCGAGAGCCTCAACTACGAGGTATTCCGCAAAAGGATCCTCCTGATTTTCCATTGGTTGACCAAAACACTTTGACCATGAAAGAATTCAGAAAAATGATGAGGAGATACATCGCTCCTTTCAGAAAATATCTCGTCGGCTCAGTAGTCCTGAACATTCTGTCGGCCGTTTTCAACATCTTCTCGTTCGCCATGATCGTGCCGATGCTGAGAATCCTGTTCAGGATGACGGACAGGTCGTATGCCTTCACCCCTTGGGATGAGGTCAGGGCGATGCCGCTCAAGGACATGGGAGATGCGGCAATGGACAATCTCTACCATGGTCTGGAAAGTGCCATCGCTACTTACGGAGAGCCACGCGTCCTTCTGGTCCTCTGCCTGTTCCTGATTTTCACCACCGCTCTCAAGACCGCATGCTACTTCGGTTCCGCCGGAGTGATGGTCCCTATCCGGGCAGGCATTGTCAAGAACATCAGAAAAGAAATCTATGACAAGATCCTTTCCCTGCCTATCGGTTTCTTCTCCGAGGAACGGAAGGGCGACATCATAGCCAGGATGAGCGGAGACGTGCAGGAAGTCGAGTCTTCGGTTGCGGGATCGATAGAGATGCTCATAAAGAATCCGATCCTGATCACCATCTATTTCATCGCGATGGTGGTCATCAGCTGGGAGCTCACGACCTTCACAATAATATTCGCGCCTGTGATGATCTGGGTCATGGGAGTCGTCGGCAAGAACCTGAAGAGGAAATCTCTCGATGTCCAGACACTCTGGAGCGAAGTCATGTCTCAAGTCGAGGAGACCCTGGGCGGTCTGAGGATCATCAAGGCCTTCATCGCCGAGAAAAAGATGTCCGACAGGTTCGACAATGTGACCGAGGCGATGAAGAAAAAGACCGAAAAGGTCTCACTGCGTCAGGCATCTGCCCACCCGGTCAGTGAATTCATGGGTACTGTCCTTATCACGATCGTCCTTTTCTTCGGAGGTCTGCTCATCCTGAGCGGCAAGTCGGTCGTGGACGCTCCCATATTCATTTATTATATGGTCATTCTCTACAGCATCATCAATCCAATCAAGGATTTTTCCAAAGCCAGCTATGCAATTCCGAAAGGCATGGCATCGATGGAAAGGATCAACAAGGTGCTTGATGCCGAGAACGACATAGTCGAAGTGGCTCACCCGAAGGTCATCAAAGGCTTCAACGACAGGATTTCATTCAGGAATGTCTCTTTCAGGTATCCTGACGGGCAGAGAATGATTCTCGACGATGTCAGCCTGGACATTCCGAAAGGAAAGACGATTGCCATCGTGGGCGCATCCGGAGCCGGAAAATCCACAATGGTGGATCTCATTCCGAGATTCTATGATCCGGTTGCCGGTTCTATCACGATAGACGGCATCGACATCAGGGAAGCCAGTCTGAAGAGTCTCAGAGGGCTGATAGGAAATGTCAACCAGGAGTCCATCCTCTTCAACGACACGATTTTCAACAATATCGCTTTCGGTGTCGAGAATGCAAGCCTGGAAGATGTGATGGCGGCTGCCCGGATAGCCAATGCCCACGAATTCATCATGGAAAAGGAAGGGGGCTATGATTTCGTCATCGGTGACCGTGGAGTAAAGCTTTCCGGAGGGCAGAGACAGAGGATAAGCATCGCGAGGGCAATCCTGAAGAACCCTCCGATCCTGATTCTCGACGAGGCTACCGCATCGCTCGACACCGAGTCGGAAAAGATCGTGCAGGAAGCTCTGGAAAGGCTGATGTCCACCAGGACGACCATCGCGATCGCGCACAGGCTTTCCACCATACGCAACTCGGATGAGATCATCGTCCTGCACGAGGGTAAGATTGTGGAAAGAGGCAGACATGAGGAACTGCTTGCCCTCAATGGACACTACCGCAGGCTCAATGACATGCAGGCCCTGTAGAGACAGGCACGCCTGAAAATAAACAGACAGACAACATAACCTGAAATGATATGAAAACAGTTAAAAGGATAAGAGTACCTTTCATCGAAGGACTCGAGAATATGACGTTGCAGGAACTGGACCTCGCAATGGAAAAGGGTGCGGCAAAATTTGCGGTCTGCGAGAACAACTGGCCCAAGGAGGCTCCCTACACTCCTGACTGCAACGGTTCCATCGCAAGGACAGCCTCGCATCTGGCCGTGATGTTCCACGTCAGAGGTCTCGACCTCCGTGCGACCCAGATAGAGGACAACGGCAGGAGCTGGGAGGACAGCTGCTGCGAATTCTTCGTGACCGACCCCTATGACGGCACCTACTACAATTTCGAACTGACCTGCATCGGAAGTCTTCTCTCATCAAAGAGAAAAAGCAGGCTGGACAGTGTCCTGCGGGAAAAAGAAGACGTCGCAAGGGTCATCAGGCACTCGTCCCTTGCGCATGAGGAGACTGAAATCAGCGACCGCATCTTTTCCTGGACAGTGGCTATGCTGATTCCATACGACCTGATCGGAATCGACAGGGACAATGTCCCGGTCAGTGTGAGAGGCAACTTCTACAAGTGCGGAGACCTTACCGCCCATCCTCATTTCCTCAGCTGGAATCCGATCGGGACACCTAAACCGGATTTCCACAGGCCAGAGTATTTCGGAGAACTGATTTTAAGGTAAGGCCATCCCATGAAAAAAAGCAACAAACTGGCTCTGGGATTATTCCTGGTCTATCTTGCCGCTGTGGCCTACTGCTGCTTCGGCTCCTTCGACGGCATCCAGCAGGTGTCTCCTTCCCTGCTGGGCATTCCGACCGACAAGATAATCCACTTCATAATGTTCTTCCCTTTCCCGGTCTTGTGTTACCTTTCCTTCGACCGTCACACCGACAGACCATGGCAGGCCGTGCTGCTGGCCGGGATAGTGTTCGTGAGCGGATGCATCATCGCAGCCGCCACGGAAATAGGACAATCATTCCTGAAATACCGTTCCTGCGACATAAAAGACTTCTTCGCCGATTCACTTGCCCTTGTCATCTCGACGGCGGCAACCCTGTTCCTTGACATCAGAAAGATGAGGAAGAGGTAAGATCCAGATCAGAACCATGAATATGAAATGCTTTTTCGGGGCTGCGCTTCTGGCCCTGACCCTGCCTTTGAGCCTTTGCGCCCAGAACAGCGGAAAACTGTTCACTGAATCCTGCGATTCGATGTCCGTCCTGATGAAGGAACGCTCCGGAGTGACCTGCGGTTTCAAGGTGCTCAGGCATTTCGAGTCGGGCAAGAAACTGAACAT
This sequence comes from Bacteroidales bacterium, assembly GCA_004552965.1. GTDB lineage: Bacteria > Bacteroidota > Bacteroidia > Bacteroidales > UBA932 > Cryptobacteroides. The sequence continues at coordinate 21,931 of SFMU01000013.1, read as the reverse complement.
CCGATTCTCGACCGAACTGGGAGACTACCCGTGGAGGAAAGATGAGGTGGAATGGTTCAGGAAGACCTTCGGGACCATCCTGCCGGCCAAGTATACGGGGTACTCGGTCGGGAACATCACCGTCAACGGCAACCCTCTGGAGGACTACATCGTCACGGTGCCGGGGAATGACGGCTCCCCTGCCCCTGCCGCATTCCGCAGGAAAGATCCGAAGGATGACGGCATATTCATAAGACGCGTCGGCGAACAGGAATATGCCATGGGCCTGACCGGGCGTACCGTCGCCCTCTGGCAGAGTCACGGCAGGTACTATGACGAGAGCCAGGACCGCTGGGACTGGCAGAGAGCTCCCCTGTTCCAGACCGTCGAGGACATGTACACCCAGACCTATGTGCTTCCTTTCCTGATCCCGATGCTGGAAAATGCCGGAGCCTATGTGATGACTCCAAGAGAAAGGGACATCCAGACCCGCGAGGTGATTGCGGACAATGATCCGGCTTTCACCGGAATCAGGGCAGAAGGAGTGAGGGTCGAGGGCAGATATTCCGAAAAAGGCAGCTGGAGCGAAGCCGGGACGGGATTTGCCGATGCAAGTCTCACCTATTCAGGCATCGACAATCCGTTTGCGATGGGCACTGCAAGACAGGCTCCATGCAGCTCCGAGAGCAGCCATGCGGTCTGGGACGCGGATTTCCCCGAGAAAGGTGAATATGCCGTCTACATTTCCTACAAGACTCTCCCTCAAAGCAGTCCGTGCGCACGATACAGTGTCAGGCATGCCGGTGGAACCACCGACTTTGTCGTCAACCAGAAAATGGGAGGTGGCACATGGATCTACCTGGGAACCTTCGAGTTCGAAGGAACCGGATCCGTGACATTATATTCAGAGCCCCCGAAAGGATACGCTTGCCCGGAAGATGCCTGCGTCACGGCGGATGCTGTCCGCTTCGGCGGAGGAATGGGCAAGATCGCACGCGGACGAGCCGACCTTCCCGTCAGTGAATATTCAACGTCGGGGATGCCGTCGTTCTGCGAGGGCGCAATCTACTGGATGCAATGGGCCGGAGCGGACACATCCGTGCTTGCCGTGGAGGAAGGTGACTATCTGAGGGACTATTCCCGGCGGGGAGCCTGGGTCGGATGGATGTCCGGAGGTTCGAGAACGAACCCTGATGCGGAAGGTCTGGGCATTCCCGTGGACCTTTCCCTGGCCTTCCACACCGACGCGGGAGTAAGCCCTGACGACTCGATAATCGGGACTCTCGCCATCTACACATTGAAATGCGAGGACAGCGAAGTCCTCCCGAACGGAGAAAGCAGGCTGCAGGCAAGGAGTTATGCGGACTTTGTCCAGACTCAGATCGTCGAGGACATCAGGAGCACCTGCAATCCCAAGTGGAGCAGAAGAGGCCTTTGGGACAGGTCCTACAGCGAATCCAGGACCACCACGGTGCCGGCCCTCCTTGTCGAGCTCCTTTCCCACCAGAATTTCGCTGACATGAAGTTCGGTCTGGATCCGAGTTTCCGTTTCCTCGTCAGCAGAGCCATCTACAAAGGAGTCCTGAAGTATCTCAGCGCAAGGTACGGCTGCCCGTATGAAGTACAGCCGCTGCCAGTGAACTCCTTCCGCACGATGTTCGACACCAAGCCATCCGAAAAAGGCAAGACCGGAGTCACCCTAAGCTGGAAGGCTACGGTCGATTCGCTCGAGCCTACCGCAAGACCGGAAGGATATATTCTCTACACCCGCATCGATGACGGAGCATTCGATTCCGGAAGAGTCCTCAAGAGGACGACTGGCAATGGAGAGACCGTCTCCACTCACGTCACGGTCACTCCGGGGCACATCTACAGCTACCAGATCGTGGCTTTCAACAAAGGTGGAAAAAGTTTCCCTTCCCAGACCCTAAGCGTAGGGATTCCGGAAGGATACGGCGGCAGCACTGCCCTCGTCGTGGACAACTTCACCAGAGTTTCCGCGCCGGCCTGGATGGATTCACCACAGATTGCAGGCTTCGACTCCGACCTGGACGCCGGTGTCGCCTACGGCAAAGAGATCGGGTTCATCGGTGAGCAGTACCAGTTCAAGAGGGAAATGCCTTGGCTGAGCAATGACAACCCGGGCTTCGGTGGCTCCTACACCGACAAGGCAGGCATGGTCTATCCGGGCAACAACCTGGACAACACCGTGGCGCATGGGAAAGCGCTGATGTCGGCTGGCTACGCCTATCATTCGGTTTCAGCCGACTCCTTCGACATCTCCTCGGCCAGGAATGACTCGATGGTGGACATCGTCTGCGGCAAGCAGGTCAGCACCCTTCTGGGCATCGTAGGAGGAAGAGTCGCCCATTCCGTTTTCCCTGCACATATCAGACAGACCATCAGCGAATATGCTGCAGCAGGCGGCAATGTCCTGGTCTCGGGCGCCTACATCGGCACTGACATCTGGAGCAGCATCTACCCTCTCACCAAGGATGAGAAGGAGACGGAAGAAGCCATAAAGTTCGCCCAGGAAGTGCTGGGATACAGATGGATGACCAACTATGCAAGCAGGAAAGGCGAAGTCTGGCCGATGAACTTCAAAGGTTTCGACATGACCTCCAGGATCGGCAAGATGAGGTTCCACCAGGAAAAGAACTGCAGCATCTACAATGTGGAAACCCCGGATGGAATAGCCCCTGCCGGAGAGAAGGGTCATTCGGTACTGCGCTACACTGACACCAACATATCCGCAGGAATCTTCTACAAAGGAAACAAGTACAAGACTGCCTGTTTCGGCTTTCCTCTCGAGACATTGACAACACAGGAGGAGATTGACTCTGTTGTCCGTGCCGTAACTGAATACTTCGGGACCGAGTAATCTCCTCCTGCAGTGGCCGGGTTTCTTCCGGCCGGTTCATACAAGGGAATTATGCTATTTCCTGAGAAGGACCTCCCTCATCCTTCTGTTGAGTTCTGTGTTCTCCATGACACCGCTGAACTTCCACGCTGAAGCGCCGTAAGAGTAGATGACTACTGGAGTTCCGGTGTGGCCGGTTGTGGTGTATCTGACGCCGATCTCACTGTCTCCCAGATGGAAATCCTTGTTGTCGGAAACCAAGGACGCGCCGCCTGTGTCATGGTCAGCGGTGACGATGACAAGAGTACCCTTGTGGGTGTCGGCATAATCCATGGCAGCATTGACAGCCTTGTCGAACTCCTCCATCTCGAAGAGAAGCTGTTCAGTGTTGTTGGCATGGGCGGCATGGTCGATGTGGGAACCCTCAGCCATGATGAAGAAGCCCTTCTTGTTGTCATCCAGCAGTTCCAGAGTGTGATTCAGGCAGTCGGCAAGATAGTCGGCATCACGGTCGATGACCATCGGATAGCTGCCTTCTGCAAACAGGCCAAGGACGGGAGCGTCAAGACTGGTCATCGAATAGTACTCTTCAGGAGTCTCAAGAACCTTGATTCCGGAAGCGACAGCCTTGTCAAGCATTGTTCCGTCCTCCCATTTCTGATCGGTGAAATTGCATCTTCCGCCTCCGAGAATGACATCGGGCTGGAAGGCGATAAGGTCCTCTTCGACCTGGCGCAGATTGCCGCGACTTGATGTGTGGGCATAGAAAGCTGCCGGTGTGGCATCGAGAAGATAGGAAGTGACAATGATTCCGATGGACTTGCCGTCTTCTTTTGCAGCCTCGGCAATGGTACCGAGTCTGGTGCCGTCAGGAAGAACACCCAGCATGCTGTTGTTTGTCTTATGACCTGTAGCCATAGCTGTGCCGCTGGCTGCGGAATCAGTCACACGGCTGTTCAATGAATATGTCTTCGACAAACCCACGAACTGGGCACGGTCAAAGCATGTCGGTTCATAATTGCGGTCCACCATCCAGGCCCCTGCGACACCAAGCCCCATACCATCGCCGATCAAGAGAATGATATTGTTGACCTTCTCACTCTTGGGAGCTTTGTCCTTTGCAACAGATGGCATAAGAACCATCATGGCAGAAAAAACTATACAGATTATCTTTTTCATAATATATTATAAATATTTTCCACATCCGGCAGGATCCAGAGATTCTCCGACTCTATTCACAGAGCTTGCAGTTCCTGACAGAAGCTTCTTCAGAAGCGCCCAATCCGATCAGGCAGTCTGCGGCAGTTGTGGTCTCAAAGGTAATCGACAATCTGGTCCAATCTTCTGATTCGAAGCAAAAACCTTGCCGTGCCAGGCACTTTCCCGACAGTGCATCCCTCGCCTCCAGGACTCCCGTACCACGCACTTCCGCCTCTATAACATGCTTTCCTTCAGTAAGATATATTCCCTGAAGAAGGGCTCCGCCACCGCGTGCAAAACCGTATCCATTTTGTACTCCGGCATCTCCTTCACGCGTCCAGTAGGCATAGCCCAAAGAGAAATCCGCATTGACGAAAGAGGTGCTGGAATGAAGACCGCAGTCTGTCACGAAGTTGGTAGGCTTGACGCAGAGCAGGTCGCATGCACTCTGATATTCATTGCCAAGGATCCTGAAATTCATCACCGGAGCATAGTCATCCTGCTCCGCGTTGGTGAAAGGTTTTCCATCGAAAGGATTGTCGCACCATGTCCCGACGGAATGCCCGCCCCTGAGGACACAGTCATAGACTTCGATGCTGTCAAGAAGCTGCTTGCACTGGTCCGGATTGGTGCTTCCCCAAGGAATGATGGCAATGGCCTTGCCGGCGCCGCTCTTTCCGGAATTGATATAGCTATGTTCCACCAGGATATTCCTTACGGAATGGTCGACCTCATCTTCATCATATCTCCATGGGCTGTTCTTGCCCCGGGGATCGCGGTAACTGTTGCAAAGTACGATTGCATCATCATTCGAGTCGAAGACCACCCTGGATGCACGGACATGGTTGACGCCTTGCGCGAAACTCAGTCCGTCACCGCTGACGCACCTGACTTCCACCATCTTGACATTACCTATGAATATATGGTCGTCCCCGTAGAAGCTTGTATGATAGTTGCTCGTACGGATCTGGTCGAAATCCGTCAGTTCGATATAGCTGCAGTTCTCGGCTGTCAGGGCACAGATGTGGATCCTGTCACTGCAGCCCTTCGCATAATGGCTCCAGTCCGGATTGGAGGACCATGGATCGGCCATTCTGATGACACCCGGACCGGTCACCTTGATGTGGTCAACATCGTTCGCCTGGATGAGAGGCAGATTGACGAAGAGGCAATGTGTCCATGGACATCCCGGGATGTCGAAATCATGTCCGAAAGCCGGCACATAGGAATAGTCCCTCATGTCATAGGACTGCCAGAGGACGGCATTCTCAGCAATGTGGAACTCGACATTGCTTCTGAGGTGGATGTTGGTCGCCACGTAGCGTCTTCCCTGAGGAGAATCGTCCCCCGGCAGCACGACCCTGCCGCCTCCTGCTTTCGAACAGGCATCAATCGCCTCCTGTATGGCCTTCGTGTCGTCGGTGAATCCATCGCCCCTGGCACCGTAGCGAAGGACGCTGAAGTCTTTGTCAGGCAGATCGAAATGGTATGGGTTCTCCGTGAAATCCCTCCAGTTCGAGATGTAGAAAGGCTTGTCAACCGGCTTGGTATTTTCGTCCTGGTCCTTGAGGACAGCAAGGAAACGGGTGCTCAGATGTGTCATCCGGCCTCCGAGCCTGGCATTCGGGATGTCGGCTATCTCAAAAGACGGTGCGGCCGGACATTGGCTGAGCAGATGGAGGGACTGCAGCGGAGCTCCTTCCTTGGCAAGGGGATATTCATAGACAAGGATGGATGAATATGCCGAAAGATCCTCGTCACGGATGGTGCCGCAGATGCGGACGCTGTCTCTGTCTGCAGTGCAGGACTCAACCTTGCCGGCATATTCGATGATAGGCTCCTCCCGCTCGAAGCGGATCATGTCAATGACCCACTTGCCCCTTGCTGCATCCAATGGAGTGATTGAAAAAGACTTGAGGTTGCCCACGGCCTCCGGGCAGTCGGAAATGTTGAAATAATAGGCCTTCATGCCGCTGCGTGGCTCGATGTCGAACTCCTTGCTGCCCTGAGCCTTGTCAGTGGTCCATTCCAGTCTGACCCTCGATGCTCCGGACCGGTTTGCCATCACCACGAAGAAGGTGTTCCTCTGGGCGTAGAAGTCTGCCACGCTGTTGCCGAGCGGAGGGCTGTAGGTTCTGTTCCGGCTGCCGGTAAGGTCACAGGAAACCAGAGGCGCACCCTTGCGGAACCTGTAGACCAGAGCATCGTTTTTCCATCCGACCCTGCCCTCAGAAGGGCTGAAGACTACTTCGGAACCCGGAATCATGAAGGACAGGTCCATCGGCTTTCCGAAACGCAGGCCGTCGATCATGAAGTCCCTGCCGTTGTTCCATTCCTCCTGCGAATCGCACATGAGGGAGATTTCGATGCGGTCGACCTTGCCGACCACCTTCGTGCCGGTGAAATCGAAGATCACATTCCGCCACAATCCAGGGATGATGGTCGCAGTTCCTTCCGCGTAACTGTCTCCGCTGTAGAGTCTCATGCGGCAGCGCTGGTTACGGTTCGGACCCTGCTGCGTAAAGATCTCGAACTGAGCCACAGGAGAGGAGCTGAAGTCTTCCGGAGTTTCGAAACTTCTGCTCACCGTTTTCCATCTGTCCGCCGGTATCCCTTCATCAGGAGAAACATAAAGGACTGAACTTCCCTGAGTCGGGCGGACGTTCAGAGGAGAAGCATCACTCATGGACAAGGTCAGGCCGGATTCTGCATGGAATCCGTCCAGGGAGGCTTCTTCAAAGCCGGCGACCAGATGGTCTTCGGTGATTGAAATACGGTTGCTGTACTCTACGGCCGTTTCCTGGGCAAATGCTCCTGCGGCCGAGAGGAGAAGAAAAGTCGGAAGAATAATTGACAAAGGGCGATGAAGGTCTTGCATGGTCATCAGGTGTTATATGGTTTCAGTGTATCGTCAATCGGACAAAGTGAAGAATATGCTCAAGTTTCACGATTTAGAAACCAATGAGAAGCATTAATCACTCAATACATCCAAATTTACGCAAAATATCTTCAATTCTTATTATATTTGAAAAAATACCTCACGCATGAAAAGATATTCAGCAATCATGACACTCGGTCTGCTGACAATTATGCTGTCCGCAGGCTGTGAAACAAAAGAAACGCAAAAAGTGCCGACACAGACTCCATCGGTCCAGAAGCCCCATAAGGTCAACAGGACTCCATGGAGGGAAAAGGACATGACTGACGACCGTTATGCCTACATCGCCAACGACTACGTCCAGATCGGAGTCGACCTCGGAAGAGGTGGCGGCATATTCCACTTCTCTACCCGCAAATACAAAGTGAACAGGCTCAATCATGCTGATGAAGGCCGTTTTATCCAGCAGTCATACTATGGCAACGACGGCAACTCCTACTGGTGGTCCAACAACAAATGGACATGGAATCCGATCCAGGGAGGAGGTTCCGACGGACAGAGCGCAAAAGTGAAGAAGTCCAAGATGACAGACAGCACGATCCTGGTGGTCACGACTCCGATGCAGTGGGGACGTTCGACCGAAGGCGGTCCGTGCGTACTTGCCGAAGACTGCGAGATGACAGAATTCATCACCCTGAAGGACAGATACGCCATCCTTGACTTCACTTTCAAATACTCCGGAGACAAGGATCTCGGAAAACGCAGCCAGGAAGTCCCGGCAATGTTCTGCGACTGGGATCTGGGAAAATTCGCAAGATACACCGGAGATGCTCCATGGACCGGAGACAAGCTGACTATCACCATTCCTGCCATACTCGAGGGCATCTCCAACCCGAACAAGGCCTCGACCCAGAGCGAGGAATGGTGCGCCTATGTCAACAATAAATATTACGGCATAGGACTTTACACACCTGGCACCGACACTGCCGTCTACTACACTGCAGGCACAGGGCCGGGCGGTGCGACTGCCGGTTCATGTTCATACTTCGCCCCGATCAGGAATCTCCACATCAAGCCGGGATTCGAGCTGAACTACAAGGCATATCTGACCATCGGCACCATCGAGGAGATACGCCAGACCTTCACTGAAATCCACGACAGCCTGACGAAGGAAGAATAGGTCAGGAAACAGGAATATGCAGAAGCGGGTGGCCGGATTCCGATCCATGGCCACCCGCTTTCTGTGCAGTCAATCTTCAAAAAAAACAAAAAATACGGCCGGGACAATCACTTGCGCCGGCCGCCACACTTAATACAAACCTAATTATGAATAAACGTAGAAATTGAAGTTACTTCATAGTCAGTTCAGTATTCTTTTTGATAAAACCCAAATAACTAACCAATTCGCCTTTATCTAATTCATTTTTCGTGCCAAACTCATCCGGCACTACATAAAAAATCAAAAATAACCATTAAAAAAAGCAAAATTTCAAGTGATTGACACAGGATTCTGCCGATCGCCAGGCCAAAATTTCCCGATAATCCGAATTTTTCACTCAAATCGTTTTATTTCAACAAGTTAGAGCAGATTGGCTCAATGTTTGCAGTCGCAATCTGTGCACAGGAGCGATATCGGCACCGATTGCGGAAATAACAAGCAGATAATTCGACCTCAATATTGAGATATACGAGTTTTTTTCCGAAATTTGCGGAGTTTGAACTGAGCTTCAGACAAGGATATTACCTGATTAATAGTATTAGTCAAACATATAAAACAAATTCAGTATTATGCCAAAGATGGATTTGAGCAAATATGGTATAAAGAACGTCAAGGAAGTTCTTTACAACCCATCTTACGAGGTTCTCTACAATGAAGAGACCAAACCGGGACTCGAGGGTTACGAGAAAGGTAAGGTGACCGAACTCGGTGCCGTCAATGTAATGACCGGTATCTACACCGGACGTTCCCCTAAGGACAAGTACATTGTCATGGACAAGAACTCGAAGGACACCGTATGGTGGACATCCGACGAGTACAAGAATGACAACCACCCTCTTTCAGAGAAGAACTGGAAGATTGTCAGGAAACTTGCACAGAAGCAGCTCTCCGGCAAGCGTCTTTTCGTAGTCGACGGTTTCTGCGGCACCCACAAGGACACCAGAATGAAGGTTCGCTTCATCATGGAGGTCGCATGGCAGGCCCACTTCGTCACCAACATGTTCATCCGTCCTCAGAACCAGGAGGAGTTCGATCAGGAGCCTGATTTCGTAGTTTACTGCGCAGCAAAGGCAAAGGTCGACAACTATAAGGAGCTCGGTCTTAACTCAGAGACCTGCGTCGCTTTCAACGTAACATCAAAGGAGCAGGTCATCCTCAACACCTGGTACGGCGGTGAGATGAAGAAGGGTATGTTCTCAATGATGAACTACTATCTCCCTCTCAAGGGCATCGCTTCGATGCACTGCTCAGCCAACACTGACATGAACGGTGAGAACACCGCCATCTTCTTCGGTCTCTCCGGAACCGGCAAGACCACCCTTTCAACCGACCCTAAGCGTCTCCTCATCGGTGACGACGAGCACGGCTGGGACAACAAGGGTATCTTCAACTTCGAAGGCGGCTGCTACGCAAAGGTCATCAAGCTCGACAAGGAGTCTGAACCGGACATCTACAATGCAATCCGTCGCGACGCCCTCCTCGAGAACGTCACCGTAGATGCAGAAGGCAAAATCGACTTCAACGACAAGAGCGTTACCGAGAACACCCGCGTTTCCTACCCTATCTATCACATCAACAACATCGTACGTCCTAAGTCACAGGGCCCGGCAGCAAAGCAGGTCATCTTCCTCTCAGCTGACGCATTCGGTGTTCTTCCTCCTGTCTCGATCCTTACTCCTGAGCAGACCAAGTACTACTTCCTCTCAGGCTTCACTGCCAAGCTTGCAGGTACAGAGCGCGGTATCACCGAGCCTACCCCTACCTTCTCGGCTTGCTTCGGACAGGCATTCCTTGAGCTTCACCCTACAAAGTATGCTGAGGAACTCGTGAAGAAGATGAAGAAGAGCGGTGCAAAGGCTTACCTGGTCAACACCGGCTGGAACGGTACCGGAAAGCGCATCTCCATCCGCGACACCCGCGGTATCATCGATGCCATCCTCAACGGTTCAATCGACAAGGCTCCTACCAAGCAGATTCCTTACTTCGATTTCTGTGTTCCTACAGTTCTCGAGGGTGTTGACACCGGAATTCTCGACCCACGCGACACCTACGCCAATCCTTCAGAATGGGAGACAAAGGCTGTCGACCTCGCAGGCCGTTTCATCAAGAACTTCAAGAAATACGAAGGCAACAAGGCCGGAAAGGCTCTTGTCAAGGCTGGTCCTCAGCTCTAGTCCCAAGTATCTCACATCAAAGTAAGAAATACTTCACTTCACTGAAAGGAATGACCCCAGAGTCCGATCGGCTCTGAGGTCATTCTCTCATTTTCACCAGTCCCTCCGAAAGCCACTCCCTTTCGGACTCGCTAGAAGGTTATGTTTGATTGCGAGGAAGGCTCACGATACGAAGCATGGAAAGACAGACAAGGGGCTGTACGGTCACTTGTCCAGGAGAGAATCAGAAATGATCCTGGAAAGAAGGCCTTTGCAGCCGGCAAGGAGATCGGAGAAGGTCTTCTCGAAATTGCCGGAGTACCAGGGATCTGAGACATCGCGAACAGAGGGCTCGCCGGCATATTCCATCATCATGTGGACTTTCTTCATGTTCTCAGGGCTCAACAGACGCGAAATCAGCCTGCGGTTGGATGAATCCATGATGACGACAAGGTCGAAGCGGGAAGCCTCCGCATCATCGATCCGATGCGCGTAATGCTCGGAGAACGGCACATTGTGCGAAGAGAGAGTCAACTTCGCAGGATGGTATATTCCATTGCCCTGCTCTTCATAAGAGACAGCAGCGGAGTCAATGAATATTCTGCCTTCAAGACCTGCTTTCCTGACAAGGTCCTTCATTATGAATTCCGCCATCGGACTCCGGCAGATGTTGCCGTGGCAGACGAAGATGATACTGTACATCCTGATCCTGGTTGTTTGGTTCCTGAGAAATGCCTGACATGCAAGACGGGACAAAGATACGGAATATTCTGACTATCTTTGCAGTTGCAACACCCCGGAATACATGAAAATTGCGATCATCGGAGCAGGAGCGGCAGGGAGCATCTGCGCAATAGAGCTGAAGAGAAGAATCCCTTCGGCTGAAGTCGACGTCTATGAGGCCGGGAAAAGACCCCTTGCGAAGGTTGCGATAACAGGGGGCGGAAGATGCAACCTGACCAACTCATTCGAAGGCATCCGCTCCCTTGGCGAAGCCTATCCAAGAGGAGAGAAACTCATGAAAAGGCTCTTCAGGAACTTCGGCCACGCAGAGACCCTGCGCTGGTTCGAGGATGAAGGAATAAGATTCGTCCTCCAGGAAGACCATTGCTACTTCCCCGCATCGCAGGACGCGATGGAGATTGTGAATATGCTGTGCCTGAGGATGCGTCAGGAAGGGGTACGGATCCACACCGGCCACAAAGTCACCACGGTCCGGCGAAAGGAGACTCAAGGCTATGTACTCTCTTTCGAGGACAAGCCGGACGCATTCGCCGACATTGCGGTTGTCGCGACAGGAGGCTGCCAGTCGAAGTCCTCACAGAATATGCTGGAGGCTCTCGGGCTCGAGATCGTCCCGCCTGTCCCGTCCCTGTTCTCATTCAACATCTCAGACCGGGAGCTGACCGCCCTGATGGGGACGGTAGTCGAAGAAGCCTCTGTCACCTTCGCCGGGACCGGCTTCTCAGGCAAGGGTCCCCTGCTGATAACACACTGGGGTCTGAGCGGTCCGGCAATCCTGAAGCTCTCCTCCCATGCCGCCCGGCATCTAGCAGAAAAAGCCTGGAAAGGCCGGCTGTTGGTCAACTGGACCGGGATGAAGGAACAGGAACTGCGCCCCATGCTGGACACCATTGCCAGCTCGCAGTCACACAAAAAGATTTCGAATACTCATCCGGACACCATTCCGGTCAGACTCTGGGGACATATTCTCAGAAAAGCCGGCGCGCGCGAAGACCTTCGCTGGAATGAACTCGGCACAAAAGGGCTCAACAGGCTGGTCAACACCCTTCTGAATGACGAATATGAAGTCACGGGGAAAAGCCGCTTCAAAGAGGAGTTCGTCACCTGTGGCGGGATAGCGCTTCAGAACCTCAACCCTTCGACCCTGGAGACGAAAACCTCTCCCGGACTCTATTTCGCGGGAGAGGTCACTGATGTCGATGCCATCACAGGAGGGTTCAATCTCCAGGCAGCCTGGACTATGGGATACACTGTCGCCGGAGCGATAGAGGCAAAGGCAAAAGACTACTCGGTTCTGCCAGGATAAGCCTCCAGGGCATATGCAAGGACCTCGAGAGCCTTCTTAAGGTCTTCCTTTTTGAGGGCATAGGCGATTCGCACCTCATTGCGGCCGAGCGCAGGATCCGAATAGAAACCTGTGGCCGGAGACATCAGGATTGTCTGACCTTCGTAGGAGAAATCGGTCAGGCACCATTCGCAGAACCGGTCACAGTCATCGATCGGCAGACGGGCCACGGTGTAGAAGGCACCCATCGGAATCGGAGAATAGACCCCCTTGATCTTGTTAAGGCCATCGATCAGGCAATTGCGTCTTTCGATGTACTCCTCATAGGTCCTCATGGAATAGCTTCGCGGAGCATCGATCGAAGCCTCGGCGACTATCTGGCCCAGCAGTGGAGGACTCAGACGTGCCTGACAGAATTTCATGACAGCCTTCCGAAGCTCCTCATTCTTCGTGATGAGAGCGCCGATACGGATTCCGCACTCCGAGTACCTCTTCGAGACGGAATCGATCAGCACGACGTTGTTCTCGATGCCTTCGAGATGACAGGCAGAAATGTAAGGAGAACCGGTGTAGATGAACTCCCTGTAGACCTCATCTGAAAAGAGGAAGAGATTGTACTTGGCGACCAGATCACGGATCCGGTTCATCTCCTTCCTTGTGTAGAGGTAGCCGGTAGGGTTGTTCGGATTGCAGATGAGAATTCCCTTTGTGCGAGGAGTGATGAGCTTCTCAAGGTCATCTATCGGAGGAAGGGCGAAGCCGTCATCGATCGTGGAAACAATCGGCTTGATGACTGCCCCAGCAGAGATTGCGAATGCCATGTAGTTGGCATAGGCAGGCTCAGGCACTATTATCTCGTCACCGGGATTCAGGCAGGCCAGGAAAGCGAAAAGAACGGCTTCCGAGCCTCCTGTGGTAATGATGATGTCATCCGCGGAGACCTTGATCTGATACTGGTCATAGTAGGCAACGAGTTTCTCCCTAAGGGAGCGGAAGCCGTCGCTAGGGGAATATTCGAGGACCTTTCTGGTTACATGCTTAAGCGCTTCCAGGCCTTCTTCAGGGGAAGGAAGGTCAGGCTGGCCGATGTTCAGCTTGTAAATCTTGATGCCTCTCTGCTCTGCAGCTTCGGCAAGAGGGAAAAGTTTCCTGATCGGAGATGAAGGCATCAGTTCGGCCCTGGTGGATATCTGAGGCTTTGACATGATATTTATTATTGTTCGTTTGATTCGTTTGATTCGTTTGATTCAACAACCCTGCAGCACGTCATGGCGGCATCCGCATCAGGAAGACAGTCCATCCTGTAGCAAGGGACTTCCATGGCGATTCTGGAGAGTACTGAGGTGAGGGAGTCCATGACCTTCCTGTCCCAGCGGACGGAAGAGACGCTGGAAAGGAGAAATGAATATGCCGGGATTCCTTTCACCGGCCTGACGGCATTGAAAGGTGCCTGGCTGAGGTTTACGATGGAACTGACCCTGCGGCTGGCGTTGCGGTAGCAGGGAGTCTTGCCGCTCCACGGAGTTCCGTACACCCAAAGTTTCCCATCCACAAAACGCAGCACCGGATTGTCGTCGTTGAGAAGGCCGGATCCTTCGACGTTCTCGAGCCACAGACGGCTGTGGGTACTCTTCCCGGTACCGCTCTTGCCAAGGAAAAGATGGGCTCCTTCACCATGGCAGATGACTGAGGCGTGGACAAGCAGGGCTCCGAGAAGGGATGCGTTATAGGTGTACATGACCATCAAGGCCATATTCAGATAGAACAGAAAGGCTTTCCCGGGAGGAAGATGGCCTTCACGGGCAACAGGAATGAATATTCCGGAAGAGAAGTCGGCTGAAATCGTCAGGACAGCCGCCGTGCTCCCGGAGGCTGTCAGAAACCGGAACACTGTCTCCTCCCCTCTCGAACAGACCCTGTAGGAAGGTAGAGTGTCTGTGACATCGAATATGAGAGTCTCTTCGGAAGGGTCCGGAAGGGGAAAATCTGGAGCAACCCGCAGACAGAAGAGTTCTTCCCCGGTTCCGTCTCCGGTACGGAAAGGCTCGTACTGGGAAAGATCGACAGAGAAGGATGTGGTTTGGGGAGTGAGTTCATCACGGGAGCGGACGAATGTCCTCGTCGGCACCTCATCACCGGCCCTTGTGGGCAGTACAGGAGCAAGAATGCCGGCGGCGGCACTCCTTATCCTCTCCATGACAGGTTCGGAATATTCCATGAATGAATATGGCGCGGACAATTCGAGTCCGAACACCAGATTCCCCACGCAGTACCGACGAATCCCCCTTTCCATCACTGCTGTTCTACAAGATGGAGATCGATGAACTGCTGAATCAGCTTCCTGCTGTCCTCGAGAGCCCGTTCCGGGTCGACTTCATATCGGTCGCACAGCAAGCCGCACATCATTTCCGCGTCAAAGTCCTTGCCTTCAAGAGCTTCCCAAAGGTATGCGGACGTATCGTTCAGACGGACCAACTTTGAAAAATCAATCACATCCTTTCCTTCCGCAGAAAGGACTTTTTCCCCACAGATTTCTCTAAGTACAAAACCGGTTCTAAGTCTCATATTCAATAAAATGCCATTATTTAGTAATCCTCAAAAAACATTACTTAGCTGATGGAATGAGGATTTTCTGCCCTACCCGGATCCTGTCTCCTATTCCATTGTAAACCATGATATCCTTTGCGCTGACTCCGGGATACCTGCTTGCTATTCCGGAAAGCGTGTCTCCCGAACGGATCACATATTCAGTTGGCGCCGACCCTCCCGAACGCGCGGAACCCGATGCAGAAGACTTGCTGCCTGAAGCCGGAGCCTTGGTGTAGATGTAGATTGTCTGGCCGATGGATATCATCGAACTGCGCAGATGATTCCAGTTCTTCAGCTGGGCCACGGTCACATGGTACTTCATGGCAATCTCACCGAGAGTGTCCCCTTTCCTGACCTTGTACCTTATCCTTTCGGAAGAACTGCTTCCTGAAGCGGAGGACCTGGAGGAGGAGTTTTCAGTGATAGTCTTCGGCTGAAGATAGACGTCTGCCTTGTAAGTGTAGACCGAATCCTCGTTGGCCAGGAAGGACGAGGTGTACTGGAAAGGCATACGGAGAATGTAGGTCTTGCTGTCACCCGGAATGATGTCCTTGACATACTGAGGGTTGAGTCCGCGGAGTTCATCGATGCTGACTCCGGTCAGGTCACTGATCTGCTGGAAATGGAGGTTGCGGCTGATCTCGAAGGTGTCCACCTGTGCCGGCAGCATCATCGGACCGGCAGAAAGACCGTAGTCCTTGCTGTACTTCATGGCGTACATGGAACCCACGAAAGCCGGAACATAGCCTCTGGTCTCACGCGGGAGATACCTGTAGATGTCCCAATAGTTGCGGCTTCCGCTTCTGCGGATTGCCTTGTTCACATTGCCGGGACCGCAGTTGTAGGCGGAGACGGCAAGATTCCAGTCCCCGAAAATGTTGTAGAGATCGGTCAGGTACCTTGCTGCGGCATCCGCCGACTTGAAGGGATCCCGTCTCTCATCGACAAGGGAATTGACTTCAAGACCGTAACTCTTGGCCGTCTTGATCATGAACTGCCACATACCTACAGCACCTACCCTTGAAACGGCATTCGGATTCAGGGCGGACTCGATGATGGCGACATACTTCAACTCGTCAGGCAGTCCGTAATGGCTGAATATCTCCTCGAAGATCGGAATATAGTACTGGCTCAAAGCCATGATGTTGCTCATCTTCTGTGGCATCTTCTCCGAATAGAGGATCATGTAGTTCCTCACCGCCTCGTTGTAAGGGAGGGCAATCAGGGTGTTCAACCTTTCCAGGCGCTGCTGCAGGACCGAATCCGAGACCGAAGAGGTGAAATGTACCGAGTCCATGTCATATTCAAGGCCCGTTGAATCCTCCTTTACCTGACGGTGTACATACCAGATGTTGAGGAGACTGTCAGTCACCTCCGGAGTGAATTCATCCGGATTGAGCCAGATTCCGCTCTTGCGCTCATTCTCCTCATATATTCCAAGCATTTCCTGTGCAAGGGAATCTCGCGCAAAGGCTTCGCGGCGCTCGGCCTCGAGAATGTTCAGGAGAGAGTCCACCTTGGCCCTGAGGGCCGCATTCTCTTTCCTGAGGGTCCTGCGCGTCTGCGCAAAGCCGTCGGCAGGAATGACTGTCACGGCTATCAGGAAAAGAAGCGCAATTCTGGCAAACAATCGGTTCATCATCAGTTTCAGTTAAAATGTAAATCCTATCCTGAAGCCATAGGCATTCATGGATGGAGCGAGGCCCCGGTATCCTCCGCCGGATGGAGCGAGGGCATATTCGCTGTCGGCAGTCAGGACCGCAGGTCCCACGGACATCGACAGGTCGTTGCTGATATCGAAGTCCTGCATGTACGAAAAGACATTGGCGTCGATGATCTGCAGGAGATAGAAACCGGCAATGGCGAGTACGGAATAGTCCCTGTATCGCCTGAACACATTCCTGTAGTACAAGGCTGTCTCCTCGGAAATAGGGCCGTCATATTCCCCTCCGCTGGTGATTTCAGTGTAGATGCGCTTGTATTTCAGGTAATTGTTCCTGTTGTGGTTATAATAATGCACGGAGCCTATGATGCCGCCCCAGTAGATTGGGACTTTCCAGTATTCTCCGTTATAGCACTGGCCTAGTCCGGGCACCAGGATCGAATATATCGTTGCCTTGCCCGGCTGCCTGGGAATGTCCTTCTTGTAATTGATGACGCCGTCCATCAATGTCGCCCAATAGAGAAAGCCCGCGCTTGCGAACATGCAGGTCGCCAGGTTCTTGGATCTGGTGTCGACAGTCAGTCCGGTGTTCGGGTCCGCCTCGAGGGCCGCCTCATAGGCAGAACGCGATGAATTGTACTTCCTCTGATAGTGTATTCCAAGTCCGAGAGTGGTTCCGATTCCGCCGTACACTATAGGGAGCTTCCAGTACTGCCTGTTGTAAATCTGTTCCGAGCCTATGAACACCGTCGACCCGCCGAAAAGAGTTCCTATCTTCAAGGTACTGTCACGGTGAATGACTCCGTGGGCGAATTCCTTGAAAGAGAACATCTTCTCATCTTCGCCAGCCGAGGTGGTGTCGTCCGGGCTGTTGTAGTTCTGGCTGAAGGCCTCCTCCTTGAACTGGGCGGAAGAAGCCAGCGGGAACAGAAGCAGCATTGCCAGCAAGGCTGCCATCCTCAAATGAATATGTCGGCTTCGGCAAGGCATCGGCTAGATGTTCGAATCGTCCAGGGCTTTGAGGAAGCGCGATACTTCTTCGTCGGAATTGAAACGGATGGTCATCGTACCCTTTCCCGAAGAAGACCTCTTCAGGCTTATGCTGCTGTCGAAGTATTTCCCGATGTGCTCGAGTACGCGATAGTACTCGTCCGGAAGGTCCTGGACGGACTTCTGAGGCTTCTTTGCCCCGCCATTCACTATCCGGCGAACCTTTTCCTCGAGACTGCGGACGGAAAGCCCCTCCTTGATGGTGAGGTCGCAGAGCAGCTCCTGGACGTGGGAATCCTCGAGCGATAGAAGCGCCTTCGCGTGGCCCGTCGAAAGGAGTCCAGCCTTGAGATCGTGCTGGACTTTGGCCGGAAGTCTGAGAAGTCTGAGATAATTGGTGACCGAGACCCTGTTCTTGCCTACACGGCGGGCCATCTCGTCCTGCGTCAGATTGCATTCGTCGATCAGTCTCTGGTAGCTCATTGCCACCTCGATCGGATCGAGATCCTGCCTCTGGATGTTCTCCACGATGGCCATCTCAAGCATTCCCTGGTCGTCAGCGGCACGGACATAGGCCGGAATGACATCCATCCCTGCCATGACCGACGCCCTGAAACGGCGTTCACCGCTGATTATCTGGTAGCGGTCGCCATTCTTCCTGACCGAAATCGGCTGAATGAGACCGAAGGTCCTGATGGAATCACAAAGTTCCTCCAGCGCCTGGTCATCGAACTCCATTCGCGGCTGGAACGGATTGGCTTCTATAAGATCGACCGGAATCCGGAGCACATCGCCGTAGTCCTGGACGGGCTTTGAACCCACCAGCTGCTTGTTGACATATCCCACAGGCTTCCTCTCCGGTGCAGTCACTTCCGGCAACTGTCCGAGAAGAGCGCCCAGTCCTTTTCCCAATCCTCTCTGCTGTTTGCTGCTCATCTTCTTACTGTTCGTTCTTTTCCAAGACTTCCTTGGCGAGGTTCATATAATTCGAAGTTCCGTTGCTGACCACATCGTAGAGTATGATCGGCTTGCCGTGCGAAGGAGCTTCGCTGAGCCGGATGCTCCGCTGGATGATGGTGTTGAAAACCATGCCCTTGAAATGCTCCTTGAGTTCATTGACAACCTGGGTGTGCACTTTTGTCCTGCCATCGTACATCGTCACCACGAAGCCTTCGATGGTCAGGGAAGGATTCACTCCGTTCTTTACCAGACGGATGGTCTGGAGAAGCTTTCCGAGACCCTCCAGTGCGAAGAATTCGGGCTGGACCGGAATCAGCACTGAATCGGCGGCCGTGAGGGAATTGATCGTGATGAGGCCCAGAGACGGGGAACAGTCGATGATGATGAAATCATACTCATCCCTGACAGGAGCGATGGCCTTGCTGAGAATCGACTCCCGGTTCTCAGTCTCGAGCATTTCAATCTCGACACCGACAAGGTTGATGTGGGACGGAATCAGATGGAGATTGGGAATCTCCGTCTGCACCAGAGCGTCCCTGACATCGATGACTCCTTCCATGACTTCGTAGAGAGTGCGTTTCTGATCGTTCTCCGGAGGGAAATTCAACCCGGAGGTCGAATTGGCCTGAGGGTCAGCGTCGATGATGAGAACTTTCTTCTCCAGGACTGCCAGCGAGGCAGCAAGGTTGATAGCGGTCGTGGTCTTGCCCACTCCGCCTTTCTGATTCGCTATTGCTATGACTTTACCCATCTGTTTGCCGATGATGATTCAAGCTACAAATATAATAATATTCCGGGAAACTACACAGGGTCGACATCCAGGGAAATATGTCCCAGATACTTCCTCTCTTTCTCGAAAGTGTTGACCGTCTGCAGGATAACCGCCTTGTTAGCCGTAAGATCACGGTCTTTCGGGAGAAGGATCCTGGCGCATCTGATGTTCTGTCCCGAGACCTTGTCGACCGAAGGGCTGTACGGGCCGACGAGACTTGTTGCAGAAGTCATGCCCGAGCAGCGCAGGGCCGACACAAGTTCTGCCGCCATGAGGTCGGCACGCCGGGCATTGCTGTCCTTGACGATTATGCCCACGACTCTTGAATATGGCGGATAGCCGAAGAGTTTCCTCTCTCCAAGCAGCCCGTCAGCCATTTCCTCATGGTTCATCTCCCCTTCCAGGGTCCTGTACACAGGATGAGACGGCTGGGAGGTCTGGATGACGAACAGGCCTTTCTGCGAACGGCGGCCGCAACGGCCCCTGAGCTGTTCAAGAAGCTGAAGGCTCTTTTCGTCCGCCCGATAGTCCTCCTGGCCGAGGATGCTGTCCGCACCGATCACGGCGACCAGTTCCAGACCGCTGAAATCAAAGCCCTTGGCAACTATCTGAGTTCCGATGAGGATGTCGATGTCGCCTTTCGAAAAGCCCCGGATGACTTCGGAGGCATACTTCCTGTCCTTGGCAGTATCCCCGTCCAGGCGTGCGATTCTCGCCCCCGGGAAGAGGGCGGCAGCCTCTTCCTCGACCTTCTGGGTGCCGGAGCCCAGCGGGATGAGGGTTCCACCGCAGCTGGAACATGTCCCGGCATATTCATACACCCTGCCGCAATAATGGCAGACAAGCTTTGCGGTCCCGTCCGCGCGGTGGTGCAGGCTCAAAGGCACATTGCAACGTCTGCATCTGACGATTTCGCCGCACTCGCCGCACTGGACTGCGGGCGCGAAGGAACGTCTCTCGCGAAGGAGCAGGACCTGCCGCTTCCTTGCGAGGCAATCTCCGATCAAGGAAATCAGCTTCCTGGAGAAAAGGCCGACCATTCCCCTCTTTCGCCGCTCGGCAATGGTGTCGATGACCTCGACATCGGATGGCAGGGCTCCGAAATACCTTTGTTTCAGGGAGACATAGCCAAAACGTCCAACCTTGCAGTTGTACAGGGATTCGAGGGAAGGAGTGGCCGAACCGAGGATGATGCGGGAAGAATGGACCATGCCGAGCATCACGGCTGTTTCCCTTGCATTGTAGCGGGGCGCGGGCGAATCCTGCTTGTAGGAAGTGTCATGTTCTTCGTCAATGACAATCAGGCCAAGATTCCTGTGAGGCAGGAATATGGCGGAACGGGTACCGAGCACCAGGTAGGATCCGCCTCTCATGGCTTCTGCCGTTTCATACCGGGAGAGCTGGCTCTCGGCGGAATGGAAGACCAGAAGGCTCGGCCCGATGGCAGCCCGAACTCTCTCTTCCAGCTGGCGGCTCAGGGCGATTTCCGGCACAAGATACAGTACGCTGCGTCCAGACCGAAGGCATTCGGCAGCGAGCCTGAGGTATATCTCAGTCTTCCCGGAGCCAGTAACCCCGTGAAGCAGGACAGGTTTCCCCGACGACATCAGTTCCCTGACTTCATTCAGCGCCTTCAGCTGGGCTTCAGAGAGTTCGGACAGAACCGGGGAAAGGCGGTTCAGTTCCTCCCCTCCTTCATCCGGTCGGGAGAGGGCAGACAGGATGCGCGAGAGTTCTTCCTCATGGCTTCCGATCTTTGCAAGCAGCCGGCCGCGGGCCTCTTCAAGCGAGACCTTGACCGAGTCCTTGCGAGCACGGGAGAGGGCGGTTTCCTTGGCGGAAAGACGCAGGCGGAGCTTTTCCAGTTCGCTTTCCAGACGGGCTTTTTCCTTCTCAAGCCTTGTCTTTCTCAAAGCCGTGACACGAGCCCTGGTTTCTTCCTGGGTGACTTTCGAAACCGGATAGGCAGCCTTGTAGACCTCTCCGACCGTGCAGAGATAATATGAGGCGACCTTCCTCCACAGGGCGATTTCCTGCATGGTGACTGGTTCCAGTCCCTGTGCAATTCCCAGGATGGGTCTGATTCTGTCCAGCCCGACCTTCCGGGCTTCCTCGCCTGCATCGGCACAGGAGACGACTGCGACATAGGTTCGGGATGCAACCGGCACGGTGACTCTCGTGCCTTCGGCCAGGGGGAAGGAAGAAATGCCGTCATATTCATAAGAATACAACGGTTCCCACTCAAGGCGGAGTGGCACGATGACCTTTATGTAACTTACAGTCGCCATAGTCTGCTAATTTAACCAAAAAAACCGGACCTCTGAATAAGATTGGTGTCAATCGTTACCCATTCAAAAATATTCGGCATATTTTCAAAAAAAATTTGGAGATAAAAAAAATATGCCTACCTTTGCAATCCCAAACGGTGCCGTAGCTCAGATGGTAGAGCAATGGACTGAAAATCCATGTGTCGGCAGTTCGATTCTTCCCGGCACCACATAAGAGAGCGACTGATAAGTGATTATCGGTCGCTTTCTTTCGACTCCACGGCGAGGCTGCTCGCCTCCTCGGGAGTCAAAAGAGTCGGAGATTTTGCCAAATAGCAAAATCTCCGACTTCTTTTGACCCTGCCTCCATCA
>SFMU01000012.1 GCA_004552965.1 Bacteroidales bacterium | reverse complement strand
TTCCGTCAGTTGCCTTTGAATATATCAATGAGCCCCGGTACTGGACTCCGGACCCGTCGCCTCTTTGGGCACAGAGCCTTGTACCGTCCGAAAGATAAGTATATTCAGCCAAAGTTGTATCGCCTGAGGTGATTCTTTCAGTGAGATTGAGCATGTTGTACCCGAGATCGAGCCCGGCCAGGCCGTCATGGGTCAGGTTGCCGTTGGCGTCGTACGAGAAAGACCCTCCGCCTCCGAGCGTACCCGAGTTTGTGACAGAGACAATCTGATTGCCGTTGTAGGAATATGCCAGGACGTCTTCTGCTGCAGTTGCGGACTGGCCGTACCGGGTCAGGGAAGTGATGTTGCCGTTCCGGTCGTAGGCTATACTCCTCTCCGAGAATGAATTGACGGCGGTCCCGGTCGAAGTTGTCATCTTCCCTGACGAGTCGAGAGCACCGGTGAACCGAACTGCATCCTTCAGCCTCGAGGCCCCGTCATAGGATAGCGACCAGGCATTGGCCGGAGTTCCGGCTCCTCTGCTCCACTCCCATTCGGCGATGTTGCCTGAATAGAGCCCGGTCGTGCCGAGAGCGGTTTCGTGGTATCTCAAGACAGAACTGAAATAGTCCGAATCCTGTCCTGTCAACCAACCGCGAACGTTGTAGGAGTATGTCTCCAGGATGTCCCCATCCCCGTTCCCACCGTCGGAGAATGCCTTGGATTCCAGCCTTCCGATGCCGTCGTAGGAATAGTCCAGGGTCTGCGTAGCCTCGCCATCCAGAGTCGCCACCTCGCTTGAAAGCCTCTCCCGGGAATCGTATGAATAGACCGTCTCAAGCCAGTTTGAAGAACCGGAAGGAAGGGTAACAGTTTTGAGTGACTTGAGGGTCTTGCCTGTAAAGGAGTTCAAAAGATGCACATCCCTCCATCCTCCGAGGACCTCTGCAGTGTGGCTCTGTGTCATCCTTCCTAATGCATCATAGTGAAACGATGTGACCGATTCGGATTCCGGGTTGTCAAGAGATACTTCCTTGGATCCTGTCAGAAGGCCCTTGAGTCTTCCCGATCCCGAGTCGGGCACTCCGTAGCCGCTCCTTGAGTCTGCGGCAAGATGTGAGGCTGTTCCTGAAGGGAGACTACCCGTGAAGGAATGGTCGTCATAATAACTTGCTGACATAATTGAGGAGCCTGACGGTATGCTGAGGTTGACTGAATAGCCGCCAGTTGTCCCGGCTGCGGACGTCCCGCTGAAAGTCGCCATGGCTACAGTGCCTGAAAGGTCTGGAACCGAGGCGGCCTTCCAGATGCCCCTGACAGCCTCACGCCCTAGAAAATCGCGGACAGAGTATGACCAGATACCCTCACTTCTCTGGATTCCGTCTTGAGTGAACACCTGCCGGTCGGCCTTGTCATACCTTATGAGGACAGCTTCCGTGCCCGGAAATTTCTTCGAGATGCATCTCCCTTTCGCATCGTACTTGTAGATGTAGGCCTGTGTGGAGAGCGGTGAAGCCGAGTCGTTGTATGTTTTGTTCGCACTCATCGCTGCCGAGGCTTCCGGAGTGAGGACGTACCGCAGCAGCCCGAGGTCATCGTAGATGTAGTAGGTGTCAAGAATCGTAGGCCCGTCGAAGCGTCTTGTCAGAATCCTTCTGCCAAGTTTGTCAGTGAATTCAATGGTTTTGTTCCGGTCTTCGTCAGTCGTTCTCGTGACATTGAGCGTCCCTGCCTCGTACTGGTCAAGCCTGGTGATGGACACATCGGTCGTTATCGCGTACCGTCCGCAGGAAAGCACGCCGGTATATTCATTGACAAGATGCTCTGTCGTGGTGCTTTTCCCGCGTGTGTGCCAAGGGGAGCCCGGTCCGCATTCTTCAGTCATCCTGCCCATAGGCGACTCCTCATAGGTTTTCTCTGAATATGCATACACATCCCAGTCATGGAACATGAATGACTGAACGGCGACCTGGTCCTTGTTTGCAAAGGTACCTGCCGGCCTGGACGAACTGACGGCAACAGGAGTCGGGGCGTACTGCACGGATTCCCTTCCGAAGTCGTCGTAGGCTGTGAAAGTTATTATGTCCTGCTGGGTACCGTTCACGGAAGATGCTGCGGCCAGAAGGGTTTCCACCGGTCTTCCCAACCGGTCGTAGAAGGTGTAGGTGTCATTGCTTTGTGTACCGTCCTGCGACAGGTACTTCGTTGCCATTACTCTGTTGCCGCCGTCTTCCGCTCCGTAGGAATAGGTGTAAGAAGCGGTGGTGCAACCTTCGAAGGAGGATGAGACCAGCCTGCCGAGTGCATCGTAGGAGAAGGACTCCGTCCTGCCGGACGGCCCGGTCATGGATGCTACTCCCGACAGTGGCTTCCAGGTCATGGTGGTGACATGGACACCGGCATTGGCGGTGAACCTGTTCCTGAAGGAGGAAAGTTTCGAGGCGATTGCCGATGCCTGGCCGGTGTTCAGGGCGGAGGTGTCGGCATAAGCCTTGATCCCGCTCCAGGAACTTCCCTGTACACGGGCAACAGGATGGGTGCCGCCGTAGCCCCAGAGCCAGACCGTCTTCTGGCCATCCAACCCCGTGGCCTCCAGAATGTTTCCCCTGTAATCATAGGCGTTGATGGTGATCATCCGTTCCGTTCCCGGATTGCCCTTGACAGTAAGTGACCGGGATGAAGGGGCGAAAAAGAATCCAGCCGAAGAAGATGCCCCCCTCGGATACTTTCCGAAGGCTGTTGCCTGTGTCGTCAGCAGGTCGGCAGGGTTTGCGGAGTTGCGGTAAGTCCTTGTCTCGACGGGGATGCCGACCATGTTCCCGGCAGTCATCTCTGAATATGTCGTCCCGTCTTTTTCGTAGGCATATTCATAGACCGTCACTCTCGAGGTGTTGCCGGGTATGCCGAGCCCACCCAGGGTCTCGGTCTTGATGTTGCCGTAGGAGTCGTAGGTATAGTCAGAAGTGGTTGTCAGTGAGCCGTTTGTCTCGTGAATGGTCTGGGATTTCGAGGCGGGAAGGCTCCTTCCCTGGCTGAGATTTGTGGCGATGTGGGCAATTGCCCTGTACTCCTCTGCCACGAGCGACTCGTCGGTTCCATAGACTCTTGCAGTCCTGCTGGCCTGGACCTGGCGGATGCGGGTGGTGTTGTCTCCGGTGTCATATTCATTGGTGTATCCCAGACTACTCTGTAACGCCAGTGAACCGTCTTTCCGGAATACCTTCTCACCGGTATTCCTGCCGCTTTTCCATCCTTCACGAGAGTCGCTGACCAGGTGCGAGACTCCGACCCTGAGGGGGTAGGATTGGACAATGTTGAAGTGGTGTACGGTTCGTCCGATGGTATTGTCGCCGGAACTGCCTTCGCCTGACCCGGTCCCTGAAGTCCTTGTCTCGATGACATAGGGATAGCTGACCGATGAGCCGGAGTCTCCTGTCAGGCCGACGAGCGAGTTGTCGCTCCAGACTCTTTCCTTGTAGGTTGCCACTATGCTCCCCGGGCTGCCCGAGAACTCATTGCAGACTGTTTCACTGTACATCAGCGAGTCCTTTGGGTAGTAGATGCTGGAGGTGCCTCCTGTCGGGATTACGTTGAGAAGGCCGGCACTGTTGACATAGTTCTCCTCCGTGCTGTAGCAGAAATTCCTGAACAGGATAACCCCGTCCGACTCGATGTCTCGTATTTGTTTGATTCTTAGACCCCCTGCAAGCCTTGTCTGCCCGTTGCCATCGAGATACCGGTGGGCTTCATATTCAAACTCTGTTCTTCCCCCGGTAGGATAGATGACAGCGGAGAGCATGCCGCGCTTCATCGCTGTTTCTTCGGTCGTTCTGTTTCCTCCGGGTATTGTAACGCTTACTGTCTGGTCGGCGGCCAGCGGAAAACTGTGTACGACGGCGTCGGTAGTTATTGTCGGGACGAGGGTCGTGTTCTCTTCGTGTCCGTTGTAGTAGCCCCAGAGGTCCAGTGCCCGGGTGTCTCTGGGGAGAGGATTTCCGTTGTAGCTGAATGACCAGGTCATGGCGTCTGCCCCGTCCGGGCCGCAGATTGTGACAGAGTTCAGTCTCAGGGTGAAGTCTTCAGGGCTGCAGGATTGGTTGAATGTGACTTTCCTGACAAGTGTTCCGAAGAGGTCGTAGATTAGCAGTTCCGAAAGGAAGGATCCGGCTTTCGGTCCGTAGGCGGAAGTGGAGCCGGAGTTCCGGACGAATTCCACATGCCCCTCGCTGAAGTCGATCCTCTGCGGATAGCAGTTGTACTGCACTATGTCCTGCCTTGTTGCCTGGGGAAATGAATAACCCGTAGGCAGGTTGATTTCTTCCGGCTGGGCCAGTGCCAGCGCTCCTGCTGAACTGTTGTAGCGATAGTAATGAGTGTCCTGAGGCCCTGCTCCGCCAGTTGCCATCACCGCCGGGATTGTCTTTTCAATCTGTCCTGCGAACCGGTCCAGCATAACTACGGCGTCCGCCCACCGCGAGCAGACAATCTCTTCCGTCGGGGAGGTATAGCTGAACCTGACAGATCTTCCGGTGGTGGCGGAACGAATTTCCCGGACTTTCCAGGATGTCCTGACTTCATGGTAGGACCCTCCGAAAGTGTGGGGAATTCTGTCACTGCAGTTGCCCTCTCCACCAAATGTGTAGCGGAGTCCTGTCCTGTCTGTCATCACTATGGTTGAAGACCAGTCCTGTGAAGAGGGAAACTCGACCAGGACGGGGTCGTCCGGAATGGTTACGGCCTTTCTTGTGGTCCGGTCTGGATTGCGGATGTACATCTTGCCGGAACCGGAAAGCAGGGCGTAGTGATACTCGTCAAGGGTGGCATCTGCTGCTTGTGACACAACCTGGGACAACTGGTACCAGGTCGGTGATTCTGCTTCTGCTATAGTCGAGTTGTAGAACCATTCGTCTGCCCCTCCGGCGATGCTCCTGGAGAGGGAAGGACCGGTGGAGAGGCTCCAGCCGTCACCGAGCCAACAGCTTGATCGCATGTTGGGCTTCAGGCCGGAGGCATGGTAGGACAACGTCAGTGGTATCCGGATGTCTCCGTCCACAATTTCAAACAGTGGAATCTCAATCTGTACTAGCCCGTTGCCCAGATCGACGGGACAGTCAATGTACTTTGCAATCTGGGCTGCAGCCGGTGACTCGGGCAGTACATCCGGGCTTGTCAGTTCCGGAATCTGGGCCTTCAATCCCATCGGTATGAAGACCAGTCCGACAAAGACAGCAACAGCAATTCCCCTTCGCCGTTGCCTCGGCGATGGAGAAGGGTGTGAGTGAAGAAACGTATTCATAGGTGTTGTCAATAGTTCTATGGTCCTTCAGGCTTTCACGGGCCATCCTGCCACGGTCCTGCTATCTGGCCTGGCGGATGATCCCGAGGAGCTCCTTTACGACCTTTTGTGCTTTGCGGCTGGGCTCGACCAGCTTGAAGGCAAGGTAAAGGCCCGGTACGAGACACAGGATTGTCATGATCCAGTGCGGGACCGGACAAGGAATGATTGCCCCTGTTATGCCGCAAAGCAGCACCAATCCGACGGCGAGTACCAGTCTGGTGGCCGTGCATCTGTTCCCTTCCTTGAGGCACGCGGCATAGCGGTGGATTTCTTCGCCATCCCCGGTCTTTCCTACCGTCCCGGCATCTTCCAGCCGTACTGAGATGTAGCGCTTCCTCAACGGAGCCGACCAGTCCAGAAACAGGTCGCACTCGCCCGTTGTCTCCGGCAGTTCCGATTCATTGAATTCGTTCCTTCTCAGGACCTTGCCATATTTAAGCAATTCAGTCTTGATGCCGCCGAGCACTGTTCCGAACGGCTTTTCAGTCTGGAACAGCACCATTCCGGCATCCATCATCTGTACTTTTCTGTCAATCATGTCCTAAAGATAGGAATTATCCGGAAAAGACCGGCCAGGAAGGGAAAAAAAGAATGGCCCCGGGTGGGGCCATTCCATTGTTGCATATCCTTGGAACTATGAGAAGTTGTCGTAAAGGATGCTCTCAGGCTGTACTCCGAGACTGTCAAGCAGATTGTTGACAGCGCCGACCATCATAGGAGGACCGCACATGAAGTACTTGATGTCCTCCGGAGCCTCGTGGTCCTTGAGGTAGGTCTCGTACATCACGTTGTGTACGAAGCCGGCCACATACTTGACTCCTGCTGCATCAGCTGCAGGATCCGGACGGTCAAGGGCAAGATGGAAGTGGAAGTTAGGGAAATCCCTCTCGATCTCTGCGAAGTCTTCAAGATAGAATGCCTCGACAAGGCTGCGGGCTCCGTAGAAGAAGTGTACTTCGCGACTGGTCTTCAGGGTCTTGAAGAGGTGCATGATGTGGCTTCTGAGAGGAGCCATGCCCGCACCACCACCGACGAAGATATATTCCTGAGAATCAGGATCATCCTTAGGAAGAAGGAACTCACCGAAAGGACCGGAGATCCAGACCTTGTCACCAGGCTTGCGCGAGAAGACATAGGAAGATGAAACTCCCGGAGGCACAGGAAGCATCTTGAAGACGCCCTTAGGCTGGCTCCTGTCGAATGGAGGGGTCGCGATACGCACGTTCAGCTTGATGATGTTCTTCTCGGCAGGATAAGAGGCCATTGAATATGCCCTGACAGTAGGAACGGTGTTCTTAGCCTTGATTCCGAAGAAACCGTACTTCTCCCAGTCGCCCCTGTAGATCTCGTCGATGTCCATGTCGGCGAAATCGATGTCATATTCAGGAATGTCGATCTGGATGTACTCTCCGGACTTGAACTCGAGGTGCTCGCCTTCAGGAAGCTTCACTGTGAATTCCTTGATGAAGGTAGCCACGTTCTTGTTGGAGATAACCTCGCACTCGAGCTTCTTGACGCTGAGGGTTGAATCCGGAACCTGGATCTTGATGTTGTCCTTGATCTTGACCTGGCAGCCGAGACGGAAGCCTTCCTTGATCTGCTTGCGGCTGAAGAAGCCGGTCTCGGTAGGAAGAATTGTTCCGCCGCCTTCGAGAACCTGGACTTTGCACTGGCCGCAGTTGGCCTTTCCGCCACAGGCCGAAGGGAGGAATATTCCCTGGTCTGCAAGAGTGTGCATGAGGTCTCCACCCTGAGGGACGTCCAGACTCTTCTTGCCGCCGTTGATGTCGATGTTCACGGTACCTTCAGGAGTGATGGCAGCCTTGACGATGAGGAGAAGGGCCACCAGAGTCAGAGTCACTGCGACAATGACGATGATTGATGCTAGAATTGTGTTCATACTCCTTTCCTCCTATAATGAAATACCCATGAATGCCATGAATGCGATACCCATCAGACCTACGGTGATGAAGGTGATGCCGATGCCCCTGAGCGGAGCCGGAACCTTGCTGTAGGTGAGTTTCTCGCGGATTGCGGCCAGAGCCACGATTGCGATGTACCATCCCAGACCGGAACCGAGGGCGTACACTGCCGATTCACCTACATTGACGAAATCCTTCTGCTGCATGAAGAGCGAACCTCCGAGGATGGCGCAGTTCACGGCGATGAGCGGAAGGAATATTCCGAGAGATGAATAGAGCGAAGGCAGGAACTTCTCGACAATCATCTCGACCAGCTGGGTGAAGGCTGCAATGACAGCAATGAATATGATGAAGCTGAGGAAGCTCAGGTCGACATCAGGTCCGAATATGCAGTTCTCGCCGGGAGTGAGGATGTACTTGTTGAGAAGGTAGTTGAGAGGAAGCGTGCACACGAGCACGAAGATAACAGCCAGTCCCAAACCATTAGCTGTCTTCACGTTCTTTGATACCGCCAGGTATGAGCACATACCGAGGAAGTATGCAAAGATCATATTGTCAACAAAGATTGACTTTACGAATAAGCTTAAATATTCCATTTTCTATGATCTGAGTTAGTTGTTCTCCTGAAGGTCTTTCTGGATGCTCCTCTGTACCCAGATGACACATCCCAGAAGGATGAGGGCCATAGGAGGAAGGATCATGAGACCGTTGTTGGTGTAGCCGATGGCCTTGAGGACAGGAAGTCCGAAGAGGGTTCCCGAGCCGAAGAGCTCACGGAAGAAAGCCACGATGATGAGAATCATGCCGTAGCCGAATCCGTTGGCAAGACCGTCGATGAATGATGGGAGCGGCTTGTTGCCCAGGGCAAAAGCTTCGATACGTCCCATTACGATACAGTTTGTGATGATGAGGCCGATGTAGACGGAAAGCTGCTTGTCGATTCCGTAGGCGAAGGCTTTGAGGAACTGGTCGACGAGAATTACCATCATTGCGACAACTACAAGCTGCACGATGATTCGGACTCTGTTCGGAATGGTGTTCCTCAGGAGTGAGACCACGAGGCTGGAGAGACCTGTGACTGCGATGACGGAAAGTGCCATCACACAGGCTCCCTTGAGCTCAACGGTCACCGCAAGGGAGGAACAGATACCCAGAACGAGCACTGTGATAGGGTTGCCCTTGAATATTGGAGCTAAAAATGTTTCTTTCAGATTTGCCATAACTGTTTCCTCCGAATTAGTTGTTGGTGCCGCATTCTCCGCATCCGGTCTGCTCTTCCTGGCAGTTTCCGCAACAATCGGAAGCTGCCTCGTTGCAGCATTCTTCATTCATGCCGCACTCGTTTCCGGATTCGGAACAGCATTCAGAACCGCACTGTGTGGCAGCGTTCGAGATAACCGGCGCGTAAGCCTTGATCCATGCGTTGATTGCCTGGTCGAGACCCTTGCAGGTCATTGTGGCGCCGGTGATGGCGTCGATGGCATTTGCCTTTCCTTCAGGAGCGCCACCCTTTACGATTGCGAAAGGAGCGGCATCTGTGAAATCGAAAGTCTTGCCGTCGAACTGTGCGCGGAATGCAGGGTCATCCTTGATCTTGCCGCCAAGGCCAGGGGTCTCGGAAGCATGGTCGAAGGTCGCTCCTGCGATCGTTCCGTCAGTTGCCACTGCAACATATCCCCAGATCGGGCCCCAGAGGCCTGCTCCATAGATAGGGAAGACCTTGGTTCCGTTCTTGAAGACATAGACAGGGATGGTTGTCTGCTCCGAAGCGTCAGCGATGTTGTAGTTCTGCGCCTTGAGGTCGGAGGTGGTGAAGATCTCGGCGTCTTCCGTATCGAGGTCGCCGGTCCTCTTGCCGGTAAGGTCTACCTTGAAAGCCTCGGCGATTTCATTCTTGTAGGTCGCGATAATCTCAGCGTTGCTTTCGCCTGCCGGAATCTTCGCTGCTGAAAGAATCTGGCTGATGGTCTCAGCCTTCATGTTGGCCACCTGGCGGTCCTTGAGGGACGTGGCGGCAAGAGCGAGAATCGAAGCAACAACGATCACGATGATGGCCGAATAGACGACCGTGTAGGTATTGCTGTTTGTATTCATGGCTTATGCGACTTTAGAAACTCTCCTGGAAATGTGTGTGCTGACCACGCAGTGGTCGATGATAGGAGCAAAGGTGTTGCCCAGGAGGATGGCGAGCATCATTCCTTCAGCGTATCCAGGGTTGAAGAGTCTTACGATGACACAGAGGGCTCCGACGAGGAATCCGTAGATCCATTTGCCGGTTTCGGTCTGGGCTGAGGTCACAGGGTCGGTTGCCATGAAGACGGTACCGAATGCGAAACCTCCCATTACAAGGTGGTAATATGCAGGGATGTCGGTGACTCCGCAGAGTGTTCCGAGCCAGCCGATCAGCAGACCGCCGGCAACTGATGACACCATGATCTTCCAGCTTGCGACACCGGTCCAGATCAGGATGACGGCACCCAGAAGGATGGCAATCACTGAAGTCTCACCAACGGAACCAGGGATGGTTCCTGCGAACATATTCCAGAAATTGAAATTGGCTCCGCCGAGGGCAGCCATTGCGTCTGTGCCTTCTGAAAGGTATGAGAGAGGGGTGGCTCCGGTGATTGCATCAGCTCCGCAGCGCCTTGCGATCCATACTTCCGAACCCGACATTGCCGAAGGGTAGGAGAAGAAGAGGAAAGCGCGGCACAGGAGAGCCGGGTTGAGGAAATTCATTCCCGTACCACCGAATACTTCCTTGCCGAAGATGACTGCGAATGCTACTGCGATTGCAAGCATCCAGAGAGGAACGTCGACAGGAACGATCAGAGGAATGATCATACCTGAGACAAGGTAACCCTCGTTGACTTCCTCGCCCTTGATCTGGGCGCTGGCGAACTCGATGCCGAGTCCTACGATATAGGAAACAAGGTAAAGAGGAATCACTTTCAGGAGACCCCAGAAGAACTGGTTCCAGAATCCCGGGAGGTCACCTGCTGCGAGATTGTGCTGATAGCCGACATTCCACATGCCGAACAGGGCGGCCGGGACAAGGGCGAGGACAACGATGATCATCACGCGCTTGATGTCAACCGCATCCCTGATGTGGGCTCCCTTGGCCGTTACGGTCGCAGGAACGCGGAGGAATGTGTCGAAGGCATCCCAGGATGAGTGAAGCCATCCCAGTTTGCCGCCTTTCTCAAAAAGGCCTGGTTTTACTGTATTATCTTCCATTGTTAGTCTCCTTTAAGCCATTTCCTTCAGCATGAGGTCGATGCCTGAACTGATGATTGCCTGGATGTCGTTCTTGGAAGGATCCACGAATTCGCACAGGGCGAGGTCCTCAGGAAGGACTTCGTAGATTCCGAACTTCTCCATTTTGTCGATGTCACCTGCAAGGCAGGCCTTGACCAGATAGACCGGGAACAGGTCCATAGGAAGAACCTTGCCGTAGACGTCCGAAAGGACGAAGGCGCGGACTCCTCCATGGGTGTTGGTGTCCATATTGTACTTCTTCTTCGGCAGGAGCCATGAGAAGTAAGTCATTGAGGAGCTGAACTGGTTGAACCTGAATGGTTTTGCCCAACCGAACCACTCTCTCTCACGGCCTTCTCTGATGATGGTGACCTGGTTGTCGAAGAAGCCGAGTGAACCGTCTTCGCCGACGTTGGTGCCGCTCAGGACGTCACCGCTGATGAATCGGAGTTCGGCTCCGGACTTGTCGTACCAGCCGCTGAAATCCTTGACAGGAGTGCCCGGGATTGCGACTGCATAAGAAGGAGCGATGGCAGCCGGACCGGTTACGGCGACCTTCCTGGAAAGGTCTACCTTGCCGGTTGTGAACAACTTGCCGATTGCGGCAAGCGATGCGAGGGAAAGAGTCCACACCGTGTCACCCTTCATGATAGGGGAAATGTGGCTGATCTGCACACCTACGTTTCCGGCCGGGTGCTTCTTGCCGTTGACGATGTAGACAGTCGCATCGGCAAGCTTGGCGAATGAGGATTCGGCGCTGTTGACGCAGACATTGACCTTCGCGATCCTTGAAACCGCTGTGATGCCTGCCTGGATTGCCGGAAGTTCATCCTTGAACGCAAATTCGGTGTCGGCAGCGAGAGGTGCTGTTGAGAATGCGGAAACGAAAATGGCCTTCGGAGTCAGTGCCGGGTCGGCAATGATACCATAAGGCCTTTGAACGAATGCTGGCCAGAGACCGCTCTTGAGAAGAACCTCCTTGACGGTCGCTGCATCAAGTCCCTTCGGATCGGCTTTGCCGAAATCCACAGCCTGCTGATCGGCGTCAGTCTTGATGAGAACAGCAAGAAGCTTTCTCTTCTCACCTCTGACGACTGACTGCACGGTTCCGCTTGCCGGAGCGGTGAGCAGCACGTCAGGGTTCTGCTTGTCTGCCAAAACTGGAGATCCTGCAAGTACCTTGTCACCTTCCTTGACGAGAAGTCTTGGGGTGAACCCCTTGAATTCTCCCGGACGGACTGCAACAACATCTGGCATGATCGTCTTCTTTGTTTCGAGGGCTGCCATTCCTTCGATAGGAATATTCAGACCTTTTTTCAAATCGATGATGTTTGACATTATTTTGTGAATTGATAGTAATAGTCAGTATCAAGACTACAAAGATACTCATTTCTTATTTATTTTTTGTTGAAAAAAAACTGTAATTTCGCGTTCGTTATGGAAAACAATTTCAGTACCGTTTCAGAAGGGTTGAACAATGAGCAGAGAAAGGCCGTCGAATGTACCGAAGGACCTGTGCTCATCGTAGCGGGTGCGGGTTCAGGAAAGACCAGAGTCCTTACCGGCAGGATTGCCTGGATTCTGGAGAAAGGGGTGGACCCTTCCAGGGTGATGGCATTGACATTCACCAAGAAAGCAGCATCGGAGATGAAGGAAAGAATCTCCCTCATGGTAGGCGGCCTCAAGGCAAGGCGCATAGTGATGGGGACCTTCCACTCGATATTCATAAGATTCCTGCGCGACTATGCCGAAAAGCTCGGCTATCCTCCGCAGTTCACAATCTACGACTCGGGCGACTCTCTCAGCGCCATCAAGGCCTGTCTGAAGGAGCTCAAGCTTGATGACAAGGTCTACAAGCCGAAGACGATCCAGACAAGGATATCCCTCGCAAAGAACAATCTCGTGACAGCGGAGGCCTACAGGAACAATCCGAAACTTGTGGAATCCGACAGGAAGACCAGGATGCCGAATACCTGCGACGTGTATTCCCTCTACGCCAGGAAATGCCGTGCGGCGGGCGTGATGGACTTCGACGACATTCTTCTGAACATGAATATCCTCCTGCGCGACTTCCCCGAGGCGAAAGAGGAAATAGCTTCGCGGTTCGACTACCTCATGGTCGATGAATATCAGGATACGAATTTTGCCCAGTACCTGATCCTCAAGAAGTTGGGTGAGAGGCACAGGAACATCTGCGTGGTGGGAGACGACTCGCAGTCGATATATTCATTCAGAGGAGCCAAGATCGAGAACATCCTCAATTTCAAGAAAGACTACCCTGATTGCAAGCTCTTCCGCCTGGAGACAAACTACCGTTCGACAGGAAACATCGTCAATGCAGCCAACTCGCTGATTGCCAAGAACACGAACCGTATTCCAAAGACCTGCGTCTCTGCCGGGGAGGAAGGAGACAGACTGCTTCTGCTGAAGAGCTTCAACGAGCAGGAAGAAGGCAGGAGGGTCGTTTCCGAGATCATGCGCAGGATCCAGACCGACCACGCGAAGTATGAGGATTTCGCCTTGCTCTACAGGACCAATTCCCAGTCCAATGCACTTGAGGAGGCACTCAGGAGAAACAACCTTCCCTATATGGTATATTCCGGAAGATCCTTCTTCGAAAGGGCGGAGGTCAAGGACATGATGGCCTACCTGAAACTGGTGGTGAACGTCAATGATGACGAGTCCTTCAAGCGGGCGGTCAACACTCCTTCGCGCGGAATAGGTGAAACTTCGATGGCCGCGTTGGGGTCTATGGCCAATGTCCTGGGACTCTCCCTCTTCAAGGCGGCATATTCGGAAAGATTCGCCGAATTCGGCCTCAAGGCGGCTTCTGTGGCGCGGATCAGGGGTTTCTGCGAGATGATAAGCGGGCTGGCTTCAAGGGTTGAAACTGAAGATGCGGACACTCTCGCTCTCAGCATATCCGAAGAAAGCAGGCTGTATTCCACCTTGAAAAGCGATTCTTCGATAGAGTCGCAGTCCAAGGCCTCCAATGTCGAAGAGCTTGTCAACAGCGTGACCAGATTCGTGGAGGAGCGGAAGAGTGAATATGAAGCCGAGGCAGGGCAGGATGAGGCTGGGGCTGGCGTGCCGGTTGTGACACTGGGCGAGTTCCTCGAGAATGTGTCACTGATTTCCAATTCAGACATCACCGACGATGAGGATTCCTCCAACAGGATAGCCCTGATGACAATCCATTCGTCCAAAGGTCTGGAGTTCCCATATGTTTTCGTGACAGGAATGGAGGAAAACCTTTTTCCCAACCTCTCGATGCTTTCGACAAGCAATGAAGTGGAGGAGGAGAGGCGTCTTTTCTACGTGGCGATGACCAGGGCAAAGAAGAATCTTTACATCTCGTTCGCCCAGACAAGGATGCGCAACGGCAAGCATGAAAACAACCCGCCTAGCCGCTTCCTCAAGGAGATCGACCCGATCTACCTTGTCAATCCATTGGATGAAAGCGATTTCGAAACATCTGAAGATTCGGGATTCGGATCTTTCAGAGGTTTTGGCTCCAGATACGCATACTCTTCCTCCGGCCCTGCGAGAAGTGTCCGCAATCCTTCGTATCCGGGTTCCCGCTCCTCTTCCGGCGGTGCCGGTCGCAATTCCGGTGTATCGGGCTCATCTTCAGGCGCGAGGCCGGTTTCCAGTGGCCCTGCACCATACTCTGGAAGCATCTCCTCCAAGGACCAGATCCGCAACCGTCCTCTTCCTCCGAAGATTCCGGATGAGCAGTTCACACCTATGCCTCAGGAGAGCATCAAAGTCGGGATGAGAGTGGAGCACAACCGTTTCGGTCTCGGTACCGTGACAGAAATTTCAGGAAGTGGCGAGAACCGGAAGGCAAAAATCGTTTTTGACAATTACGGTGAAAAGCTTCTTTTGCTGAGATTCGCAAAAATTCGTCTTCCGCTATTGTAATTTCCAAAACAATCACTATATTTGAAACGAAGTTTTTCATAGTTTAAGTTTAGGTTAAGTAGCGGGGCGATCGCAGTGAGTGCGATTGCCTCGTGAATTTTTATATTCATTCATAAAGAAATGAATATATTTTCATAAAGAACGTAAATCATTCGTTTTTGCTCTGACTATTTTCCATAGCCTGTTCTATTTTTGCTCCCGGTCCGCAACGGTGCGGATGGAAACATAACGCAACAGACTATGAAAAATTCAACCAAAGCCCTGACAGGGCTCATTGCAGGCAGCGTCATCTGTTTTGCCTGCTCAAGTTCATGCAACAGGTTGCCTGATGCCGAATCTCCCGGTTATCTGTCATGGAACTTTGCCGAGCAGCTCGCGGCAAGATCCATCTCTGAAATTCCCGACACTGATTCGTTTATCCTGAAGATCCGAAACAGTTCCGGAACGACTCTTTATGAAGGGCTGTACGGCGATTCACCGGAATCGATGGCACTGGAGAGCGGAACCTACACCGTCAAGGTCATCTCCAGGGAATTCTCCGCTCCGGCTTTTTCCGCCCCTCAATTCGGTGATGAACAGGTCGTGGTCGTCCAGTCCGGGATGGCCACCAAGGTCAACTTGCATTGTACCCAGCTCAATTCCGGTCTGAGGCTGAGGGTCACCGGGGAGTTCAGGGAAAGGTATCCTTCCGGTTATCTTCTGGCGGAAAGCTCGGGCTCCTCGCTGAAATATTCATCATCCGAGAACAGGACAGGATATTTCCAGCCCGGGAACATATCCATTTCCCTAAATGACGGTTCATCTGTGAAGAAGTTGACAACCAGGTATCTGGAAGCTTGTGAGATTTTGACACTCGGTGTTTCCTGCCCTGCGGAAGACAGTCCGGAATCCCATGTCTTCTCGATCAGTGTCGACACGGCCAGAGTCTGGTATGAGGATTCCTACACGATAGGTTCCGGCAGCGGTGCGGCACCTGGTTCGACCATGGAAACCGCCTTCAGCGTCAGCCAGGCGAAGGAGAACATCGATGCGAAGGATGTCTGGGTGTGCGGCTACATTGTGGGAGGAGATATGACCTCTTCGAAGACAGGTATCTCTTTCGAACCACCTTTCACTTCAGCTACCAACATTGCGATAGCCAGCCGGTCTTCGGTCTCGGACAAAAGTTCGTGCCTGAGCGTCAAGCTTGTCTCCGGAGAGATAAGAAATGCTCTCAATCTTGTTGACAACCCCTCTCTGCTGGGCAGGAAAGTCTATCTGAAAGGTGACCTGGTGAGCGCCTATTACGGCATTCCGGGCATCCAGAACATTTCTGAATATTCATTCTGATGACTTATGGACTCATTGAAAATCAAAGTATTCTTTGCGGTTCTGATCATGTGTTCCGCAGGATCGCTGAACGCTCTTGCCCAGAAGGCGGGCGAGTGGGAATTCGGAACCGGTGGAGCCCTGATGAACATGACCAGGGTCTCTGTGCATGATTTCCGCCAGAGCGCCGGTGGGGACTACATTTTTTCCGTGGATCAGAAACTCGTACACGGCGGTCTTGAACTTTATGCCTCGAGGAGGTTGAACAGCTGGCTTTATCTTGACCTGCAGGCTATGGCAGGCTTCGCCCGTTACCTCTCCGGGGATATTCCGAAACAGGGATGCTCGATTCTTGCCGGGCCCGGCATCCAGTTCCGTCCTTTCGTCCGCAGCAGGTGGATCCAACCCTATCTGAGAGTTGGAGCATCGTATTATCGTAAAAACTTTCCTACCAGATATTTCGGACATTTCGACAATGATCCGACTGGTGAAGGAATATGGACGGCCGAAGATGCCTGGAACAAGGGCATGACCGTGGCAGATGACTCATTCCTTCCTGTCAGCGCCGGTCTCGGCGTGATCTGCTGGATGGGCGACAGGGTCGGAATCAGACTTCAGGGTGACTACCATACTCCGCTTTTGGGCAAGGGACAGAATTTCGCGCGCCTCAGCGCCGGAGTGGTCCTTTCCCTCGGCGGAAACAGCAGGCGGAAAGCGGAGGCCGATGAATATGTCGGCGCCCATCTGAGTGAATATGATGATCTCTATTCCGGCCGGTTTTCTCCAAAAGTCGTTGAGAAGGTCGTTGAAAAGGTTGTGGAGAAGGAAGTACCCGTCGAGAAAGTCATCGAGAGGGAAGTCCCGCTGACGGTCATAATGAACGAGCTTCTGGAATCCGTCACTTTCGAGTTTGACAGTTCCGTCATCTCGGAAGAGTCATATCCGGCTCTCGACCAGGTCGCAAGGACATTGATGGAATGCCCGGACCAGCACTTCCTCGTTGCCGGGTACACTGATGCGAAAGGCACGGAAGAATACAATGACGATCTTTCGTCAAGACGGGCGAAGGCTGTGCTTGAGGCTCTGACAGAGAGGGGAGTCTCCTCCGGAATGCTTTGCAGCCGAGGCTTCGGCAAGAGGATGGCCGTGGTTCCGGAATCGGAGTCGGATGATGTCCGCAAGGGAGACCGCAAGGTCGTGATAGAGAGAATCTCCGATGATCTTTTATGGAAGTACCTGATAATGAATGATTGAAAACAAAGTAACCTTCAAACTTATGACACGAAAAATATTCGAAACCTGGTTGGTGGCTCTTCTTTTGGGCCTGGCAACCTTCACGGGATGCAATTCCCTTGAAATCACTATGCCCATCGGTCCCAAAGGAGAGCAGGGCGCCCCTGGCAAGGATGGCGCAGATGGGCTTTCCGCCTATGATCTTTGGGTGAAGGCTGTGAAGGAGGGAGAAATCAAGGATTGGAACGGAGGGACCGAACTGGCCGATTTCTTCATCTATCTGAAGGGTCGCGATGGCAAGGACGGTGCCGACGGCAAATCAGCCTATGAACTGTGGGTTGAATATGTCTCTTCCGGAGTGCCCGATCCTCATGATCCCTCCCAGCAGTGGGACCCGCAGAAGACTTCTCCGGCCGATTTCTTCTGGTTCATTACCGGATCGGACGGGGCTGATGGACTCATTCCCTACATTGGGGACAATGGCAACTGGTTCATCGGCGACACGGACACAGAAGTCCCTGCCCGAGGTGAAGACGGCAAGGACGGAGCCGACGGCAAGGACGGCCTTTCTGCCTATGAGTCCTGGGTTGCGCTGGTTATCGAGTCTGCCAGAAATGGAGAACCTCTTACCGATGCCTCTGGAAGGGTCTACTCAGAGTCGGATATCACTCTGCAGGATTTCTTCATATTCCTGACCGGAGCCCAGGGAGAAAAGGGTGACCAGGGCGATAAAGGCGACAAAGGTGACCAGGGCGACAAAGGTGACCAGGGCGACAAAGGTGACCAGGGCGATAAAGGTGACAAGGGCGATAAAGGCGACCAGGGTGACAAAGGTGACAAAGGCGACAAGGGTGACAGCGGTTCTGACGGCAATACTCCTTTCGTCAATGATAAAGGTAACTGGCAGATAGGTGATGTCGACACCGGAATACCTGCCACCGGCGAGGACGGAAAAGACGGCGCGGATGGAAAAGACGGCGCGGATGGAAAAGACGGCGCCGACGGGAGCAGTGCCTATGACCTTTGGGTGAAGGATGTGACTTCAGAGGAAGGTCTGGAGAATCCTCATTTCCCGGGAACCCTTTGGGACAGAACCAAGACATCTGTGGCTGATTTCTGGGAATACCTCAGGGGAGTTGCCGGCGCTGACGGCCAGGATGGAGCTGATGGTAAAGACGGCGCTGACGGCCAGGATGGTGCGGATGGTCAGGATGGCGCTGATGGTCAGGACGGAACAGACGGAATGTCGGCCTACGAACTTTGGAAATCCATGGTGCTTTCAGAAACCGGCCTTCCAAATCCGGGCAATGGCGTCTATGACATCGAACTCTACCCGAATTGGCCTGCATTCGCTGTCTCCGAGAATGATTTCTGGTTATATCTCAAAGGCAAGGATGGCTCGGAAGGACAGACCATAATAGTCACAAGGATTGACTCCGTGATCGTCTATGTGGACGACATCGATCCGCAGAAATACTCAGTCAAGCCTGTCAGGGCTCTCCTGGACCTTGCCGACAGTACTTATGAATATGTCAATCCGTACACCGGGGGAGTATCCTATGTGGTCTTCGGCCCCGGACCTGTCCTCATTCCGGATGCCACGGTCGAACTTGAAGACGGTGACGGCAAGACCTATTCCTGGAATTCGGATCAGGATGCCTGCATAAGCCTTGACAGGAATGCTCTTCCTGACTGGACGGAAGGTTCTCCTGCAGACGGCATCGGCCTGACTGTAAGATCCATCACCTTCGGCGAAAAGACCATATCCGAAAGTGACCGGTTGGAAAACACCATCCTGCCGTACAAGGTCACTGTCAGTTGTACGATGGATGCTCCGACTCTCGAATATGGCGACAAGGCCAGGCTCTCCTTCAAAGGTTTCAGAATCAGAGAGGGCGTATCTTCTCCATGGCCTGATGGGAAGAGGTACGAATATGTGATGAGCGACTATGACCTGCTGTCCGCCCAGGCTCTGCTGCCGTCATATTCAAAGGCTATTGAAAAAGTGGCGACAGCTGTCTGTCACACGGAGGACTTTTCGGACTATGGCTCAGTTTCTCCGTTGACATATTCATTTGTGGATGGGCTTGAAATAGACAGGTTGATTTCGGTACGCCCGGTCTCGGACGATGGTCAGGCGATTGGAGAGTACCTGAGGCGTCCATTATATTCAGTTGTGTCACTCGGCGATGCTGCCTCGGACAAGCATTCCAATCCTTCAGTGCTTCCGCTGCATTCTGCTCCGCTGTACAAAGATAGCAAGGAGGTCGTCGAACTGTCTGCAGACTATGGAATGCGGGTCTGTTCATTCGACACTGATTCGAAAGTGGCCGTGATTCCGGAAATATGCCGTATGGGTGACCTGGATGTAACTTCGACTTTCACCGAGGACACCGATGCTGACAATCCAAGAGTCCTGCATTGGACCAGATACCGTGCGAAGATAGGTGAAACCAATTTCTATGGGAAGTTCGACATGTCCACTTTCGGACACGTCTATTCCAACAGGACCTTCACCGAATCCGGATCCGGCTTGGGGAATGCTTCCGTTTCAGAAGTCTATGCGTTCAAGGAATACTCATCGTTGGACGCACTCATCTCCTCCGGGGAGGCAGAGCTTGCGGGCGAATATTCCTCTTTCATGATTAGCGGAGTGCTCTCAGGCGTGAAGATAAGCAATTCTGTGAAAACCGAATACGACAAGCCATTCAACATCAAGAACCTTTATGATGGTTTCTCTGTCTATGTCGGTGGAGTGTATATGTATCACAGAGGACAGCCTTTCTCTGTGTACGCATCCAGGTCCGGCACATTCTACTACTCGGGTCAGTCGACTTCCGCGACCCTGAAATGGAAAGCCGACGGATATCCTTCCCAGATTCAGACCGTCGATGCCCTTTGGGGAGAGTAGACTGAACCTTGCCTGCCTTCTATATGCCTTCTGTCTGCCGAGCGGCTGGCAGAAGGCCTGGAGGGCGGTCTGCCGGAAGTCTTGGCAACCTGCCTTCCGTAGACCTCACAGACCATTCACCTTCCAAGGGGACGGAGTATTTTTACGCCTGAGAGGTTCCTGTGGACGTTCACATATTCAATCAGAGGCTTTTTGTCCACGATGACTTTTCCCTCTTTCTGTGAGGCATGGATAAAGAATACTTCTCCGTTCTTCACGACAGCGATGGCTACGTGGGATATGTCAAGACCCTCGACAGTCGTGGTGAAGCAGATAATGTCACCTGAACGGATACCTTTCGCGGCTTCGGGGAGCTTGCTCCCAGGGATGGTTGTCATTGGTTCTCGGTTCAGCTTCTCTTCTGTCGCCCGGATAGCCTTCAGGTCCGATTCGCAATCAGGGTTGATTGCTTGGTCTGAAAGCAGCGGATACCTGGATGCATTTGAAGTCATGAATGAGACTGGATGGTCGATCTGGCTTCCTCCAAGATCAATCGTAATGTCATTGAGAGTGGCCCCTTCTTCACGACGGAGCCACTCTGTCGTATAATGAATTCTGTCGGAGTAT
Source organism: Bacteroidales bacterium (assembly GCA_004552965.1). Taxonomy (GTDB): domain Bacteria; phylum Bacteroidota; class Bacteroidia; order Bacteroidales; family UBA932; genus Cryptobacteroides. Next base: position 22,351 of record SFMU01000012.1, on the reverse strand, counting down.
GAATATGGCGGGCCTTTTTTGCGGTATCGGCTTCTCTCCAGCAGACTGGCGAATCTTTCGATGCTTGCATCCTTGTCATCGGTTGCTGAATCGACGGTCTGAGCCAGACTGATGCATGTCTGGACAAACAGTATGCAGTCGGTCCTGGTCAGGAAAATCCTCATCTGCTCTCCTTCCCACTCAGAATCCAGAGTTCCTCCTGCATAAGGAGTGCCCGCCAGCTTTCCGGCCGCCGACAGGATAAGCTTCGAAAACGTATCCCCAGTCTGGCTTCCGCTACTCTTCATCGATTCGGATTTCTCTTTCCACAATGCGTTGAGGATTCTCTGCGCAACGACCTTGTCAGCATCCGGGAATACTGTCCCCGGGGGCTCTGAAGCACAGATCGGAAAACATACTGACAACATGATGAATGTCAGGAAGAAAGACTTGACAAGTGCTTTGATCATACAGAGAAATTGTTTGGCGGTCCAGGGCGCCGTACCTGGGAAAACAAGTGGTCGGTTCAGGCTCCGGTCTCGTTCCGTTCAAAGTTACAGTTTTTCCTGACTCCAATCAAACTTATGCTTCCCTTTTTCCGATTAATCTCACTCCACGCGATGGCGCCTGCGAGTAAAGATTCGGAAATAACTTAAAGAAACGTAAATATCTGCGCCCGGAGGGGCTGCGGCTGTGGTTTTCCTGGAAATGTTGCGATATATTCGTGGCAAAACCGAAGACTATGAACAGGAAAACTTCACAGGGCGAGACGCCCGTATTCGTCAACCTGCTTTCCGATATGGGCTTCAAGCGGTCAATGCCGATCCGGAGAACAAGTCGCTGCATCGATCCCTGACAGGCACTGCTGCCCTTTTTCGATATGCGTGTAGGCCTGTTCCCCTTAACTTGAACATAAACAACTGAATCACTCACTATGTATAGACTCATCAGATTATCATCCGTAATGGCAATAGCGACATGGACCCTGTTTTCATCAATTGCCTGCACCTCTGAATATGACGACACATCCCTCTGGGAGGCCATCAAGAAGCAGGAAGCCCGGATTTCAGCCCTGGAAGCCATTTGTGCAAAAATCAACTCCGATCTTTCTGCTCTCTCTTCAATAGTGGATGTCTTTGCTTCCGGAGATGTTGTGACTTCGGTAACGCCGGTGATCCTTGGCGGCAAGGAGGTCGGTTACACAATAACTTTTTTGAAGAATCCTCCTGTCACTGTCATGAACGGCAGAGATGGAACGGACGGCAGAGACGGAACGGACGGCAGAGACGGAATTGATGGAAAGGATGGGACAGTTCCCCGTATAGGCCTTGGTCAGGATGAAGACGGTAACTGGTACTGGATGATTGACGGAACATGGTTGAGGGATTCTTCAGGAAACAGAATAAGGGCCAATGGGAAGGACGGCACTGACGGAAAGGATGGTGCTGACGGAAAGGATGGCACTGACGGAAAGGATGGCACTGACGGCAACGACGGGGCAGATGGCGAGGACGGAGAAGATGGGCGGACACCACAAATCCGGATCGAGGAAGGCTGGTGGTGCATATCCTATGACGACGGGACTACTTGGGAAAGAATAGGGAAAGTCAATGAATATGCAGATGAGCATTCCTGTGGTCTGATAGATTCCCTGGTTGATGCAGAGGATCGCCTGACTATCAATCTAACCGATGGTTCTGTCATCGTTCTGCCAAAGTGCCGTCCGACTCCGTCGCTTGCTGTCATTCTGGACCTGAGCGATCGGCAGATATCGGCTGGCGAGACAGTGTCTGTCAAATACTCGGTGTCGGGGGCCTGCGGGACGACAAAAGTCAAAGCCTTGGCTCAAGGCGGTTGGAAGGCTGTAGTCCTGCCTTCCGGCACTCCGTCGGAGGTTGCTCCCGGAGTGGATGCTGTGAGCGACTCCGGCTTGATCAGCATCACTGCACCTGACCCTTTTACGGATGATGAAACTATCATTCTGGTCAGTGACTCGGAAGGACGGATGGCTATGGAAAGCATTTCTTTCGAAGAAAGAACCAGGTCGTCATATTCAATGAACGCTCGTGGCGACAGCCTTGAAATATATGTTTCCGATACTTCTTTCCTGATGGTCAAGGTCCCTGGAGGATCCTTTGAAATGGGAGATGATACACAATACGAAAGCCAGGGGACATCCTACGGCTTCACGAATCCGAAACATCGTGTCACGCTGAGCAGGGATTATTGGATCGGGATAAGACCCATGGATGAAAGGATGCTTGCGAAGTTCGTCAGTGTGGATGCGGATCTGATCAGTTATGCCGGAAGCGAATATCAGAAGAACACGAAGGACTTCATCCACATCGGTGATGTTCAGTCTGTGCTGGATGGAATGCGCCAGGATTGCGGGCTTTCTCTTAGATTGCCAACAGAAGCGGAAGCTGAATATGCCTTTCTTGGTGGATTCAGCAGAGGCAGCACTCAGGTGAGTGACTGGATGAGCTACAACCAGGGATGGTTCAGCTGGGGATTCGACATTTCTGCCGATGCAACGGATCCTACGGGGCCTCCTTCCTCGACTCCGATGTCATGGCCTGCCGATGAGAACAGCAAGACCCTGGAGCAAGGTGGATATGACTCCTGGTACAAGGTCAGGAAGAGCTCCGGAAGTCCGCACAGACGTTACACGACCAGGCGGTATCCGATAATCGTGGCTCTGGATGATGATTTCATTTAGCTACCCGCCCCGGGAAGTCTGAATCCGACGGCAGGCAGGTCTCGAAGCAAGGAAGCACATGAGGCCTTCGAAGCAAGGAACGTCAGGTAAACCTCGAAGCAAGGAAGCACATGAGGCCTTCGAAGCAGGGAACGTCAGGTAAGTCTCGAAGCAGGAAACGCTACAGATAGTCGTCGAAATAGTCGGTGACCTTGTCCATCAGATGTATTCTCCAGCGGCCCATGACGTTGTGCTCAGAAAGAGGGTATGGGAAGTAATCCACCTTGACGTTCTCTTCGATGCAGCGCTGGATGAAACTCAAGCTGTGCTCCCAGACGACGGTGTTGTCGATTGCTCCCTGGCAGATCAGCAGTTTGCCCTTCAGGTCGGCCGCCTTTCCGATGAGACTGGTGGCAGCGAAACCATCAGGATTTGTTTCCTCTGTGTCCATGTACCTTTCTCCGTACATTATTTCGTACCATTTCCAGTCGATTACGGGACCTCCGGCGACACCGACCTTGAAAGTCTGAGGATAGTTCGTCATCAGCGAGATTGTCATGAATCCGCCATAGCTCCATCCATGTACACCGATTCTGTCAGCATCCACGAAAGGAAGACTCTTCAGCATCTCGATTCCCACCATCTGGTCCTCCATTTCGCACTTTCCGCACTGGCGGTGGATTGCTTTCTCATATTCGGCGCCCCTGTTCTGAGTGCCCCTGTTGTCCTGGACATAGACAATGTATCCCTTCTGGGCCATAAGCATCTCCCACATCCTGACCTGTCCGAGCCAGCTGTCCTGAACCATCTGGGAATGCGGTCCTCCATAGACGTACAGTATCACAGGATATTTGACGGAAGGGTCGAAATCGGGCGGAAGGAAGAGCCTGTACCAGTTGTCGTAATTGCCGTCCGCGCTTCTGACCTTGCCGAGGAGTACCTCTCCGGTTTTGTAGTCGCTGAGCGGATCGCCGGCCGTCTGGATGTTACGGATTAGTTTGCCGTCCGCAGACCTCAGGTCAGTGCATCCAGGAACATTGAAGCTGCTGTAGCTGTCGATGAACTTGCTGCAGTCCTGGTTCAGTGAGATGTTGTGCCAGCCTTCTTCTGATGTCAACCTTTCAGGGGCTCCGAAGCGCGCCGTGCCCGGGTCGAATGAACCTTTCCGCCTGGATGGGGAGATCCTGATTCTGAACAGATGGTTCTCTACCGGAGAAACTTCGGCGGAAGTGTAGTACACGTATCTGCCGTCGTTGCCGGCATAGGCGACATCGGCATCCACTTCCGTAAGTCTCCTGACAGTTCCCAGAGTGTCACAGAGATAGAGGTTGCGGAATCCGTCCCTGTTGTCGGTCCTGTAGATGAATGAATATGTCCCCTCAAGGAAATGGACCGGATCGAGCGGCTCGACAAAGCGCTCATTGTCCTCGGTGAGGACCGTCCGCTCGAAACTGCCGTCGGAAGCCTTGTACATGTTCATCCTTACATGCTTCTGGGTCCTGTCTAAGACTTGGATCAGAAGATGCTCCTCGTCGGGTGTCCAGGAAATGTTCGTCAGATAGCGGTCATCTCCGAAGTCATCGACCTCGCACCAGACAGTCGAACTGTCAGCCAGTGAATAGATTCCGACACTGATCCTTTCGCTTTCCATCCCGTTCATCGGATACTTGATTTCCACCAGAGAACCTGTCCTGGTGGTTATGTCCAGAAGCGGGAATGAAGTCACACGGCTCTCGTCCTTGCGGTAGAAAGCAAGGCGCGAACCCTTGGGCGACCAGAATATTCCTCCGCTGATTCCGAACTCGTTCCTGCTGACCGTCTGCCCGTAGGTGATCTCGTCATTTTCGCTCTCTGCCACGCAGACAGGGGAGTCCCTGAATATGTAGAGGCTCTTCCCAAGCGTGTAGGCGAAGTTCCCATCCGGACTTTCCGTGAGGTTTGCCGCATCCTCCGGAATCCCTGCCGGAAGAGTCGCGGCCACATATTCGGATGCCTCACCGCTCTTCACGTCGAAATTCTGCCATTTCCTGTCCATGAAGCAGGTGTAGGTGTCCGGTCCGGTCCATCTTGCATAGGCATTTGACGGACGCACATTCCTGCCGAGGACTGCTTCCTCCATGGTCAGCATCTTTTCACCCTGTCCCTGGGGATGTCTTGCGACCACCCCGCTCTGCGCCCAGAGCATAGCCGGAACCACCAATCCGACGAAAACAAGTATTCTTTTCATTTCTATCCGTTTCTGTTCGCTGCTATACGTTGCCCGGTCCGCCTATTCGCTGATCGGAGATGAGGAAATCACCTTGTCGACGATGTGTTTCTGCATACCTCTCCAAGGCAGGCGGCCGAGATACTCCTTGTAATGGAGTTCGACGTTTTTGCCGGAGCATCTCATCAGCTCGTTTGCAACCTCTTCGTCTGCAACTGAGAAATCGAATATGTAGGACTCCACCGATGCGGCGCCAAGGTTGCCTGCAGAACCTTTGAATCCGGCCTGGATAAGTCTGCCTTCATAGGTCTTCCAGACATAGCCTTTGTAGGCGAACTGATTGAGTTCACCGGCTTTGACTCCGTCTGCAAAAACATAGAAGAATCTGAAATACGTGAAAATACCGAGGGCCAGGAGGATGACCAGTGTCACCCAAGTCAGGACTTTTGCTTTCATTTCAATCGAGCTTGAAGTTATAAAGTTTCTCTGTCGGCGACCGGAGGAGGCACAGCGCCTGTCAATCACCGATTTGTGCAAATTTAGCAATCTTCAAATAAATAACCTGCATCATCTTATGAATATCTTTCCGGTTCATGTCTGCTTGCTCATCGGTAACATGTCTGCGGCTGAAGACCCGCACCCTTCGTTTCTTGCCGGTCCGGCATAAAAGGAAAAAAGGCTGACCATGCAGTCAGCCTCTTGGATCATAAGGCACCGTTTCCGGTACCAGTTGTACTGGGTAGGAGAATCGAACTCCTATTGCAAGATTGAGAATCTTGAGTACTAACCGTTATACGAACCCAGCGTTTCTTGTTTGGATCGCAAATATAGGGACTTTTTTCTTTGCCTCCAAATTTTTCTGAATATTTCAGGATTATTTTTGAATTAAGCTTGTGAATGGCTACTTTTGTCCATAAGAACCACGTTTCCCAAGATAACCGAATTCACCACTATCAACACTTCTTGATCATGCAATTCAAATCGCATTCCTCAGCCTTGATCATCCAAGCCATCGCTTTTGCATTTCTTCTTGTGGCCCCCGTCTCGTGCACCGATGCGGAACAGTCGCATAAGGCAGTCCAGCCGGTACTCTTTTCCGATGTCAACATCAACGATCCTTTCTGGACACCTCGTCTTGACACACTGAAGAATGTCACTCTCGAAGTCTGCATCGACCAGATAGAAAACCAGACCGGCCGCATCCGCAATTTCGAGAACGCAGCCAGAGGAGAAGGTCAGCATTCCGGAATATATTTCGACGATTCCGACGTCTACAAAGCTCTGGAGGGGATGGCATATTCGTTGAAAAACAATCCTGACTCAGCTCTCGAGGCCAAGTGCGACGAATGGATCGATAAGTTTGCTGCCGCTCAACAGCCGGACGGCTACATCAACACCTTCTATACCCTTACCGGTCTCGACAAGCGTTGGACTGACATGGGAATGCACGAGATGTATTGCGCCGGGCACCTCATAGAAGCCGCAATCGCTTACTTTGAAGCGACCGGAAAGGACAAGTTCCTGGGTGTCGCAAAGAAGATGGTCGCCCATATGATGGACCTCTTCGGCCCTGGCAAGAGACACTGGGTGCCCGGGCACGAGGAAATAGAACTTGCCCTCGTCAAGCTTTATTCTCTCACCGGTGACAGACAGTACCTTGATTTCGCGCAATGGCTCGTTGACGAACGCGGCCATGGTCACGGCAGCTACAGCGAATTCGACGCTGTACACTATCAGGATGACATTCCGGTGAGGGAGATGACCACTATCAACGGTCATGCTGTCCGTGCCATGTATCTTTTCTGCGGAATGGCTGACATCGCCGCCTGCACCGGCGACGAGGAATACGTTCAGGCAATGCTCCGTGTCTGGGACAAGATCGTCAGCAGAAAGATGTACATAACAGGAGGAATCGGACACACAGGCCATTTCGAGGGCTTCTCCGCCGATTACGACCTTCCGAATGCCGAGGCTTACTGCGAAACCTGCGCCTCGATCGGCATGGTCCTCTGGAACTGGAGGATGAACGGAATGACCGGAGATTCGAAGTTCATCGATGTGATGGAACGCTCCATGTACAACGGTGTCCTGTCAGGGATCTCCCTCTCGGGCGACCGCTTCTTCTATGTGAATCCACTTGAAACCGATGGTAACCACCACCGTCAGGCTTGGTACGGCTGCGCCTGCTGCCCTTCCAATCTCTGCCGATTCATCCCGTCCGTCGGCAACTACATCTACGGCACCTCGGCTGACGCAGTCTACGTCAACCTCTTCATCGGCAGCAGCACCACTGTCAACGGTCTTGGAATATGCCAGGAGACATCCTATCCTTGGAATGGAGATGTGAGCATCCGTGTCTCCGCGCCAAAGTCAGTTAACCGCACCCTGAAGATCCGTATTCCGGGCTGGTGCAGGAACTGGACTGCCTCGATAGGTGGCGTGCAGATCGATCCGGCTGAAAGCAGCATGGACAGAGGTTACCTGTGCATCGACCGCAAATGGAAGGGCGAGACAGTCATCAGGCTCAGTTTCGACATGCCTGTCGAGGTCGTCAGCGCAGATCCGAGAGTCAAGGCCGACGAGGGCAAGAGGGCGCTGATGCGCGGACCTCTGGTCTACTGCATGGAGGGCATCGACAATGTCGGGACCTATCAGAGCGCCCGTCTGGACAGCACGACAACCTTCACAACTGAATATGATGCCTCACTCCTCTGCGGAGTCCAGACCATCTTGGCAGAGACTCCTGAAGGTACCCTGCTCTTCGTACCTTACTACTCCTGGGACAACCGTGAAGCCTGCCCGATGAAGGTCTGGGTCGACTACGGAACCCTGGAAGACTGACACTCCGCCCACCTCCGGAGCAGGAAGCGCAGCCGTGGCTGCGTGACTGATGAGGGTGGAAATAGTGACCGGCAGATTTGCATAAGAAGTTGCCGGTCATAATTATAAGATCGTAAAAATGGAAAACCCTCGAAGCAAATAAACTTCGAGGGTTCTTTCTTTTGTTCCCGTGCAGAAATTATTTCTGGCGGCTCTTGTATCTCTGGTAGAATTTGTCAACGCGACCGGCGGTGTCAACAAGCTTGACTTTGCCAGTGTAGAATGGGTGAGATGTGTTGGAAATCTCGACCTTCACAACCGGGTAGGTAACTCCGTCAACCTCGAGAGTCTCTTTGGTCTCAGCGCATGAACGGGTGATGAACACGGTGTCGTTTGACATATCCTTGAAAGCTACAAGGCGGTAGTTTTCGGGATGAAGTCCTTTTTTCATTTCTTTATGGTTTTTAAGATGTTTCTCTTTTCAAGACCGCAAATATAGCACATTTTTTCCAAAAGTCCTCTATTTCAGCCTAATTTTTTAAGACAAGAACGCAAAACATCGCTTCTTCAAGTCTCTTCAGGCCATATTCCTCCCGACCTGACCCCCGAACCGTCACTTGATACGGTACGGCTGGTCGTCATAGAGGCAGTAACGCTTGGCCTTCCGGATCCATTTCTGCTCTTCGGTCTTTACATGCTCCTTCAGATCCTGAAAAGTGATTTCCCCCTTGATGTAACTCACCATCACCGGATCCGCCACCTTTGCCTCGAACCCTTCCAGAAGCTCGAACTGAGAATATCTCTCCGCGAAATACCGCATCAGCTGCAGGGTATGGAGGATGGAATGGTACTCGGTCCCCGGCTGGAGCATTATCTGATAGCCCCTGCAGAGTTCACCCTCATAGCGTCCCGTGGAAGGTGTGAAAGTGCAAGGACGCATCAGAACACCCTGAGAGACCGGAAGCACCTCCAGCTTGCTGTGTCGGATGAATGGTGCTCCGAGATATTCATAGGGCCTTGCAGTGCCGATGGCAGGGGTGATGGTCGTGTTGTTCCACAGACCGCCCCCGCTGTACATCCCGCAGGTGAACATCCCAGGAATGTCCGAAGCCGGAGCAATGGTCCACGGCAGCAGCTGGCGTGTCGAATCGGTAGCCAGAGCCGAGATCACATGCAGTGCGAAGTTCGCTCCTATCTCGTTGCAGTACAGATTGCACAACTCACCCAGAGTGAGCCCGTGCCTGTGCGCGACCTTCGGAGTGTGCGCCTCGCAGGCGACCTGCGGCATCGATCCTTCGACGATTCTTCCGCTAGGGTTGATGTGGTCCACGATGTAGAGAGCCGGAGCCTCGTCGCCTAGTGCTGCAAGAGTCTCGATCAGGCGGAGAACGTCCTTGGTGTAATTGAAGTAGCGCGCTCCCGCATCCTGGATTTCGACGACAATGGCATCGAGTCCCCTGACATCGTCTTCTGAGAACTGAATATGATTGGTACCCGGAGTCAGCTCTGCATCATGCGGCACGAACAGAGATTTCAGATTGCCCCTGTCGGCGAACAGGTCGTACATGTAGCGCCCTGTTGCGGTGTCCCAGCAGTTCTGGGTGCAGAAGCAACCGACTCTGCCGTTCATCAGAGCCTTGTCAAGCTGATTCTCCAGCGATCCTGTCCTGAACGAAAACATATTCTAGCAGCCAATTATCCTGTCAGCGATAGCAATCACGTCGGCAGCAAGCTTTTCGGCTTCTGCGGCCGTAGGAGCCTCGGAGTAGATTCTGATGATAGGCTCGGTGTTGGACCTGCGCAGATGCACCCAGCTTCTCTTCTGCTCGAAACTGATCTTCACTCCGTCGATGTCGTTGATGTCTTCGTCGGCATATTCATTCTTCATCGCTTCGAGTATCTTGTCGATGAGGGCTGAATCGCTCAGTTCGATCCTGTTCTTCGCGATGTGGTATTCCGGATAGGTCTTTTTCAGATCGCTGACTTTCAGTTTCCTGTGTGCCAGATCGGAGAGGAACAGAGCTGTTCCGACCATCGCGTCACGCCCGCTGTGGATTGCAGGATAGATGACTCCTCCGTTGCCTTCGCCGCCGATGAGAGCCTTCTCCTTGTGCATCAGGGTCGTCACATTGACTTCGCCGACAGCTGAAGCCATGTAGCGGCCACCGTGCCTTTCGGTCACATCCCTCAGGGCACGGCTGCTCGAAAGATTGGACACTGACACCGGCTTGTATGGGCTTGTTGCCTCTTCGAGGCTGACACCCTCCCTTGCCGCCTTTTCTTCAGCTCTGGCAAACAGGTACTCTGCTATGCTGACCAGGGTATATTCCTCGACAAAAGGCTCGCCGTCCTCACAGATGAAAGCAAGGCGGTCCACGTCAGGATCCACTGATATTCCAAGGTCTGCTTTCTCTTCCCTGACCTTCTCGCTGAGTTCCTCAAGATTCTTGGGCAGAGGCTCCGGATTGTGGCTGAAATTGCCTGTAACCTCGCTGTTGAGAGTGATGCACTCCACCCCCAGCCTTTCGAGAAGCTTGGGCATGATCACAGCACCGACCGAATTGATGGCGTCCACGACCACCTTGAAGCCTGCTGCCTTGACGGCAGGCACATCGACAGCTTCCAGAGCCAGAACGGCATCGAGGTGCTCATCGGTGAAGTCGTGCTCGCTGACCGAGCCGAGATCCTCGACTGCCGCGAAGTCGAAATCCTCTTTCTCCGCAAGATCGAGAATCTCCTTCCCTTCCGCTGCAGTAAGGAACTCACCCTTGCTGTTGAGGAGCTTGAGAGCGTTCCACTGCTTGGGATTGTGGGAGGCTGTGATGATGATTCCGCCGTCCGCTCCGGACAGGATGACCGCCATCTCTGTGGTCGGTGTCGAAGCCAGTCCGGCCTTGATTACATCGACTCCGCAGGAAATGAGGGTGCCTACAACGAGATTCTCCACCATTTCCCCGGACATTCTTGCATCCCTGCCGACAACTACCTTGTACCTGGACCGGCCTTCCTCCTTCGCTTTGCGGGAAGGCAGAGTGGCGCAGTAGGCGTAGGTGAACTTTACTATATCAATAGGGGACAGCCCGTCTCCAGGCTTTCCCCCAATGGTTCCCCGGATTCCGGAGATAGATTTTATAAGTGACATTTTCTCCTTATGCCATGATTGCTCCCACGAGTCCGAGAATTGCGTAGAATTCAGGAAGGGCGGCGTAGATGAGAGTGTTGGTGAATACATTGTGTCCCTGGCTGATGCCGACGATACCGTTGGCACTTACCTGGCCCTGACGGATTGCGGAAATCATGCACACAAGGCCGACACCGATTCCTATACCGAACATCAGAGGTCCCTGAGTCGCGAAGTCCTTGCCGAGCCACATGAAGAAAGCCACGAAGCCGTAGATACCCTGGGTAGCAGGGAGGGCGGAAAGAACCATATAGTTTCCGGACTTCTCCGGATTGACCTTGAGACCGCCTTCAGCGGCATTTCCGGCGATAGTAGTGCCGATTGCTGAACCGATTCCGGAAAGGGCAAGCATGAGGCCCAGTCCGAGATAACCTAAAATTTCGTTCATGATGATGTTATTTGTTTGTTTATTGATTAATACTATTCGTTGTTGACTTCATTGCTCAGCGGGCTGTACACTCGTCCTTCACCCTCGTAACCGGAATTCTTGAAGAACTCGAGGAAGTTGAGTCGGAGCGGATGCACAAAGGCTCCGAGGCAGCACATCGCAAGGTTGAGAACATGCCCGAACACCAGTATCAGCCCGCAGCCCAGGATATTCAGACCTGGTACGTTGATGTCCAGCAATGAAGTTCCGAGGCTGTTGAAAGCGTTTCCAAGCATGCCGCCTGCGAGTCCGAGGGCATAGAGCCTGAGGTAACTCAGGACATCTCCGAGCAGACCTGTCACGGTGTTGTAGGTCTCATAGAGACCGGAGCCGATGTTGATCAGCGGATTGCGGTGGATGTCATTGAGAATGAATATGCCGACTGCGGAAATGCCACCCAGGACGATCACGATCCATTTGGTGAGCGCAGCGTCGATGACTCCCAGAAGGAAGAAACCTCCGACAATCACTCCTCCGACAAGCAGAAGAGTCCATCCCAGTGTCCCCAGAGAGTTAAGGAAACCGTGTCTCCTGCAGGCATAGACTGCTTTCAGAAGCATTGCGACACAGAGATGCACGACACCGATGAGGATCGAGAACAGCATCTGGGCGTCGTATCCTGCCACTGTGCCGGTGATCATGCAGGCCTTCAGCCAGTCCGGAACCCAGGCAACGGTCGAGATGTCCATTCCGAAGAAGGTGTGGAGCACGATTCCCATCACAAGGGTGGCTCCTCCAAGCACAGTCACGAGCGGAGCAAGCGAACCGAGCATCTTCTTCATCCCGAGACCGGCGATGAGCAGCACCAGACCGTAGCCGGCATCACCCATGCACATGGCGAAGAAGAGAGTGAAGAAGACCGAAATGTAAGGCGTAGGATCGAACTCATCATAGCTCGGCCTGCCGTACATGTCTGTCAGGACGCTGAACATCCTGGTGAACATATTGCCCTTGAACTTGATCGGAGGGTTGTCTTCCCTGACTGCAGCGTCCTTGATGTAGACTACATCCATCCTGTCCAGAGCCTCGCAGAGTTCCTTCTCGTTCTCCTCAGGGGCGAAACCGGTGTAGGTAGTCACCATGCCTTCGGCTGCCGAACCTGCTCCCGCGCATGCAAGATGCCTCTGCAGCCTGCCGGCCTTGTCCTGAAGTTCGGCAGAAAGAGTACCTGCATATTCCTTGAGGGCAGCGAGTTCCGCCTTGTGGCGGATGATCTGCCTGCCGATGTCGGAAATCCTGCGCTCAGCCTCTTCCGGAGTCATCTTCGGCGCCTGGCATTCCTCTGCGGGGAGTGAATATGCCGGGTCGTCCGAAATCGTCACGAAGCGGACCTCCTTGCCGTCGTCCGAAACAATAGCAAGAGGGTAGACCTGTTCCCAGGATGAGTCGAACTTCTTCTTTGGAATGCAGTAGAACCTGATGCGGAAACCTCTGGCTTCCAGCATCCTGAATGTCCTTGCATCGTACTCGCCCCAGACCTTCGAGGAAGCGGCATCCTTTCTGGCGGCCACAAGTTCCTCGTCCAGAGCCTTGAGCCTGGCGACGGCATTCCTGTAGCAGCCCAGAATGTCCGAAGGGTCGATCTCGACCTTCTCTGCAGCAATCTTCTCCCTGTCTGGGTCGGAAGTCCAGTCGACGCTCTCTATTGCCTTGATCGCAGCGCCAAGCTCCCGGGTGAGGTTCATCAGGTCCGAGGACTCCTTGTCCACCGGCTTGGACGACCTTGTGATGTCAACCACGCCGAGTTCCTGGACAGCAGTGAGGAAATCTTCATCTTTCCCTTTGAGGAGGATGAAGGAATATTTCGTCATTTTCTCAATCATTGCCGTTTTCCTCCATGTCTTCTTCCTCAGCGTGACGTTGTTTGACTATCTTCGACGAGGCCTTGCTGAGGTTCTCCTCGTCTTCCATGTATCGCTTGATCTTCCGGATGGCTTCCTGGTAGCCCGGGATCTGGACCTTTTCGTAGAGGTTCACCTTCTGGGTGGTCTTCTTCCTCTGGAAATCCAGTATCCTGCGCTTCTCCAGATAGACTTCGGACTCTATTCCGAGCCTGGAGATGTCCTTCAGGATAGCCACGCCGTCGATGTACCATGCAGGTTTGACAAAGGCATTGAACGGATGGATCTCGTAACTGATGCTCTTCAGTTCAGGACATTTGACACCGGCCACCTTGACGGTCACCAGCTCGATGTCCCTGATGGAGACGAGTCCCGGATCGAATTCGTTCCAGAGCGGAGCGAGATAGTCGTACCTGACCATTGCTTCCTCGAGCTCGGCAAGCAGACTTTCGCTCTTGTCCTTTGCCTTCCGCACCTCAAGCCTCAGGGCACTCTCCTTGTTCTGCAACGTAGGGAGCGCCTTGACTCGCATCTTGAGCTGCTTCTGCAGGTTGTTCAGCGATGTCTTGTTGTATTGAAACTTGATGGCCATCTGTTAATTGCCTTTCCAGTACTTGTCGATAAGAGACTGTTTGATACCTGTCTCAGCCTTGCTGAAATACTTTCCGAAGAGTTCCCATGCAGTGTCGAGCATCTCGTCGATGGAGATGTTGACATCGATGGAGAGAAGCCTGGTGGCATATTCCTTTGCATAGTCCAGGCAGCGGTGGTCGTAATCCGACAGGTCGAAACCGTTTTCGAGCTTGGTCTTCGCGTTCTGGGCATCTGCGTAGAGACGCACGCCTGCATTCATCACCTGGCTGTGGTCCTCCCTGGTCTTGATGTTCTGGACTCTCTGCTTGAGTCGGGACAGGGAACGGAACGGGTCGATGATGACCTTTCCGGAATCGGAATCCGCCCTCAGGAAGAGCTGGCCCTCGGTGATGTAACCGGTGTTGTCCGGGATGGCGTGGGTGATGTCTCCGTCGTTGAGGGTCGTCACGGCGATGATGGTGATGGAACCCTCCGTAGGAAGCTGTACGGCCTTCTCGTAGATCTTCGCGAGGTCTGAATAGAGAGAGCCCGGCATGGAGTCCTTCGAAGGAATCTGGTCCATACGGTTGGACACGATCGAAAGGGCATCCGCGTAGAGAGTCATGTCGGTCAGCAGGACGAGCACCTTCTCGTTCTTCTCGACAGCGAAATACTCTGCGGCCGTCAGCGCCATGTCAGGTACGAGAAGACGCTCTACAGGAGGGTTCTCGGTAGTGTTGACGAAACAGATGATCTTGTCAAGAGCTCCGGCGCTTTCGAAAGCATTGCGGAAGAAGAGGTAGTCGTCATTCGACAGACCCATTCCTCCGAGGATGATCTTGTCGACATCGGCCCTCAGGGCAACGTCCGCCATCACCTGGTTGTACGGCTGGTCAGGGTCGGCGAAGAACGGAATCTTCTGGCCGGACACGATGGTGTTGTTGAGGTCGATGCCGGCGATGCCGGTAGGAATGAGCTCGGATGGCTGGCGTCTCTTGTACGGGTTCACAGAAGGACCACCGATCTGGACTTCCTTGCCTTCGATTTCAGGACCGCCGTCGATCGGCTTTCCGTAGGCATCGAAGAAACGGCCTGAAAGCTGGTCCGACACTTTGATGGTAGGCGGGACCCCGAGGAACACAACCTCGGAATCGGTAGGGATGCCTTCCGTTCCGGAGAACACCTGAAGGGTCACGAGGTCACCCTTGGTCTTTACGACCTGGGCGAGTTTGCCGTTGACCACGGCAAGTTCGTCATTTGAAACGCCTGTTGCCTTGAGCGACACGGTTGCCTTTGTGATTGCCTCAAGGCGTGTGTATATTCTTTGATATGCTTTAGCTGCCATATTCTTCTGTCATTTTTGCAATCTTCTGTGAATATGCCTCGAACTCCTTGCTGTGGAACTCCGTGTAGTTCATCTGGCGCAGATCGTTGATGAGTTCCTTGAAGAACTCGCGGCATTTTTCGAAATCTTCGAAGTCGAAGCTGATTCCGCAAAGCTCGTCCAGAAGGTCGAGCATGTAGCGCTGGCGCTCGATCGGGCAGAGGGCATCGACAGAGTCGAAGGCATCCTGCTGGAGGAACACGAAATCAAGCAGTTCGGACTTCCAGAAGTTCACGTGGTAGCTTACAGGCACACCGTCGTCTCCGAGGATGTTGATCTGCTCGTAGGCCTCACGACCCTTCCTGATGAGGTTCTTGGCCTTCTGGACCTTTGCCACCCATCCTTTCTCGACATGCTCGTCGAGGTACTTGATGATTTCAGGGTATTCGAGATATTTCGAATATGAATCGATAGGATTCACCGCAGGGTATCTCTTCTGGTCCGCGCGGTTCTGCTCGAGACCGTAGAAGCATCTGGCCGCCTTCTTCGTGGATTCGGTGACAGGCTCCTTGAGGTTACCTCCGGCAGGAGACACAGTACCGATGACGGTGACCGCACCGGTCTGGCCGTTGTTCAGGACAACCATTCCCGCACGGGCATAGAAGTTCGAGATGATGGCGCTGAGGTCGACCGGGAATGCATCGGCTCCCGGAAGCTCTTCCATACGGTTCGACATCTCCCTGAGGGCCTGAGCCCAGCGGGAAGTCGAATCTGCCAGCAGAAGGCACTTCAGTCCCATCGCCCTGTAATATTCGCAGATGGTCATTGCGGTGTAGACAGATGCCTCACGCGCTGCCACAGGCATGTTCGAAGTGTTGCAGATGATGGTGGTTCTCTCCATCAGGAACCTGCCAGTGTGCGGGTCGACAAGTTCAGGGAATTCCGTGAATATCTCGACGACCTCGTTGGCACGTTCGCCACAGGCTGCCATCACGATCACATCGGCCTCTCCCTGCTTTGCAATCGCATGCTGGAGGACGGTCTTTCCGCATCCGAAAGGACCCGGGATGAAGCCAGTTCCGCCTTCAGCAATCGGGTTGAAGGTGTCGATCACCCTGACTCCCGTCTCCATGATCTTCTGAGGCCTCGGCTTTTCCTTGTAGGCCTTCACTGCCACCTTTACAGGCCATCTCTGGACCATCGTGACGTTGACATCCTCTCCGTCAGCTCCGGTCAGGACAGCTATCGTGTCGTCGATCTTGTGAGGGCCGGCGGCCACGATGGACTTCACGGTGTACTCTCCCTTGAACGAAAAAGGCACCATGATTTTGTGAGGTAGCCAGCCTTCCTTGACTTCTCCGAGCCAGTCTGCGGCCTCCACCTTGTCTCCGACCTTGGCCAGCGGGGTGAATTCCCAGTCCTTCGAGTGGTCGAGAGGATCCGTGTACTCGCCTCTCCTGAGGAAGACGGAGTCCATTGTTGCAAGATTGTTCTGGAGTCCGTCATAGACGCTGGAAAGAAGACCGGGCCCGAGCGAAACCTCGAGCATCCTTCCTTCGAACTCTACGGAATCTCCGTTCTTCAGTCCGCGTGTGCTTTCGAACACCTGGACCGAAGCCTTGTTTCCGGCCACCTTGATGACCTCCGCGAGGAGGGGAGTGCCGTCCAGAGTGATGTAGCAGAGCTCATTCTCGGCTACCGGTCCGTCAACCTGGACGGTTACAAGGTTGGAAACGATTCCTGTTACCTTACCTGTTGTTTTCATATGATGAGTTTTTTCAATCTTTCGGTTCGACATATTCAACGCCCTTGAAGGTGCCTCTGACCTCATTGACCAGTGTGCGGAACATCGCCCT
Organism: Bacteroidales bacterium; assembly: GCA_004552965.1. GTDB lineage: Bacteria > Bacteroidota > Bacteroidia > Bacteroidales > UBA932 > Cryptobacteroides. Next base: position 5,446 of record SFMU01000012.1, on the reverse strand, counting down.
TCCGGCTTCCTCGTCGAGGGCGAGCCAGCGGTCTATGATGTGCAGCTTGGCGACGAAGGCAAGGACTGCCTCCAGGTCGAAGTAGTTGAAAGTCGTGATTTCTGTTATCTTGTCCCACATCAGCCGGTCCAGATTCCTCTCCCTTGAAAGAAGGTCGGAGGCGGACAGAGCGGCTTCGAGTCTGGAGGCTTCGGCGAATTCTCCGGTCTGGAGGACGATTGTGTCCGTCTCGACCGGCCTTCCGAAAGCCTTGTTGAGGAATCTCGCCTTGCCGTTCCGTACATTCAGGTCGAATGTGAAATATTCCCTGATGAAACGGTTGCCGGCTTTCGTCACCCTGGTGTAGAACTCCGGGTTCAGGTTGGAACCGTCGAAGCCCTCCAGCAGAGTGTCAAGCGCCCTGTTGTCGGAGTCGCTGAGCTGGGTCCTGATCCAGTCTACATAGAGTCCGAAGGACGCATTCTCCCCGTACTTCCAGTCAAGATTGATGTCCGGAAGGGAAGAAACTATGTATTCGTAGTTGTTGTTCATCATTCCCCGAAGAGAATCTTGCGAGTTGCCGGTCTGAGATATTCACTGATCAGACTCCTGAAGGTCTCATCCGTGAAACTGATGAAATAGGATCCGTCTTTGGGGCCGATGTTGAAGCCTCCGGACACCTTCTTTGAGAACGAGGCACTGATTCCGCCTTTGAGAGCACCGGCAAGTTCGCCCTTGATGAATGGCTCGAGTTCGCCCTTGAGAGCTTCCGGGAGGACAGCCTCGAGGTCGACAGCCTCCTGGGCATTGAAATTCATTGCGACAGCCTTGATAGCCTCCTTGATGAATTCCACGTCAGCGAGAGATGCGTTGACTGCACTGTCGGTGAGCTTGCCCACCATAAGGTTCTCGATGTCATTTCTGACAGCCTGGATGCTTTGGGTGGCAGCCATCTTGACATCACCCTCTACCTTTGTCCTGAAATCCTCAGCTTCCTTGCGCGCATCGCGAAGGACAGCATCGGCTTCTTTCTTTGCGGCGGCAATTATTTCTTCCGCCTTTCTGGAAGCTTCAGCGAGAATAGCCTCGCCTTCTTCCTTTCCCTTTGACAGGCCTTCTTTATAGAGTCTGTCTGTCAATTCCTGAAGTTTGTTGTCCATTATGTGATAGTTTATTGTTTTCTGCCCCTCGTTCCGCAAGTTCATCATCCGTTATCCCGGTGGTTGTGAGGCTTGCGTAACTTAAAATCAGTTATTATTCAGAATCTCCAAATATACAAAAAAATAGCAACTTTCATTCCTTTTTGCAGAATCTTAAACCTATGCGACTTTTCTTCAATCCAATGAACCTTTTAACAATCCTTCCTGAAACTTCCCTGACGCCTTCCCGACAAAAAAAAGTGGCCCCCGGAATGTCCGGAGACCGCTTGTCATTTATGAATATGGTGACTCTAGCTCAGGAAGCCCAGAAGGATACCGGCAGCCACGGCGGAACCGATGACTCCGGCGACATTCGGACCCATGGCATGCATCAGCAGGTGATTGCCCGGGTCGAACTCCCTGCCCACAGTCTCCGACACTCTCGCGCTGTCAGGCACTGCGGAGACGCCTGCGTTGCCGATGAGCGGATTGATCTTCCTGCCGTCCTTGAGGAACAGGTTCCAGAGTTTTACGAACAGCACACCGCAGGTTGTCGCGATGATGAAAGAAGTCAGACCAAGAGCGAAAATCTTCACGGAAGTGAGGCTCAGGAACTTGTCCGCCTGGGTCGAGGCGCCCACCGTCAGACCGATGAGAGTGGTGACCACATCGATCAGCGGACCTCTGGCAGTCTCGGCGAGTCTCCTCGTCACCCCGCTTTCCTTCAGAAGGTTGCCGAAGAACAGCATGCCCAGAAGCGGAAGACCTGAAGGCACGATGAAAGCTGTCAGAAGGAAACCGACCACCGGGAAGATGATCTTCTCCTTCTGGCTGACCTGACGTGGGGCAGGCATCCTGATGAGACGCTCTTTCTTTGTCGTCAGCGCTAGCATTATCGGTCTCTGGATCACAGGCACGAGAGCCATGTATGAATATGCACTCACAGCAATGGCGCCCATCAGCTCAGGGGCAAGTTTCGAAGAAAGGAATATGGCGGTAGGACCGTCGGCTCCACCGATGATTCCGATTGCGCCGGCCTGGTTCGGATCGAATCCGAGCGCGAGCGCAATCAGGTAGGCACCGAATATGCCGGTCTGCGCCGCTGCGCCTATCAGAAGCAGCCTCGGTTGGGAAATCAAGGCTGAGAAGTCGGTCATGGCACCGATTCCCAGGAAGATCAGAGGAGGATACCAACCCTGCTTGACACCCTGGTAGAGGATGTTCAGCACAGAACCGTCCTCATAGATGCCGATGTTGAGTCCCGGGAACATCGGGATGTTTCCCACGATCATTCCGAATCCGATCGGGACAAGGAGCAGAGGCTCCCACTCCTTCTTGATCGCAATGTAGATGAACAGTATTCCGATAAGGATCATCACAAGGTTCTGCCAGCTTGCATTGGCGAAACCGGTGAAGTACCAGAACTGTTTCAGACTTTCGATTACCGTGCTCATCAGTCTATGCTATCTTGACGATTTCAGCTCCTTCGAGGACAGAGTCGCCCTTGCTTACCAGAACTGCGGTGACTGTACCGTCGGTCTCTGCCTGGATTTCGTTTTCCATCTTCATGGCCTCGATCACAGCCACTTTCTGGCCGGCCTTGACAGCCTGTCCCTCTTTGACGGACACCTCGATGATCACTCCCGGAAGAGGTGATGTGACAGCCTTGCCGGCTCCGGCAGGCTTGGCGGCAGGCGCAGCCTGGGCTGCCGGTGCTGGAGATGATGCTGCCTGTGCAGGAGCCGGTGCAGCCTGGACTGCAGGAGCTGCAGGGGCATTCTCCATTTCCACTGTGTAGGAAGTGCCGTTGACTGTTACGTCAGCGATTGAGCCTTCGACTGAATTGATCTCAACGTTGTACTCGTTGCCGTTGATCTTGAACTTGTAACTTTTCATTGTATTGTCTTTTTTCTTCTTTCTGGTTTGACGGAGCCTTTACCGTCTTGGTAAACGGCGGAAATTCTGAGACTTGTCCGCCCACTGGCTGGCTGCGGACGGTCTGATTGTGATGATGTAGCTTTCGAGGTCGTGAGTGCTTGTCCCGAGATATTCGTCCAGAGCCATGGCAATGGCTGCATACACCTCTCCTCCGAATTCCTCCCTGAGGGCCATCGAGATTGCTGCGGCCACCTCAGGGGTCATTTCCCCGGCCTTTGCCTTGCTTTTCCGGACCTTCTTCTCCTTCGGCTTGCCGACAGCCTTCATGCTGAGCTTGCCAACGAGCCTGAAGATGATCGAAAGGATGAACAGGGAGAGGAAGACGACGAAGACTGCGATCAGGGTAAGGACCAATCCGTGCGGGTCCTTCTCCTTCATGATTTCGCTGTTGGTCTTCGCATCCACATCTCCGTTGTACGAGCCTGGAGTAGGGGACTGGCTCGTGCCCGTCTCCATGTCGATCTGCTTCACACCGACAGGAATCTTGACTGCCGACCAGTCGGCAGGAAGGTCGGACGGTACGGTGAGGGAGTCTATGACTGTCTTTCCGTCATTGCTGACCAGGTAGACAGTGCTGCCGTTGGCAATCTTGAAGTTGGTGTGGAACGATCCCTGGAAGGACTTTCCGCTGGCGTGGAAGACCACGCTCTGCCGCGGACCGACAGAAGTGTTCCTGTCCGTTGTCGGAATATGGTACTTCTTGAGGTCGGAAGGATCGTCCGTAAGGTAGCAGCCGCCGAATCTGACGGTGCCGCTGGAAGTGTTGAATATCTCGATCCAGCCGTTCCTTTCGCCGAACTCGTCCTGGAGCCCGTTTTCATTGGTGGCGACAACCTCGCTGACCCTCAGGTCGGAAAGGTTCTGGCCCTGCAGGGAAAGACAGGCGGACAGAAGGAGGACAGGAATGAATATGATGGTTCTTTTCATTTCTCCTAAGTAATATGAAATGAAGATTGCTAAAGAGGAAGGTTGTCGTGTTTCTTTGCAGGCATCGGCTGCTTCTTGCCGGCGAGGGACTCCAGTGCCCTGATGATTCTGAACCTCGTGTTGCGAGGCTCGATGACATCATCGATGTAGCCCTTTTCCGCTGCCTGGTAAGGGTTGCTGAAGAGTTCTTCATATTCAGCCTTTTTCTGAGCCCTGATGGCTTCCTTTTCTGCCGGGTCCTCGGCGGCTTTCATCTCCTTTGCGTAGAGAACGTTGACCGCTCCGTCTGCGCCCATGACCGCAATCTGGGCAGAAGGCCATGCGTAGACCAGGTCGGCCCTGAGGTGCTTGCTGTTCATCACGATGTATGAACCACCGTAACTCTTGCGCAGTTCGACAGTCACCTTCGGCACCGTAGCCTCACCGAAGGCGTAGAGGAGTTTCGCACCGTTGGTGATGACGGCGCCATATTCCTGCTGGGTGCCCGGGAGGAAGCCTGGGACGTCTACAAGGGAGACAAGAGGAATGTTGAACGCATCGCAGAAACGTACGAAACGGGCTCCCTTTCTCGAAGCGTTGATGTCGAGTGTGCCGGCGAGCATCTTCGGCTGGTTGGCCACTATGCCGACGCTGCGGCCGTTCATGTGGGCGAAACCTATGATGATGTTCTTTGCAAAGTCTTTCTGGATCTCGAAGAACTTCCCGTCATCGACGATGCTGTGGATGACCCTGTACATGTCGTATGCCTGGTTAGGGTTGTCCGGGATGATCTCGTTGAGGCTGTCGTCCACCCTGCCTGCCGGGTCGTTGGTAGGAACGTAAGGAGCCTCTTCCATGTTGTTCTGAGGGATGTAGCTCAGCAATTCCTTGATGGTCGCGATTCCGTCCTCCTCGTTTTCGGCGGCGAAATGAGCGACACCGCTCTTCGTGGAATGAACCCTGGCTCCACCGAGATCCTCCTGGCTGACCACTTCACCGACAACGCTCTTGACGACTGCAGGGCCGGTCAGGAACATGTAGGAAGTGTTCTTCACCATGAGCGTGAAATCGGTGAGGGCAGGTGAATACACTGCTCCGCCGGCGCAAGGTCCGAATATTCCGGAAATCTGAGGGATGACACCCGATGCAAGGATGTTCCTCTCGAAAATCTCACCGTAGCCGGCGAGTGAATCGATACCTTCCTGGATCCTCGCTCCGCCCGAATCATTCAGGCAGATGAATGGAGCTCCGTTCCTGGTGGCAAGGTCGAGAGCCTTGCAGATCTTCTCGGACATGGTCTTCGATAGAGAACCTCCCGATACCGTGAAATCCTGGGCCGCAACATAGACCAGGCGCCCTCCGATGGTGCCGCAGCCGGTGACGACTCCGTCTCCGTCAAAATGCTGCTTCTCCATGCCGAAGTTTGTGCACCTGTGGCGGACGAACATATCGAATTCTTCGAAACTGCCTTCGTCAAGCAGCAG
>SFMU01000054.1 GCA_004552965.1 Bacteroidales bacterium | reverse complement strand
GCCATAGACTTCGACAGGGAGCATCTGGCAGATGGTCTGGATAGCGTACATGAAGCCCTCCACACTGGATGCAGAGATGCAGGCCGCGAGAGGAGTGATCCTGAGTTCATAGCCTTCCTTTGGAATCTCAGCCCTCTGGATGAATACGAAACTCCTGCCGGTAACGTTGACTATCTTGCTCTTCTTGCCGGTAACGAGGCTGAGCCTTTCAGCGAAAGCCTCGATGTGCTTTCTGCTTCGGGAATCGATACCTGTTTCGATCCAGAAGGTTGCGCCGGCAACATCGAATGCATCCTCACCGACAGTCATCTCCATCGGTTCCGGAATGATGCTCACGGTCTCGGGCACGGTAATGGAATTGCCACAGGATGCTGCCAGAAGCATTGCAGCAGCGAGAAACGGGATAATGTTTTTCTTCATATTCATGGATTTTGATTGTAATTCTCCGGTTATGCGAGGACGATTCCGGCCTCCGCGCATTTCCGCCTGTCTTCCTCCGACCAGATGCTGGACTGGATTTCCCCGATGTGGGCCTTCTTGAGAAGGAACATGCAGAGGCGGGACTGTCCGACTCCTCCTCCGATAGTGTAAGGCAGTTCTCCGGCCAGGAGACGCTTGTGGAAATAGAGTTCCGCCTTGTCTTCCTGTCCTCTGATGGCAAGCTGCCTTCTCATCGCCTCACAGTCCACCCTGATGCCCATGCTGGAGACCTCGAAAGAACTCTGAAGGACATCGTTCCAAAGGAGGATGTCGCCGTTCAGGCCATTGAACCCATCCTCGTTAGGGGTGCTCCAGTCATCATAGTCGGCGGCCCTGCCATCGTGGACGGTGCCATCCGAGAGCTCACCTCCGATACCGATCAGGAACACGGCCCTGTGCTGCCTGACGATTTCATTCTCCCTCTCCTTCGGGGTGAGGTCAGGATACATCCTGAGAAGCTCCTCCGCATGGATGAAGAATATGTCTTCGGGGAGGGATGGAGTCACCTGCGGAAACTCGATGAAAAGCTTGTTCTCGGTGACCTTTATGGCCTCATAGATCCTTCTGACGGTCTTTTTCAGGAAAGAAAGGTTGCGGTCCTCCCTGCGGATCACCTTCTCCCAGTCCCACTGGTCGACATAGATGGAATGCAGGTTGTCCAGTTCCTCGTCCGGGCGCAGGGCATTCATGTCAGTGTAGATGCCCATCCCAGGCGCGATGCCCATGTCAGCGAGCTTGAGCCTTTTCCACTTGGCCAGGGAATGAACGACTTCGGCAGGTCGGTCTCCAAGGTCCTTGACAGGGAAGCGGACCGGCCTTTCGACACTGTTGAGGTCGTCATTGATTCCCGTTCCCGAGAGCACCACCATCGGAGCGGTGACCCTCAGAAGGGCAAGCTGGGCAGAAAGGTTGTCCTGAAACATGTCCTTGACGGACTTGACAGCTTTCTCGGTGTTCTGCACCGTACCGAGAATGTTGGTATAGTTTTCCGGAATGTAAAGCGGCATTTCTCTAATCGGTTTGTTCAGTTCGTTTACCCGGATGGCTCCGCATTTCGGAGTTTCAATCCGGGATTTTCAAAAATAATGATTTTCCTTCATAATGGCAACCCGGAATCCTTTCAAAACAGATTATTTTCACTATCTTGGTAAGCAGACCAAATCACAAGAAACAATGAAAACTTTCACCAAATCGGCGCTCGTCTCGGCGTCAATCCTATTCTTTTGTGGAATATGCTGGGCTTCAGAAGGTTACAGAACCTACGGAATGGCCGAGCTTCAGAACATCCACTGCATGGGCAACGGCAAGCTGTGTGTCTACGGACGCGAAGGAGAAATCTTCCAGATCTTCGGAAGTCCGTATTCCGGACCCTCGATGCTGGGACTTCTTTCAGATGACGAAACGGCACAGCTGGAGACAAGCAGCAGGAGGACTCGCGGAACAGCCATCTGGGAGCACAGCCTCACCGGAGACGACGGCAAAACGGTAGCCACCATCTGCGACTTCGTGTCATATTCAGGCAATGCCCTTGTCCGCAGAATCGTTTCGGACCGCGAAATCGGATTCGACTGCGGAGCATGCTTCGAGGAAAGGTACAGGATCCATGCCGATGCGATGTCCTTCGAACCAGCCGACCTGGAAGGGTTCGAGTCCGCCTGGAAGGTGACAATAGCTCCCGGAGTACCCTTCTACAGCCGTTACAAGTCCGGGGGAGGATATTCATACTACATTGCTACCGCAGGCAAGGCCCGCATCGTATCTTTCGAAGAGGCTTCCAAGATGCTCCACATCGAAGCGGAGCCAGGTGAGAGTCTCATCTATGTCATAGCCTCCGACAAGGATGGCGAAGGCAGCACTCCGAATCTGGAGGAGAATGCCCGCACAATAGCGGAGACATCATGGAGAAAGCTCCGCAGGGAATGCAGAAGGGAGTGGCGGGAATATTGCAGACCGCAAAGGAAAATCGACTGCAAGGCCCTCGCCCGCAAAGACCGCAGGGAACTGAGAGAGGCGGTGGACAATGTCGGGACAATGCTCAAGACCCAGCAGGGCGAGGAGGGCGGAGTGCTCGCCGGAATCGTCTACCACATGGTCTATGTGCGTGACCACTACGGAGTTTCCAGGGCGATGCTGGCCCTCGGACACAGCGAGGAAGCGCGCAAGGTGCTCCAGTTCTACTTCGACATATTCAGTGAATATGGCTACATCCGCAATGCGCAGGCTTCCGGCTGGAAGGGAGTCTTCCATCCTCACGAGAACGACGAGACGGAAATCACCGGATACCTCATCGTCCAGGCTTTCGACTATTACGAAAAGACCGGGGACGCCGCCTTCATCGAAAAGATCATGCCTATGCTCGAATGGGCAGCCTCGGCGCAGCAGAAGAACATCGTCAAAGGCATGCTTCCTTTCAACGGCGACGAGACCTACATTGCCGGAGGAGTCGTTCCCCGTTCGGTGATGTACCACGGATCAGCAGAAGCCACCCTTCTCTTCATCGAAGGCGGCAACAAGCTCCTGGACTTCGTTTCCTCGCGAGGACTCTGGAGTGAAGAGATGACAGACTCGCTCAGGAAGGACATCGACACGTGCACATCTCTGTACAGGAGCAACTTCTTTGTGGACGGCAGATTCTACCTCAACAACCCTGAGCGCGAAGAAGGCATCGAATATCCCGAAACCCGTCCCGGTGTCTGCCTGTACCCGGGCTATCTCGATCACTACCTCGAGACTTACCACTACAAAGGACCTCTCTACTTCTGCAAGGACTGCATAGAGAGGGACATGTCGGAGATAGAGATTCCAGCGCCGCAAAGGTACAGCATCCCTTCAGCCTTCCTCTTCCCGTTCTACATCGACGCCAGCCTTTTCACGGAAGAGGAAAAGGAGAATCTTCTGCAGGAAGTCATCGACCTCTACCTGAAGACAGGCAAGATCTCTTCGCAGGACAGGATCCTCGGCTACGACTACGGAATGTTCCTCTACGCCCTTGCCAGGACAGGGAATCCCCTTGCCGGCGAAGTCTACCGCAAGATGATGGACATGAGGGACGAGACCGGAGCATGGGTGGAATACTATGTCGACGGAGTTCCGAACGGCTGTCCTTGCCGTCCATGGGAGTCCGGCATCAACATCGAGGCGGCACTTGAATATGCAGCCTCAGGGACTACTTCCAATCCTTGAAAGGATGTCGGATCAGGCTGGAGTTGAAGTACCTACGGTCCATGGAGACCTCTTCGCCCAGCCATTCCGGACGGATGAAATCTTCGTCGGCGCTGCCTAGTTCTATCTCGGCGACCACCAGACCTTCATTGTCTCCGTGAAACTCATCGATTTCCCAGACATGCACGCCATCGCGGTTCCTGACCAGATGGCGTGTCTTGTCGACAAGACCAGGTTCGGCGATGGTGAGGAGGTCTTCCGCATCCTGAAGGGTGATTTCCTTCTCCCACTCGAAACGGCCTATTCCGGAGCTGTCGGAAGGTCCCTTTATCGTGAGGATGGCCTTTCCGTCAACTATCCTGACCCTGACGGTCTTCCCGGTCACATGGCACAGATAGCCCTGCACGATGTGATGGCTTTCAAACACTTCTTTCGAATAATCCCCTCTGACGAGGAACTTCCTTTCTATTTCCTTTCCCATAAGTCTGACTTTCATTCATGAATATCCCGGGACGCATATTCAAGGACGCATATTCAAGAATATCCCGGGACTTGCCGCATCGCGGATTGTCCCTGCCTCGCCGTCGCGGGTCTCCTGCCTGCCGTCGCGGGTCTCCTGCCTGCCTTCACCGCTCCCCTGCCTCGCCGTCGACGCTACCCCGCTTCATGGAACCGCAGCATGGCCGGCATCATGTAACGGCGGTCAAAAAACAATCCATTTTTTGGCATCCCATGGTCAAAGATAATCATAATGTGCTTATATTTGAAGATACAAAACCATTTACACCAACAATTATGCTGACCCAGAAAGACATCGAGCAGATTGAGAGTCGCGGAACCTCAAGAGAATCAGTAGAATCGCAGATCGAGCGTTTCAAAAAAGGCTTTCCATGGATGAAGATTGCGGCTCCTGCCACTCCCGGCAGGGGAATCCTGGTGCTGGACGAGGCACAGCAAGACGAAGCTGCGGCCTATTGCGACACCGCCAGGATAGAGGGCAAAAGCAAGTTCGTTCCTGCCTCCGGAGCCGCTTCCAGAATGTTCAAGGACATATTCGCAGGGCTTGCCGTGCTCGAATCGGGCGAAGACGTCGAAAAAGACTCCCCTGTCTACAGGCTCGCCTCTTCGATCCGCAAGTTCGCTTTCTGGGACGAAGATCTTTTCGGGGCCCCTGAAGACACCAGGGAATACAGGCTCAAGGCTGCCTCTGCCCTGCTCAAACCCGAAGGGCTCGGCTACGGCAGCAAGCCCAAAGGGGTCCTGAAGTTCCACAGGTATGCCGACGGCAGGACCAGGACAGCATTCGCGGAGCATCTTGTCGAAGGACAGGAATACATGCGCAATTCCGACGGCTCGGTCAACCTGACATTCACGATTTCCCCGGAGCACAGGGAACTTTTCGAGGAGGCCCTAGGTGCAGTCAAGGAAGATTTCGAGAAGGAATATGGTGTCCGCTACAACATAAGCTTCACCTGCCAGGACAAGGCCACGGACACGGTTGCAGTGGACAATGACAACAATCCGTTCAGGAAGGATGACGGTTCGCTTCTCTTCCGCCCTGCCGGTCACGGAGCCCTCATCTACAATCTGGACAAGGTCGATGACGAACTGGTTTCGATCAAGAACATCGACAATGTCGCGAACGAGAGGCTTCTGGGGATCACCGCAAAGTTCAAGAAAGTCCTGATGGGCAAGTGTCTCCAGCTAAGGGACAGCATATTCTCCTTCCTTTCACAGATAGACTCGCTCGAGGATCCCGCTTCGGAAGAAGGTGCGGAACTTTGCTCCCGCATTGAAGAATTCCTTGACCGGGAACTTTGCATCACGATGCCGGAGGCCGGGGATCCGGTCGAAAGGATAGCCCTTCTGAGGGACAAGCTGGACAGGCCAATGAGGGTCTGCGGCATGGTACGCAACCAGGGAGAGCCGGGAGGAGGTCCATTCATCGTCATCGGCAAGGACGGCTCCACCAATCTCCAGATTCTTGAAAGCGTACAGATCAATCCTGATGACCCGGAGGCTGTCGGGATGCTGAAGAATGCGACTCACTTCAACCCTGTGGACATCGTCTGCTGCCTGCATGACTACAAGGGCAACAAGTTCAACCTGACAGACCATGTCGATGAGGAGGCTGGATTCATCAGCTCCAAGAGTTTCCAGGGACGCGAGCTCAAGGCACTCGAACTTCCGGGGCTCTGGAACGGAGCGATGAGCGACTGGAACACACAGTTCGTGGAGGTTCCTCTCGAGACATTCAATCCGGTCAAGGTCGTTCTCGACCTTCTCAGACCGGCACATCAGGGATAGGGCGCAGATGATGGACGGAAGGCAGATGATAAGAGCCCTGTTCCTGGATGTGGACGGCACAATAATCTCCACAAGGACCAAGAAGATTCCCGAAAGTGCATCAGAAGCCATCAGGAAGGCACGCGAGGCCGGTGTGAAGGTGTTTCTCTGCACCAGCCGTGCAAAGCAGTTCCTGTCGAACCTTTCAGCCATCGACAACGATGGAATCGTGGCCCTGACAGGGGCTCACTGCCTGGACCCCCAGGGAAGGGACATCGGGTGCAGGCCGATGGCGGCAGAAGACACCGCAGCGGCTCTGACTGATGTCCTCCGAAGGGATGTTCCGGTAGTGGCCATGAACCCGGAGTGCATATTCATGAATCATCCTTCGAGCCCTCAGATTACGGACTTCCTGGCCACTGGAGGCCTGACTCTGGATGACATTCCAGGCGGAGTACGGGATATTCCAGACTTCCTCTCCGCGGAAGATCCAGTGGGGCTGGCAAGAGAGATGGACATTCTCCAGATCACGGGTTTCTTCCCTTCCGGCGAGGAGGACAGGAGATTCCTTTCCCTGATGCCTTCCTGTCACACGGAAAGATGGAATGAAAGATTCGTGGACATAGTCGGAAACGGGATCAGCAAGGCGATCGGAATGGAAACGATGGCCGGTCATTTCGGCTTCCCGATGAGTGCGACGATGGGAATCGGAGACGGAGCCAACGACATCCCGATGATCAGGAGGGCTGCCGTGGGAGTGGCCATGGGCAATGCTGCAGATGATGTGAAGGCCGCTGCGGACCATGTCACCGCCGATGTGGACGATGACGGACTGGCCAAGGCGGTGATGAAATACGTGTTCGGAGCCTGACCGAGGCAGATGTACGATGGCCAGGAACCTGGTCGAAGGAAAGAAACCTAGTCGAAGGCAAGGGAATTGAACCGGCGGATGTAGAACTGGTCGATCGTTCCCTTGCCTTTTCTCGTGACAAGGAAGCGCACGATCTCACAGATCTCCTCCGGCTGGATCAGGTCGTCAGGATTGATGTCCGGCCTGGTCTGACGGACCATCTCGGTAGCGACTCCTCCCGGACTGATGAGATGGACTCTGATTCCGAAAGGCTGCACTTCTTTGGCGAAGACCTTCGTGAATCCGGCCAGGGCATGCTTGGAGGAAGAATATGCACTCTGGTTGGCGTAGCCCTTGAAACCCACGACCGAGGATATGTTGATCACCATCGGCTTCGCGGATTCCTTAAGATAAGGCAGGGCAGCCTTGCATAGGAAGAACGGGGCGCGGGCATTGACTGCGAATATGCTGTTCCACTGCTCCGGGGTCACCTCGGTGAAACTCCCGGCCTGTGCGATTCCGGCGCAATTGACAAGCAGATCCACACCGCCGAGCCACCTCACGGTCTGGCTGACTATCTCTTCTGGAGCATTCTCATCTGCAAGGTCTGCAGGAATGCACACCACACTGATGTCGGAGTCCCCCGATGCCGCCTGCGCTTCTTCAGCCACGGCGTCAAGAGCCGATGTGTCCCTGCCTACCAGGGCAAGGTCAAAACCAAGGGAGGCCAGTTCGAGAGCGATTGCCTTTCCGATTCCTCTCGACGCTCCTGTTACGATCGCTTTACTTTTCATCTTTATTCCCGGATACTGTGTTTTCAGGATTAACCATTCCCGAAGAAGAAACTCCGGGAGCAGCGTTCCCGGTCTTCAGGGTATTTTTGAAATTGACATCGACCTGAGGGAACGGAATCTCTATTCCCTTAACTGTCAATGCATTGTAAATCAATTCATTCGCCTTGGCGACATAGGATGCCCGGTATTCCACCAGGACATATTGCCTCACGGTCAGGTCTACGCTGGAATCCCCGAAGCCGGTGAGAAGGACTTGTATTCCATAGCTTTCCTTTATCATGCTCCTGCCGAACCTGTCATCCTCCAGCAAAGGAGCAAGAGCTTCCAGAATCACTTTCCTGGCATATTCGACATCGGTTCCGTAAGCGACTCCGACCTGGAGGCTGACACATTCGTAGGAATCGCTCCTGGTGAGGTTCTTGAAAGTCTTGGAGAACAGTGTGCTGTTCGGGAATGCGATGAGGCTGCCGTCCACACCCAAAATCTGGGTCGTCTGATAGTTGATGCTGTCGACCGTGCCGCGTATGCCGTCACACTCGACTGTGTCACCGACACGCAGACGGCCGGACATCAGCTGGACACCGTAGAAGAAATTGTTCAGGATGTCCTTCAATGCGAATCCAAGACCGGCGGCAAGACCGGCTACAATCACCGAAACCTTGTCCGTAGGGATGTTCAGAAGAGAAATTATCACTATCACATAGGCACCCCAGACAAGGATTCCGATGATGTTGTTCGGAAGAGTCACGTTCAGTTCATTCTCCCTGACGAATCCTGTTCCGGACATCCGGATGGCCTTGTGCATCATATAGACCTTGTAGAAAGATCTCAGAATGTAGCAGATGTACCTGAACACGAAGAACAGATCCAGGATGATGAAGATCTTGCTCATCGAGAGGTGGAGGTAATCGTAGTTGAAGAAATTGTGTGTGAAGGCATTCATGCACACTTCGGTGAGATCGAAGACTTTCGATGCCAGATACACGCACACCGGCACGGACATCACCACGAAGAGAGGGATGAGAGCCATGTCGAACATGTCATACAGCCAGGTCACCTGAACAAAGGCGCCCTTGTCTTTAGACCGGTAGGATGGGTACTTCTCCCTGTAGGCTCCGATCTTCTTCTCGACAACCGTCATCCTGTACTTGCGAAGGAAATCCTTGCAGGCATAGATGATCTGCAGGACGGTCAGCTGGAAGATCCACCAGATGTACACCTGGAGACCGAGGAGGGAGTAGCCCACAAGGGCGACAACCAGAGTGACAGCCGTTATCACAAGCGACATCGTGGCGAAACTCCTGTCGGTCTTGTTGACCAGTTTGCCGTACTTGCGCACACTGTGGTACTGCCAAACCGCGAAAACCGCCAGAAGCGGAGAGTAGATCAGGTTGATGACGCTGTTAGGGATGAAGATGATCCTGAAGGTAATCACCAGAAGTCCCATCAGGAGCACAGGAACGTAGATCCGCAGGGAATGGTTGACCTGCTTCATTTCGGCCCTGGAAAGGATGGAAGCAAGGATCGTTGCCATCAGGACCGAAAACTGGAGGAGTATTCCCGACGCCATGCGGATGAAGTGGGAAGATGGCACGAAAGCGCGCAGGATCACAAGGGTCACGGAAAAAAGCAGCACGCTGACCAGAAGGTGGATCGTGAATTCCCGCCTGCGGAAAGACTCGGACCGGAGCCTTGCCACCCGTTTCTTGAGAATATGCAGAATCAGATAGCTCAGCAGTATCGAAACGCACAGGAAGGCCAGCATCGAAAGCGAGAAGGCCAGTACCCTAGGCCCGCGCCACTCGCTTCTGACATCCACGAGAAAGGAATTCGAGTATTTGTCCTCGAAGTCCGAGGCGGCCTGACGCACGGACTGAGGAAGATTCCTGAGCAGCGTCAGGTAATTCTGCTGTCCGTCGATGAATATCTTCTTCTGGACAAGGCGATACCGCTCCTGGGCATATTCATAGGCCTCCCTGAGCCTCCTGTCGGTCGTTTCGTAATATTCATTGTCCTCGACCATGTGGGCGCGAAGGTCTGTGTACATATCCAGAAGACCCTCGGCATAGAAGAGACAGCTGTCCCTGTCGATGCAGGAGAGGCTGTCCAGCACGAACACTCCGTGACTTTCCTTCTTCTGCTTCTCGAGCAGCCCCAGAAGATTCGGAACTGCCCTTCCATCCCTCTCCGGCTCCATTGACTCCGCCTCCCCGAGAGAAAGCGCGAGAGAATCGAGAATATGCGTACCGAGGCTGTCCGGAAAGCTTTCAAGTTCCGGAGGAAGAACCTTCAGGGCATTTATCAGTCTCCCGTACCGCGCGATCTCCACATCGAAGAATGCGATGATATTGTCGTACGGGAGCCTGTCTTCATTGAATTCGTGGTACTGGTCAGTGACCTGCTGCAGGGCATATGTCAGGTCGAATGTAAAGTCCTGCTTCTGGGAATAGAGCATCAGGGAAAGCTCGTTGCACTCCTGGATGAGGCGGACCAGTTTCTTGTGCTGGACGTCATCCCTGGCCTCGAAACCGGACTGCTGTGATTCCATCTCCGAATGGACCTTGCGCAGTTCGTAGCGGAGGACCTTGAGCGTCTGTGACAGATCCCGCTCATTGAAGACCGCTCCCGAAGGTGATGCCATCCACAGGGAGGCGAGGAAAACCAGGACAAAAGCTATAGTCTTTTTCATAGTACCTGTTGATTGGTGACGGTAAGGGAATCCATTATGGCACTGTAATGCCTGTAGACCGAATCCAGCTGAGGCATCATGGCTTCAGGAAGAGGAGGGTCCGGGACATTGTCCATCTTCAGAGGGTTGACAGGGGTACCGTTTTTCCAGACACGGAAATCGAGATGGGGACCTGTCGCCACTCCTGTCGCCCCGACATAGCCGATAACCTGGCCCTGGCTGACCCTGGTCCCGGCCTTGATGCCATTCGCGAAACGCGACAGATGCAGGTAGGCCGTCATGTAGATGCCCCCGTTGTGACGGATCTTGACCATGTTTCCTCCTGCCCCGGACCAGCCGGCACTGATGACGGTGCCGTCTCCGATCGACATCACCGGTGTACCGGTCGGCGCCGCATAGTCGACTGCGGTATGGGCCTTGACTTTGCCGGTGACCGGATGCTTCCTGTGGTAGGAGAAACCGGAACTGATCCTGGAGAACTGGAGAGGTGCCTTGAGGAAGGCTCCCTTCATGCTCTCTCCGTCAGGCTTCCAGTACTTTCCGCAGCCGGGAACCTCGAAACGCACGGCGGGAATGACCTTGCCTTCGCTGCGGAACTCGGCATAGAAGACAGTGTCGACCGACACGACCGCTCCCTCGCAGACCTTCTGCTGGTACATCACCTTGAACTCGTCACCTTCCTGAAGGCCGAAGAAATCGACAGTCCAGGCATAGATGTCGGAAAGGGTGGCGATGAGCCTCGGATCGGAGCCGGCCTTCTGCATGTCGTTCCACAGACTCGACGAAATCACGACATGGGAGAACTTCCTCTCGTTGGAGACTGGCTTTTCATATTCCCAGAAACCAAGAGGGGCGACAGTCTTGAATATGATGCTGGAAGCAATGTCCTTCCTGTACTCGACATAGCGCAGTTCCTTCTTCACCTCCCCTCCCTCGAGAGTGTCTGTGGAGTAGTAGGCCGCAATGTCCTTGTCCGCCCTCAACTTCCTGACATCGAATGCGGTGTCCAGGCTGTCAACCAGTGCATAGACATCGGCAGCAGGCATCCCCAGACGGACCATAAGGCCGGAAAAGGTTTCACCCTGGCGGATTCTGCCGACTTCGCAAAGGAGGGAATCCGGCCAGAATCCCATCGCCGGGACCGAGTCCTTCACTTCGGCCGTCTCTTCCTCCTGTACATTGCCCCCACGTCTGCAGCCGGGATTGAATATGCCGGCAGACAGGATGAGAGCAACTATTGCAATGCTTATGATTCTTTTTCTGTTCATTCTTCAAAAATAACAAATCCGCTGCTCAAATCAAACTCATGTTCCAGTCATCGAAAAAATAATCAGCAATCCGAAGCAGGTTGTTTTTTGAAGATTGCCAATTCACTATATTTGTACCATGAACAGTTTCAAAGAACTCGCGCGGCAGCGCCGCAGCCACAGGAAATACACGGAAGAGCCGGTGAGCCCGGAAGATCTGAAGACGGTCCTTTCGGCCGCCCTGATGGCTCCCACCGGCAAGGGACTCAGGAAATGGTCCTTCGCCGTCACTTCAGACAAGACCAGGATCGAAGCCCTGTCCAGAGTCCGGACCCACGGTTCGGCTTTCCTTGCCGGTGCTCCGACCGTAATTGCAGTGATGGGGAATCCGTCAGAACTCGACACCTGGATAGAAGACGGTTCGATCGCCGCTGTCTCCATGCAGTATCAGGCGCAGGACCTGGGACTAGGCACCTGCTGGTGCCAGATCAGGAACAGGGAAAGTTCCACGGAAGGAGTGTCGGCCGATTCGATGGCAAAGGAGATTCTGGGCATCGGGGAAGACAAGTCGATCCTCTGCCTGATAGCCCTGGGGCATCCCTGCGATGAAAGGAAGCCTCAGGACGAAGAATCGCTCAGATGGGAACAGGTCATAGATGCAGATTGAGCCGATAGCATATTTCCACTCCCCTTTCCCGACCAAGTTCGGGATACCCCGACAGGCCGGCCTTGCCCCGGACCTGCCGGGCAGGATTGTCTTCGAACCGGGGTACCGCAATCCGGATGCCCTGCGGGGGCTGGAAGATTTCGACTACATCTGGATCATCTGGGAATTCTCACAGGCAGGGAAGGGTTCCGGCCGGGGGTTCCAGCCTACCGTCCGCCCTCCACGGCTCGGAGGCAACGAAAGAGTCGGAGTCTTTGCAAGCCGTTCCCCCTTCCGTCCGAACCGGCTTGGACTGACTTCCGCCAGAATCGGACGGATTGAATTCAACGCTGCTGATGAAAAAGGGCAACCTGTCGGGCCGGTGATACATGTACTTGGAGCAGACCTGATGGACGGCACGCCCATATTCGACATAAAGCCCTATGTCGGGTACGCGGACAGCCACCCCGGGGCCAAATCAGGCTTCGTGGACTCAAATGCCTGGAAAACGCTTGAGGTGGACATACCCGAAGAACTGTGTCCCGGAGATCTGGACATAAAAGTGCTCAAAGAGGTTCTGGCCCAGGACCCGAGACCGCAGTACAAAGCCGTCCGGGAGGGAATGCTTTCTGTAGTCTCCATCAGCAGAGTCAGATGACCTGCCGCCACAATGTCCGGGATTGTTCTTGATTCTCCCGAATATATTCTCGACTTTGACACTTCATTTTAAAGATATCGAAGCCCCAGACCGCTGTAGTGGCGATTTGGGGCCTTGCGTACTAGGCAACTTTGTAGCTATATAGTCTGGTGTTTAGTCTTATTTTGAAGATTTTTTAGATTCAACGATTATGGATTTCATTCTTTGTTTTGAGACAATCTGAGTATCAGTTCTGAAGCCGGCAGAGCCGTGCAGGTTGTTGGTAAGATCCCCTCTGGTGTATGTGGGTATATAGCCTTCACCGCTCACAGCTATGAAGTTCATATCCTTTAGGGTGTCGATTATCTGGGCTGGAGAGAAGTGCTTATCTCCTCGGTTAACTTTCTTTTCAAGATATTTATATAGCAAAAGAGCAAGGAAGCAGGTGAGGAAGTGTGCCTTGATGCGGTCATCCCTCTGAAGGAAGACTGGCCTCGCCTCAAACTCAGTCTTGGTGATTCGGAAGCAATCTTCGATGATCCACCGTCCTCCGTTCATCTTGATGATTTCAGCGGCGTTGTCTTCGAGGTCTGTACAGATACCGTAGAAGCCATCGAAACGCTCTTCCTGCTCTATCATCTCCTGATTGAGAGAAAAAGTCTTTATCCCGGCAAGTTCCCCATCTTCTGTGCAGTTCTCCTGTTTGATGAAGCGTTTGGGGTCGTTCTGGCTCTTGCCCAACTTTCCAGCTGCGCCCTTATCAATGATTTCCTTAGCTCTGGCAATCTGCTTTTCACGCGTATGACGCAGGTAGTCGCGGTATTTAAACGAGAAGGTTACTATGAGTCGCTGCTCCAATTCCTCGCCGGTCTTGCTGAGTCTTGTCTTTATCCAACGTTCACGGCAAAAGAGTGCATCGGCATATTTCTGGAAATCAAGTTGGGTTAAGTCATATTCAATTTCGGATAGTTCCGGGCCGTTTTTTCCTTGGAAGTTGACAAGTTTCCATCCTGTCGTTTTCAATGCCCACTCCTGCAAATGTTTTTCAATCTTCTTCAGTGACTGTACAGTGATGAAGGCCCTCTCTCCGACGTGATCATTTAGTCTGTTTTCATAAGACGCAAGTCCTCCATCTGTGCATACTACCACTTTTGATATGCCGAACTTCTCGCGGAGCTTATCCTCCAGCGGCTTAAGAGTTGTGGTCTCTGCTTTATTGCCCGGATTGATGCAGAACGCAAGCGGAATGCCGTCCTTGTCGGTGAACAGCCCCATCTGCACGATTGGATTGGGGCGACTCTCCTTAGAGTGCCCATACTGACGCAGACCGCATTCCTCCTCACTCTCGAAGTAGTAGTTCGTGCAGTCATAATAAATGACGGAGTCATTCCGCTTACCCAATTTCAGGCTGTTCTTGTATACGGCAGCCTGAATGTCATCCATCTCCTTCGCCAAAAGTGACAATGCTCTGTAGACTTGATGAATGGTTGCTTTCGGCTGCTCAATGAAGCGTTTTGCATCCTCCAGTGATGACCGTTTGGAGCCTGGATAAAGTACTCTCGTGTAGAGCAACATCGACAGAATCTCGTTCAAATCGTATTCGTTCTTGTGCTTCTTCTCTATCGCCTTGCAGATCTTATCCAGCCCCAAATCGTGATA
This sequence comes from Bacteroidales bacterium, assembly GCA_004552965.1. Lineage (GTDB taxonomy): Bacteria > Bacteroidota > Bacteroidia > Bacteroidales > UBA932 > Cryptobacteroides. Next base: position 485 of record SFMU01000054.1, on the reverse strand, counting down.
TACCTTCTGAAGGAACAGGTAGCCACCATTGAAGCAACGCTGGGTATCACTCTTGATCAGAGCACTTTGCGAGAACTTAACAACTACGTCCCGTCGAAGTTCCTTGTCTGCCTTGGTTAGCTCATGGATGTATGCATTGACCGCTTCCATCGTATTCTCTTTACCAAAACGAGCTTCTACTTCTTCTATTGTTCCTAATCGTTCTACTGTCCTAGTAGAACTCTTTCCGGACTCTGTCCTGTAGGACTTCTGGACATAATATAAAGTCGCGTTCTTGGATTTACTGATTGTAAGTTTCATAAAATAGCCACATATAGCTACAAAGATACAAACAATATTTGACAAAAAAAAGAGGCAACTGCCTCTTTTTCAAATATTTTTAGAAAAATTCTCAAAATGATGTGTTAAAGTTCCGGTCGCCATAGTCTGCTAATTTAACCAAAAAAACCGGACCTCTGAATAAGATTGGTGTCAATCGTTACCCA
>SFMU01000011.1 GCA_004552965.1 Bacteroidales bacterium | reverse complement strand
TGCTTCATCGGTATCCTGCAGCAACTTCACTGCTATCGCTGCACATGCCTCTGCATCGGCGAGGGCGTGATGATGGTTCACGAGGTCATACCCGCAGGCAGCGGCGACGGTCTGGAGCTGATGGTTCGGAAGCCTGCATCCGAAGTGACGGCGGGAAGCCGCCAGGGTGTCGTGGAACTCATAGTCCGGGTAGTCCATCTGATAGACCCGGAACACAGCCTTGAGACATCCCTCGTCGAAGCGTGAGTTATGGGCCACCAGCGGAAGTCCCTCGATGAGCGGAGCAATGTTGTCCCAGACATCAGGGAATACAGGTGCATCATCAGTGTCCTCCGGTCCCAGTCCGTGTACCCTCTGGCAGAACCATTGGTAGTACTCCGGCTCGGGGTGGATAAGGCTGTAGAAGGAGTCCACGATTTCGCCGTCACGCACTATCACCACTCCGACGGAGCATACGCTGGACGGCTCTTCGTTCGCCGTCTCGAAATCTATCGCTGCAAAATCTCTCATTTTCTTTAATTTAAGTAGTGTTTCATTGAATATGCCCTTGAATATGAGGATGCAAATATAATCAGCCACACTGCAAAATGTGGCAGTGCGCTGCCTCGCAGCCCTTCCTCTCAAACCTCGTCGGTTTGCAACGGTCAGCGGGCGGCAATGGATGCGGCCGCTCCGGCAAAGATGATCTGTACAGGACCGCCAGCGGTCGGTTGCCAGAACTTTATCATGTCGGTCAGGTCGTTAGGGAAGGCATATGCCGGGAAACCTGTGCCCCAGTCCAACTCGCAGGACCTGAATTTCAGCTGGTTGTTGATGTAAAGAGTTCCGGGATTGCCGGAATTCATGTCGGCAGCATCGAAGAAGAAGTAAGGAAGTCCGTAATGGGATGCGCTGACGTACAGCCTGACATTGTCCGACACCTTCGACGGTTCGAGGGCTGTCCTGGCTCCTTTCTCAATCATTGCGGCCAGTTCCTCAGTCCCACAGCCGGCGTTGATGTGTCTTCCGGCCACGACCGGCTGCGACATATTCCCGAAAAATCCCTCTTCGACGCCTTCCATCCTTCCGCGAAGGTCGGCTACCAGCAGAATCGTGAAGGAATCATGACCCTTGAGCCTTGCCGCCAGATGCTTGACGGCGATGGCGCTGAGCACTGCATTCGTACCCGCGCCGGAGTCTTTCTTGAGACGTGTGATCTCTTCCTGGCTGCACTCGAGTCTGAATGTTTTCTTGGATGAACCACGCAGTGCAAGCCCGAGAACCATCTTCAGCATCTTCCACGGAGAGATCCTGATCCATCCCTTTTCCACCACCAGCCTGGTTGTCTCCTCCCGGGAGATGCTTTCAGGAAGGGGCAGGGGAGAGCCTCCGAAGCAGCGGGGACGGAAAGCCTGACCCTTCGTGGCGGCTGCCCAGTCCTGAACCAGACCGTAGAACGAGTCTCCGTCCATCAGGGCATGCGCGCATTGGACGAAGAGGATGGCTCCGTCTTTCAGATCGGCAAGTACAGCGCTGAAAACTCCGGCCGAGCCATTCCTGAATCCCTTGATGTCGTAGGGCGGAACCAAGGACCAGACATCATCGCCTTTCGCTATCACATCGGCCACTGACAACTCTCTGAGGTCGGCACGACTGAAAGGCAACGCTCCGTCGCCATCATCCCACGCAAGCGTCTTCCCGTTCATCCGGTACCTTCCGGAAAGAAAAGGGTAGGCCCGGGCAATGTCCGCCAGAGCATTTTTCATCCTTTCGTAGTCCGGGGCCTCTGAATATGCCCAAGCACCCTTTATGGTCATCCCGAGACAGAAAATGTCCAGTCGGGAAAGTTGGTATTCGTTCATGACGATGTGATTGTCAACGATATGTGAAGGTTGATGAATTGTCTGCTCCGTCCTACCTGTAGATGTCATTCAGGACTGCAGCCAGCCTGAGGCCACCTTTGAGGAGCTGTCTCTCGATCACCGGCGCCCAGCGGGCGACATTGTCGTAGGAAAGCTTGGATCCGACAGGGGTCTGCTCATAAATCTGTGTGGCAAGCATGTAAGTTTCCTTGCCCCAGTCTTCAGGGCCACCCTTGACGATTTCTGAATATTCCGGCTTCCCGCCAGTGTCGATTTCCTCGACCCATTCGCTGAACGTCCACTTGTGGGCGCTTTCAAGGATGTCGCTGTCCCATATTCCATGAAGGTTCTTTCCATTGCCGAAGAACTGGACCTGCCAGCGGTTGCCTCCGCGGTCGGATTTGTGCCCCATGTGCATCGGACAGTGGAGGTCTCCCATCAGGTGGACCAGCATTTTCAGGGCAAGCGCCTCCGCCTCCTTGTCCAGGGTGCCGCTCTTGAGTGCCGCTATCTGTGCCTGGATGGCTGTGAGCACGTCTCCGTCGGGATTCAGGACTGCATTCTCGTAAGTCTCGTCCGCGTCTATGTTCTTGTAGTGCCAGGTCTTTGTGTAGGCGTACTCCGGTGTGTGGCTGGCGTTGTCCAGCCAGTTGGACCAATAGACGATGGACTGGCCGTCGAGGACCCTGTCGATCTTCTTTCTTGCCTTTTTCTTGAGATGCTTTCTGGCTACAGCGCAGGTGACATCGTGTCCCTTCTGTCCCCAGGCGCGGCAGTCCGGTGAGCAGACGACCATTCCGAGAGCGAGAATGATCAGCGGAAATGTGATTCGGTTCGGTTTCATTTCGGTATCTTGCTATTGGCAGTATGGTGAAAATATAGCATAAATGTAGTATTTTTGTCTTTCAAAGGCAAATCAATTTGTGGATAAACATGAACAGGGAAAAATCAATAGTAAGGGTGACGGTCTGGGGCGCGGTGGCGAATGTCGTTCTCGCTGTCGCCAAGCTGGTCGCCGGAATCGTTGGCAGGAGTGCCGCGATGACTGCTGATGCCATCCACTCGTTTTCTGACCTTGTCAGTGATGTAATAGTGCTGGTTATGGTCAAGGTCGCTTCCCGCGGGAATGACAAGGACCACGAGTATGGCCACGGAAAGTTCGAGACTCTTGCTACGGTGGCTGTGGCCCTGCTTCTTCTTGCCGTGGGCGGAAAGATGCTGGCCGACGGGGTCTCCAGGATAGCCGGTTTCTTCAGAGGGGAGCAGATGGTGGTGCCGGGCATGATAGCCTTCTGGGCCGCACTTGTATCCATCGCCGTCAAGGAGGCCCTCTATCAGTGGACGGCCTATGTGGGCAGGAAATTCGACAGCCCCGCCGTGGTCACCAACGCATGGCACCACAGGTCCGATGCCTTGTCTTCCGTGGGCTCGGCAGTGGGTATAGCTCTCGCGAGTCTCCTGGGAGGGAAATGGGCGATCATGGATTCTGTCGTGGCGTGCGCAATCAGCATATTCATCATCCGGATAGGCGTCAAGATGGCTTTGCCTGCCCTTAGGGAACTCACTGAGGCTTCCCTTCCGGAAGAGACTGAGAATGAAATAAGGGAGGTCATCCTTTCCGTGGACGGTGTCCTTGATGTCCATGCGATGAAGACCAGGAAGACCGGCCCTGACATAATCATAGAATCCCACATCGTGGTCGACCCGGAAATGACTGTCTTCCAGGCACATCTCCTAACTGAATATGCCGAAGACCGCCTGAGGGAAAGATTCGGTCAGAAGACCCAGATTTCACTTCATGTCGAACCTTCCGTGGAATCGAAATAGAAGGAGCGGGCCAGCCATTTGCATCGGAAGAAAAAAAGTGGTATCTTGTAATGATTAATGTGTGAATCCGAACCGGACAATGAAACTTCTGATAATACTTCTGTCTCTGATCTCCATCGTCAGGCCACCCTACCTCAAGCCGGGGGACAAGGTCGCCGTCATTTCCCCTTCCTATGCCATAACCGACAGCGCCGCTCTCCGCAGAGGGTGTGAAGTGCTCCGTTCCTGGGGCCTTGAGCCGGTGATGGGAAAACATGTCTATCTGGATCCGGTCAAGGATTCCTGCGGACGGCTGAGGAACGTCTATGCCGGGACTCTCGAGGAAAGGCTGGAAGACATCCGGTGGGCCTATGAGGCTGATTCGATAAAGGCGATAATCTGTTCGAGGGGAGGCTACGGAGGCATCCAGCTTCTTCCGCTTCTGCCTCTTTCGACATATTCGGACAACCCTAAATGGCTTGTCGGCTACAGTGACATCACCAACTTCATAGCCGCTTCCACGGTTGCGGGTGTGATGTCGATACACGGCAACATGGTCGGTGCCTATGGTGACAGGAAAGGTCCCGACGAGTACTCGGAAGCTGTCCGCGAGATGCTTTTCGGAAGGCTTCCGGGATATTCGGTCGCTCACAATGAGCATGACGTTCCCGGTCATGCGGAAGGTACCCTCATCGGAGGCAACATGATCACTCTGCAGGCACTTCTGGGCAGCGCTTATGACCCGACCGGGCTCGATGATGTCATCCTGTTCTTCGAGGAAGTCGAGGAAAGCATGCATGCCATCGACCGGATAGTCAACGCGATGGCCGTGCAAGGCAAACTCAGGAATGTCCGTGGTATAATCCTCGGGGAGATGCATAAATGCGGACAGGAACTGATGCTTTACAAGGATGTGTACGAGGCTCTCTCCCAGATCACATCAACCTTGGGCATCCCGGTCTGCTGCGGATTCCCTGCCGGACACGGCGAGCATAACATGCCTCTCATGATGGGCGCCCGGGTTTCGCTTGATGTGACCGGTGAAGGGTCGGTTTTAACGTACGAATTACAATGAGCGACATAATAGCTACAGTCAGCGATTTCGTCTGCGGGTATCCGCTTTTCATTCTCCTCATCGGAGGGGGCCTCTTCCTGTTCATCTATTCGGGATTCGTGCCCCTGAGAAAGTTCGGAGCCTCGATCAAGGCCCTGGGTCACAAGTCCGACGGAGAGGGACAGATCAGTTCCTTGCAGGCCCTGATGACGACAATCAGCTCGACTGTGGGAATGGGAAACATCGCCGGTGTGGCAATCGCCATCTGCATGGGAGGCCCAGGAGCCATTTTCTGGATGTGGGTGAGCGCCCTGCTGGGAATGGCCACCAAGTTCTTCGAGGGGACTCTGGCCATCATGTACCGCGGCCGTGATGAGAACGGCAATGTCAAGGGAGGACCTATGTACATGATGACCGAGGGAGTCAGCCCGAAACTCAGGCCTCTTGCCATTTTCTTCGCATTCTTCGGAATGATCGGCTGTTTCTGCGTGATGCAGGCCAACCAGCTCACCGAATCCATCACGACCGTGTTGACCGAGCCCATGGGCATCGCCACTACCTTGCCGGTGAAACTCATCATCGGAGTGGTGATGGCTTCCCTGGTTGCGGTTGTGGTCGTGGGCGGAATAGACCGGATCTCGAAACTTGCCACCAAGATCGTTCCCTTCATGGTGTCGGTCTATTTCCTGCTTGTCCTGATCGTGATTGTCCTCTACATAGACCGCCTTCCGGGCGTATTCAGCCAGATCGTCAGCTCGGCCTTCGATTTCAAGGCAGGTTTCGGCGCCGTGGCCGGCATAGCGATCATCGGCGCGCGAAGGGCGATGTATGTCAATGAAGCGGGAGTGGGAACCGCATCCCTGATGCACGGGGCATCGAAGAACAGCGACCCTGTCCGGGAGGGGCTTGTCGCCATGCTCGGCCCGGCTATCGATTCCGGCCTTGTCTGCACACTGACCGCAATCCCCATCATCATGGCGGGAAACTATGAAGTCGAGGGCGTCAAGGGACTGGCAATCGCCCTCAACTCCTATGAGGCACTTCTGCCGGGTTGGGGCAAGTACATGCTGATGGTCGTGGTGACCTTCTTCGCCTTCTCAACCATGTTCTCATATTCGATTTACGGCATCAAATGCGCAAGCTACCTGTTCGGAGATAAGAATGGGCAGATGTACAAGTACCTTTATCTTGCCGTGATCCTCCTTTCCTGCGTGGCATCCCTGAGCACCGTGGTCAGCATCATGGACTTCGCCTTCGCGATGATGGCTTTCGCGACGATGTCGACCATCCTCTACCTTTCACCGAGGGTCAAGGCACTTCTGCGCACGCGGCAATAGCGGACATCTAGACATCAACCACATAACACTTTAAACCATGAGCAAGTATATTCTGGCCCTTGACCAGGGCACAAGCAGCTCAAGAGCAATCGTTTTCGATCAGGACGGGAACGCGGTTTCCGTCTGTCAGAAAGAGTTTACCCAGCATTTCCCCCGTCCGGGGTGGGTCGAGCATGACCCGATGGAAATCTGGGCTTCCGAATATGCTGTGATGACAGAGGCTGTGGCTACTCTCGGTCTGGGCGGCAATGATATAGCAGCAATAGGAATAACCAACCAGAGGGAGACCACCATAGTCTGGGATGCCGCGACAGGCAAGCCTCTCTGCAATGCCATCGTCTGGCAGGACAGGAGAACATCGGATTACTGTGATTCTCTCAAGGCGTCCGGTCTGAGCGATCTGATCCGTTCCAAGACAGGACTGCTCATCGATGCGTATTTCAGCGGGACCAAGATCCGCTGGATCCTTGAGAATGTTCCGGGGGCACGCGAGAAGGCCGACCGTGGCGAGCTTCGCTTCGGAACAGTGGATTCCTGGCTCGTCTGGAACCTCACGGGAGGCTCTGTGCATGTCACTGATGTGACCAATGCCTCCCGCACAATGCTTTTCAACATCCACACGCTTGAGTGGGACAAGGAGCTTCTGGATATTCTGAATATTCCGGAGTCGATGATGCCGCAGGTCCGCTCCTGCTCCGAGGTCTATGGCCTTACATCCCTCCTGGGCGGCCAGGTTCCGATTGCCGGCATCGCAGGTGACCAGCAGTCTGCCCTTTTCGGACAGATGTGCACAGAGCCGGGTTCGGTGAAGAACACCTACGGAACAGGCTGCTTCCTGCTGATGAACAGCGGCACGACTCCGATCATGTCCCGCAACAATCTTCTTACCACTATTGCCTGGAAGATCGGGGACACTGTCAACTATGCTCTCGAAGGGTCCATCTTCGTGGCCGGCTCCGTCGTCCAGTGGCTCAGGGATGGCCTTGGCGTCATCAAGGCTTCCTCTGAGGTCAACGCGTTGGCTACCAGTGTTCCGGACAATGGAGGAGTCTATTTCGTGCCTGCCCTGACAGGACTCGGCGCTCCGTACTGGGATCCTTATGCCAAGGGAACTATTGTGGGAATAACCCGCGGAACGACTGCCGGCCACATCGCCAGGGCAGCTCTGGAGGGAATCGCTTTCCAGACTATGGACATCGTCGAGGCGATGCAGAAGGATGCCGGAGTCTCCCTGAAAGAACTGAAAGTGGACGGAGGCGCTACAAAGAACCACTATATGCTTCAGTTCCAGGCGGATATTCTTGGAGCAGAAGTCATCCGTCCGGAAGTTACCGAGACGACTGCCATGGGTGCGGCCTACCTTGCCGGTCTTGCCGTAGGTTTCTGGAGCGGTATTGAAGAAATCAAGACCCAGTGGAAGGCCGAGAGGGTTTTCACCCCATCTGCGACCGATGAATATGTCCGTACCGTCAAGGCCGGATGGGCCGACGCTGTCAGAAGAACATTGACCGACCGTAAATAAGTATCGATATGAATCCTTATTTCGCTGAATTTCTGGGCACGATGGTGCTCATCCTGATGGGAGACGGTGTGTGTGCCTGCTCGTCTCTTGAAAAGTCCAAAGGCAAGGGGGCCGGATGGATTGTAATAACCATGGCCTGGGGCTTTGCCGTAATGTGCGGTGTCTTCATCGCTGGGCCATATTCTGGAGCTCATCTCAATCCTGCCCTGTCCGTGGGTCTTGCCGTCGCCGGTTCTTTCGAGTGGGCCATGGTCCCGGGTTACATCATTGCGCAGCTTGCCGGGGCTTTCGTTGGCGCCCTGCTTGTCTATGCCTTCTACAAAGACCACTATGACGCTACCGAATCTCCTGACACAAAGCTTGGCACTTTCTGCACGATGCCTGCCCTCGAAGGACACAAGGTCCGCAATCTTTTCTGTGAGATTCTGGGTACCTGGTTTCTCGTTTTCTCCATCCTTATGTTCTCGGCCGAAGGGAATGAAGGCCTTTCCGGCATCGCCCCACTCCCTGTGACCATGCTCATCATGGCCATAGGAATGTCCCTTGGAGGCACGACCGGCTATGCCATCAATCCTGCCCGCGACCTTCCTCCGAGACTGGTCCATTCGATTGTCCCTTTCAGGAGTGCAAAGCGTGACAGCGGCTGGTCTTACAGCTGGGTTCCGGTTGTCGGCCCATTCCTGGGTTCGATAGCAGCCGCGGCCTCATATTTGCTTATCTTCTAGGAATTCGGGTTTGTTTTTAAATATTCCTAAAGTTATGAAAGTCAGGTTATTTCTTGCTATCGCCGCCCTTTCCGCCCTTCTTTGCGGATGTGGTACCGCCTCCAAAGTCACTCCCCAGCAGGTGGCCTGGTATGTCAATGCCATCACCAACCATGACATGGTGATAGACATCATCAGCATCCAGCCGATGAAGGGTCAGATCGTCTATCCGGGAGGCGCATGTTTCATCACCATAAAGGATGGCACCATCGACGGACGTCTTCCTTTCATCGGAGATGCATTCAACAATCTGTTCAGCGGAGAAGATGTCAGCTATGTGTTCGACAAGTGTCCGATCGAGATAAAGGACAACTTTTCTAAAGCCGAAAAGGGAAGGTACATCTATTCCTTTGATGCAGTTTCGAGCAAGGAGAAAGTGTCCTTTGTCATAACTTTCACCAAGACCGGCCGGGCTGACATTGTCGTGAAATGCACCAACCGATCCCTGATGAGCTACACAGGTCAGGTCCGCTGAGCCTGAATCTTAGCCGGCAGGCTCATTTTCTTGTGCTGACGCCCAGGTCGTAGGATCCGGCGTTGAAGGTCTTCCCGTCGATTCTGGCAGTGATGCCTGCCGGAATCTCGACGTGAAGGTCGGCCCTGTCCTCCCCGTTCCTCTTCCAGGACACACAGATGGTTCCGTACGGGGTTTCCTGGCAGACCCTGACCCAGTTCAGGCCTGTAGGGAACTGTGGCTCTATCCTGACATTGCGGAAGGCTGCATCCTCCTGCATGATGCCTCCGAGAGCCTGGTAGAACCAGCTTCCGATGCCGTTGAAGCAGTTGTGCAGGTAACTTCGCGGAGCATCCCAGTCCTCCCATGTCGCGGTGGCGCCATTGTCGATCATGTACAGATAGCCAGGGTAGGTGCGTTTCTTGAGCATGCCATAGACATAGTCGGCCTCCCTTTCACGGGCTGCCCATTCCGCCAGGACAGGCACACCGACAAGACCGACTCCGAGGTGGCCTCCGTTGATGGTTTCAGTGCGCTCGAAGAGCTTTGCCTTGATTTGTCCGACGATTTCTCCGGGAACAGCTCCGACCAGCATAGGATAGATCATGTCGAGTTGGAATCCGGTCCCATATATATTTTCCTCAGGATGATAGAAGGTTTTGTGAATCAGCCCGTCCAGTTTTTCCTTCCGGGCGGAGAATTCCTTCGAATCGGCTTCCTTGCCGAGCAGTGAGGCGATCCGGATCAGGTCCTCATAGGTCTGGCTCAGAGCGCAGTTGTTGACAAGGTCCACGCTCTCCTCAAGTGTTACGTCCGTGCCTTTCGGCGCCAGCCAGTCTCCCAGGTACCAGGCTCTTCTGGCATCGTCCGGCCACTTCCTCAGCAGGCCGTCGGCTGAATATTCATCGACATATCCGATCCACTTCTTCATGCTGTCATAGCACCTCTCGAGCAGACGGGTGTCACCGGTAGCCATGTACACCCTCCAGGGTGCCTGGACGATGAATGTGCACCAGTACGGTCCTCCTCCGGCCCTTATGGGAGCCGGTGCGGTGTGACGCAGATGACCGTCTTCTCCCATCGTGTCCATCCACGCCTGGAGCCAGTTCATGTAGATGGTGCTGACATCGTAGATGGTCTGCAGTGAAAGGCAGGAGGCATTGCCGTCTCCTCCGTAGCCCAGTCTTTCGATGTGGGCGCAGTCGACCATGTAGCCGCTGAAGACCAGGTTGTCCATCGTGTAGGCAATCATGTCGTGGATCCGGTTCAGGTCGGCATCGGAACTGTGGAATGAGCCGCCTCTGACGCTGCAGTTGCCGAACCTGTGTGCGAGGATATTCCCGGCAGCAGGCTTCCGACGTGCACCTTCGATGACAATGTACCTGAACACATGGTGGTTGAATCTGCTTTTGAATATGTCCTTGCCCGTTTCGCCGCAACAGACAAGCTCGTCATGTCCCCAGTCATGGAAATGGCCGTCGGTCTGAGGGGCATCGCAGTAGTAGAATCTGACGTGGTCTCCCTTTTCCTGTCCTTCGAGCCGGAATTCGCTCTGGGCGTTCATCACCTTGCCCATGTCGACAATCCATCTGTCTTTGCCGGCCGGTTCGATGCTGACAGCCGCCACAGTCTCCCTGATCGAGTTCAGCGGACACATCTGAGGTGTCGCGAAAGGAGTGCTGACCTTGACCACATCGACATGGACAGGCGAATGGGTGTCCAGGCACTCGGCCGTCAGCCTTTCCGGAACCTTGCCCGGCTCGGCCTTCTCGCCCCCGTACTGACCTGAACTCCAGATTGAATTGTTGGAATAACCGCTTTCCACGCCTTTCCAGCGGCTGTCAGTGGAAATGATGGTCTTCCATCCGCCTTTCTCGAGGACGTCGATGCAGGCCTTCACCAGAGCCCCTTCATATTCGGCATTGTGGCTGGTCTTGTTGTACCATCCTTGTCCGAGCCAGATGGCTATGTCATTCCTGCCTTTTTTCAGCAAAGGGGTGATGTCGTAGGTGACGATGAGGGACCTCCTTTCGAGTTGGGATACTGCCGGGGCGAGGACTGCCTCGCTGACTTTCTGTCCGTTGACGTAGGCTTCATGGTAACCGAGCGAATTGACGTGAAGGAAAGTCGTCTTTTGGGCATCCGCGCACTTGAATGTGGAATATACGATGGGGGAGTGGAAATCTTCGCCGCCGAGCGCTCCGACATATTCACCGTCCATCCTGTCATCGCCTATGATGCCGATGCTGAACCGCTGCGGCTCGCTCCATGGACCGCCGTTGACGGACACTCTCCACCAGCAAAGCTGGCGCGGAAGGAGTTCCTTTCCTGAATATGCCACCATCACCGATTCGTCCGAGCGGACCGTGCCCGAATCCCAGAGGTCAGCGCTTCCGGAGAGAAGGGCATCCTGCGAGGAGGCAACCTGGATTCTGTAAGTCTCTTGGATGGAATCGTTTTTCCAGCTGAAATGAGGATTGTTGCTGTCTATGCCCAGAGGAGCTGTCATGCCTTCGCATCTGAGGTCATAGGTGTTCTTTCCGGAGGCAGTGGCCAATGTCAGTGTGGAAGCCGCAAGAAGCAGGCTGAGGATGAATTTTTTCATATTCTTGTAATTGCAGGTTTCCAAATATAGTGTTTATTTTCCATGTTTTGATATATTTGCGAATTGCACTATCGACTATCGCGACTACAAGACAATCAAAGAATATGAAATCGAACGGAAACTACGACTGGAAGATCTCCACTATCGGTGGCGTGACCCGGATCAGAATCACCTCCGGTGAAGACATCGCTCATCTGGACGAACTGGACCAGAAACTATGGACTGTGCTCAGCTGCCCTGTCAACGGGCTGGAAATGCCTCAGAAGACCCTATCCCTCATCGATTCCGACCATGATGGAAAGATCCACGTCGGGGAGGTCGTCGCCTCTGCCAAGTGGCTCACTTCCGTGTTGAAGAATCCTGACTCGCTTGTCGCAGGGGGAGACTCCCTCGGACTGGACGACTTCAATGAGGACAATGAGCAGGGACGGACCTTGCTCTCCTGTGCCCGCCAGATTCTTCAGACTGCCGGCCTGGACAAGACTTCGGTCAGCATCGCCGAGGCGGAATCCTATCTGGACCTTGTCTCCAAGAGGCCTTTCAACGGGGACGGAGTGGTTGTCCCTGCTTCCGCCGGTGACGATGAGGAACTGAAGCAGACTATTGCCGACATCGTGGCGACTCAGGGCGGGGTCGAAGACCGCAGCGGCGAGGCCGGTGTGGATAAGGACAAGCTTGATGCATTCTATGCTGCCGTTTCGGACTATGTCGCCTGGCTTGATTCGGGACGGAAGGATGCTGACGGCATATTCCCTTATGGCGATGACACTGTTGCCGCCCTTGCCTGCGTGGAAGCTCTGAAGGCTAAGATCGATGACTATTTTCTCCGCTGCAAGCTTGCTCAGTTCAATGCCGATCCGGCAGGACTCAATGTCGCTCCGGAGAGAATCGGACAGATCGCCACGAAAAACCTGTCTGACTGTGTCGGAGAGATTGCCGAGTATCCGATAGCCAATGTCTCCGCCGACCGTACCCTTGATCTGACACAGGGAATCAACCCTGTCTGGACCGGAGAGGTGGACAGGTTCAGGTCGCTGGTGCTGAACGGGGAAAGCAGCCTCACTGAGGAGAAGTGGCTTTCTGTTCAGGACAAGTTCACGGCTTATCGCGCCTGGCTGGCCGCAAAGAAGGGAGGAAGTGTCGAACCGCTTGGAGAGGCTCGTCTGAGGGCCGTTCTGGCCGCCGGCAGGAAGGATGCCATTGCCGAACTGATCGCTTCGGACAAGGCTCTTGAGGAGAGTGTCGCCAATGTCGAGTCTGTCAGCAAGCTTCTTATCCTGCATCGTGATTTCTACACCTTCCTCCGCAATTTCGTGACTTTCGATGATTTCTACTCGGCTGTGGACGGCAGCACGAAGGCCATTTTCCAGGCCGGTACCCTGTACATCGACCAGCGTAGCACGGATCTCTGCATCAAGGTCGCAGACATGGGAAAACAGGGCGACATCGCCGGTCTGAGCGGGATGTTCATCCTTTACTGCGCTTGCGAGTCGAAGGTCAAGAAAGAGACGATGAACATCGCGGCGATCCTCACCGAAGGCCAGATCGCGAATCTGAGGGTAGGACAGAACGCCGTGTTCTATGACCGTCAGGGCAATGAATGGGATGCTGTCGTTACCAAGATCATCTCCAATCCGATCAGTGTCGCCCAGGCTTTCATGTCGCCGTACCGCAAGTTCGCCGACACCCTCTCCGAGAGGATGAAGAAGTCTTTGGCCGACAAGGAAAACAAGGTGATGGGAGACATGACCGGCAAGGCGGCCTCCGTCAACGTGCCTGCTGCTGAAGGGACCGAAGCCGCAAAGACAGCCGCCAAACCGCCATTCGACATCACCAAGATTTCAATCCTGGTTGCAGCCTTCGGAATGGCCTTCTCCTGCGTGACCCTGGCTCTCAAGGCTTTGTTCAAGCCGTGGTACACCATATTGCTTGTCCTTGCAGCCCTTGTCGTCTGCATTTCGGGTCCGTCGATGCTTATCACCTGGATCAAGCTCCGCAAACGCAATCTCGGCCCTATCCTCAACGCCAATGGCTGGGCTATCAACTCCAAGATTCTGGTGAATTCCCGCTTCGGCTCCTATTTCACGCATCTTGTCCGTCTGCCGAAGATCAAGGCGGTAGACCCTCTTTCGGACAAGACTCCTCTCTGGAAGAAGATACTTCTCTGGCTCGTTTTCATAGTCGTTGTCGCCGGAGCCGCCTGGCTGATCTGCCCGGCTGACAAGAGACCGTTCTGCAGCAAGCCCGAGGCTGAAGTGGCAGTCGATTCGACCGCAGCGGCCGAACCTGCCGAAGGCGTTGCTGACCTTCCTTCCGAAGGCGTGGCCGCCGAGCCATCGGAGAGTGCTGAACAGGTATCTTCCGAGGGCGCTGAACAGGTTTCTGCCGAGGCTGCCCGCTAGGTCGCTTCCTGGTCCGTATGCAATCCGCGCGCCGGATGCCGCCGGCAAAGTGTTCCGAAGTATAGGTTTCGGGCACGGAATCACTCTTTCAGTTGATTCCGTGCCCGAAACTGTTTCAAAGATGATGTCGCCTAGAAGACGTAGGTGCCCGGACCTACTTCATGAATCTCGTAGCTGTTGTCATCCATAGGGTTCAGGATTGCGGCATCGGTGCTCTTCGGCACATAGATTGTCGCATGGGTGCCGTAAGGAATGCGGCCGCTCATGGTAACCTTGTCGCCATTGACGGTGACATTGGAAACCAGAGTACCGTAAGGCGTTTCGGTCGAGTACTCGGCATTCCCGAGTTCCTTGACAGGTATCGGCCTGATGATGATGTGCTTGAAACCAGGTTCTGCAGGATCGGTCTGAACTCCGGCGAGCATTTTGTAGAACCAGACCAGACCGCCTCCGAACATAGGGTGGTTCCGTGAGTCTTGCCCGTTCCATGCCTCCCAGGTTGTGGTCGCGCCTTGCTCAAGCCACCAGCCGAAGCTTGGGAAATCCTTCTGGTTGAGGAGAGTCCAGGCTACATCGTTCATGCCGTTCATGGCAAGGGTCTCATAGATGAAGCGGTGAGCCACGAAACCGACGTTGACATGTCCATTGTACTTGACCATCAGCTCTTCGCGCAGGGTGTTCCGCACATCCTCAAGCCTGTCGGCCGGCACACCCATGTAGAGGGCATAGACATTGCTGCCGAAATCACCGTAGCTCTTGGTCTGAGGGTCGTAGTAGACGTTGTTGAATGCATCTCTGATCCTGTCAGCCTTTGCCGAATAGCTTGCCGCTCCGTCTTCGTCACCGAGAACCTTGCAGACCTTTGATGTGATGTCCGCGCAGTACCAGTGGAAGAAGGTGTGGACGAGCTCGTCTTTCGGAAGCTGGTAGGCCGGTGACCAGTCACCAAGGTTGTACCAGTAGAACTGAGCCCCGGAAGGGGTGGTCATGTGGAAGGCAGTCGTGCCGTCTTCGATTGTCCAGGTGTCGTAGTAGGCGACGAAGTCCTTCATCGGCTGGAGGCAGCTCTCGAGAAGTTCCCTGTCACCGTAGCGGTTGTAGAACTCCCAAGGCATCACGCAGATTGCTGCGCCCCAGGCCGGGCCGCCGCCGCAGCAAGGCTCCCATGGGGATCCGTTCGGAACGTAGCCGGTTTCAGGGTTCTGGCTTGCCTTGACATCACCGATCCATTTGTTGTAGAATGCTGCCACATCGAAGTTGGCGAGGACCATCGGCATTGCGATCTGACCGTCTCCGGTGTACGGAAGTCTTTCCCTGTGAGGGCAGTCGGTGGCCACGCCGGCATGCATGTTGTCCAGCTGGGACTGCCTCCAGATCTTCTCGATACGGCAGAAGAGGTCGTTTGAGCAGCTGAAGGTGGCGTTAGGCTTGACATTGGAGTTGACAGCCTGGGCGACAATCTGCGAAGGATCGAGTTCGCCTATGCCGGAGATGACGGCCTCGCGGAACACGAACCAGGTGAACTTCGGATTCGTCGTGACCTTGCCGTCTGCTGCGCAGATATATTCACATCTGTCTGAAGGATACTCGGACAGAAGCTTGACCTTGATAGTGTCTCCCTTGCTGACATTGACTCCTTCGAATCTTACCCATCCGGAGATGACCTTGCCGAAGTCGGCTTTCCAGCTTCCGTCTTCGAGTTTCTCGAAGCTGACCGGCTTGAGAGTCTCCATCACCTTGTCGGTAGGTCCCATGTTCGCAGTGAGCTTGCCCTGAGGGGCTTCCTTGATGACGGCGTTGGTGAGTGACGACTCGTCCAGACCGGCTGTGTACCATCCCGGAATCTCCAGGTTGGCATCATAGACCTCGCCTCTGTGGAGGTTGTTGAAGACGATAGGGGAGTGGGCTTCCTT
Source organism: Bacteroidales bacterium (assembly GCA_004552965.1). Classification (GTDB taxonomy): domain Bacteria; phylum Bacteroidota; class Bacteroidia; order Bacteroidales; family UBA932; genus Cryptobacteroides. The sequence continues at coordinate 27,862 of SFMU01000011.1, read as the reverse complement.
CCAGGATTCGTCCGAGCAGACATATTCGGTCCTTCCGTCGGCATATTCAAGTTTCATCTGGAGAATGAAGCGCGGGTAGCCGTAGTTCTCGATGGTGTAGTTGTTGAAGCAGCCCTCGTGGAAGTAGCCGTTGCCGAGAAGCATCGAGACGGCATTGTCGCCCTTTCTGAGCATGTCGGTGACGTCGTAGGCGAGGTAAAGAGTCCTGTAGGATGTCACAGCCGGGTCAAGAGGAATCCTCGGGTTGACCAGAAGCTTTGGCCTTGCCGTGTAGTCGGTCAGGCCCGGAGCAAAGAAGTCGTCACCGACTTTGTCTCCGTTGATGGCCATTTCGAACCATCCCAGTCCGCAGACGAAGGCCTTTGCGCAGGCAAGTTCGCCATCGACCTTGAACTCTTTTCTGAATATCGGGGCGGCATTGTCGTCGACAGGACCGTTGTCGTCCTGCCATGATGCTCCGATCCATTCTGCCTGCCAGTCGGTGTCGTTGAACATTCCCGTTGTCCAATGTGCAGGCTCAGCCCAGCGGGAAGTCTTTCCTTCAGCATCCCAGATGCGGACGGTCCACCAGCAGTCTTCCATGGACGGCATCAGGTTGCCAGAGTACTTCACGAGATGCGACTCGCTCCCTTCGGTGCGTCCTGAATCCCATAGGTCGGTCTCCCCCTCCTTGAGGAGGGCCTTGTCCGTGGCCACCAGAATCTGGTAAGCGGTCTGTTGACAGTTGTTGATCCATGAAAGCCGTGGGCTCTGGGTGTCGATCAGGATGTCGTAACCTTCCTGATACTCGCAGCGCAGCTCGGAAGGGGCATTCCCATTGCCGCAGGATGCAAGCAGGAATATGCCGGCAGCAGTTGCCGCAATTGAAGCAAGTCTTTTGGTAAATGTGGTCATATCTGATAGTTAAAAGTGTTTTTTCTCAATTTGTTACATGTGGCTGTCTCCGGTTTGGCTTTCAGACGTGGGCGATGGCGTGGACGGGGGCGATCTTCTCAAGCGCAGCCCTGCCCTCGAGACAGTCTATTTCGACTATGAATATGAATTCCGCCACCCTGACCCTGCACTCCTTGCCATCCACGGTGATCTTCAGAGCCTCCAGGGCCTTGGCTATCCCTTCGGCCGTGCCGCCGGTCGCCAGCACATCATCCAGGATGGTGACTCTCAGCTCTCCGTCCTCGATTCTGCCCGCCGCGATGTCCGATTTCCTGAAGTAAAGGGTGTCGGTGCCATATTCCTTTATGATTGCTATCTCCTGGATGTCGTCGCCCTTGGACGGAAGTTTGCCCTTCTTGCGGAAGGGAACGACGTTTGTCACGCTGCCCTCCATTGCCAGAAGCGGTGAGGCGAAGAGGAATGCCCGCGCTTCCGGAGCGGCCACGGTCGGCGCTGTGACTAGGGAGGAAATCGTCTGTGTCAGTGATCTGAATATGTCTTTGTCCTGAAGGAGCGGGATGATGTCGACAAAATTGATTCCAGGTTTCGGGAAGTCCTGATAGAACTTCAAGGCGTCTTCAAACATGGTGTTGATAACTTTGTGGATTATTGCTATGCAAAGGTATTCATTTTCCTTTGCATTAAGCATAATTTTGTGCGATAAATGACCATAATACAAATTCAATCCTAATTTATTATGTCAAAGAGATTCATTGCAGTTTCTGCTGCTCTTCTGGCCTGTGTCCTTTGTGCAGAGGCTCAGACCAACTTGCAGACCTTCTTCGATCTGGGCAAGGACCGCAAGTACATCACGACCACTTTCGAGATGTTCAAGGGTGACAAGTGGGGCGACACTTTCTTCTTCATCGACCACTATTACACCAACAAGTCCAACCGTGATGCCGGTCTTTCCAGCGCAATCAACGGCAGCTATTTCGAGATCGAGCGCGGACTCAACTTCTGGCAGGACTCTGCTCTCAAGGATCTCAGCGCCATGATTGAATATGACGGATCGACCTGGGGCGCAGGAATCTGGTGTTTCGGTGCAAAGTACTTTTTGCATTCGGATGATTTCCGCAACACCTTCACCCTTGCCCTCCTGTATGACCTGCACTGCGGTCTGGGCGAGGCCGATGTCCCTGTCAAATTTTCAGGTGTCTGGGGCATGAACGATTTCCTCGGCCTCAAGGGACTCACATTCAAGGGCTTCCTTGATCTCTGGGGCAACAACAGCGTGTTCGCGTCCGAAGGCGGCGTCGAGACCGCCAAGTTCAGTCTCCTTACCGAGCCTCAGCTCTGGTTCAATCTTTCCTGCATCGGGATCGAGAATCTCAATATCGGCGGCGAGGTTGAACTCAGCTATAACTTTGCCGGCCACAAGGGTTTCATGTGCAACCCATGCGTCGGTACCAAGTGGGTTTTCTAGCCGTTCGGCTCTCTCAGATGTCTTCTTGAATCCAATCACACTAGCCACTAATTGATAACCCTATGGATGACAACACCAAACTCACGGCCGGATCCGCAAACCGAAGCTGGCTGACGAAGCTCTTCGGCTTCGACCCATCCTCGATGAAGGTTTCAACCGAGATTCTCGCCGGAATCACCACCTTCCTTGCAATGTCCTACATCCTTGCAGTCAACCCGTCGATTCTCGCTGACTGCGGCATGGACAAGAATGCGCTCTTCACCACAACTGCTGTGGCATCCATTTTCGCAACCCTGGTCATGGCCATCTACGGCAAACTTCCGTTTGCCCTTGCGCCAGGCATGGGGCTCAATGCGTTCTTCTGTTACACCGTCTGCCTCGGCATGGGATATTCATGGCAGTTCGCCCTGACTGCAGTCCTCATCGAAGGTCTCATATTCATTGTGCTGACTCTGACGAATGTGCGTGAAGCGATCGTGAATGCCCTGCCTCTGTCGCTGAGGAAGGCGATCGGTGCCGGAATAGGCCTTTTCATCGCCCTGATAGGTCTCAAGGGTGGCGGTATCGTCATTGACAATCCTGCCACACTGGTGGATCTTGGCGACGTCACCTCGGGAGCGGGACTCCTGTCGGTCATCGGTCTGGTGATCACCGGCATTCTCGTCATCCTCAATGTCCCGGGAGCACTGCTGATCGGAATCATCGCGACCACCATCATCGGCATCCCTCTCGGAGTGACCCAGTTTGCAGGCGTGCTTTCCACACCTCCTTCGATGAAGCCGATCTTAGGTCAGATAATGACCGATCCGTCGCAGATTTTCAGTCTGGACATGCTTGTGGTGGTCTTCACCTTCCTGTTCGTGGACATGTTCGACACGATCGGTACCCTTGTGGGAGTCACGACCAAGGCCAACATGGTTGATGAGAAGGGCAATCCGAAGAGACTCAACCAGGCCTTCATGGCGGATGCAGTCGGCACCGTCGCGGGAGCCTTGCTCGGAACCAGCACGGTCACCACATATGTGGAGAGCGCATCGGGTGTCGCACAGGGAGGACGCTCGGGTCTTACGGCCTTCTCCGTGGCTGTATGCTTTGCCCTTGCCATGTTCTTCGCCCCTCTGTTCACCGCAATCCCTGGCTCGGCTGTCTGCCCGGCTCTGGTCATCGTCGGCCTGTTCATGCTCTCTCCGATCAAGGACATTCCGCTCGATGACATGTCGGAGGCGATTCCTGCCTACCTGACCATGATCCTTATGCCGGTGACATATTCAATCTCCAATGGCATCCTCCTCGGACTGATTTCCTATGTCGTCCTGAACCTTTGTTCCGGTAAGGCAAAGAAGGTCAGCTGGTTCATGGCAGTCCTGGCGGTGCTCTTCGTTCTGAAGTTCATTTTCCTGTAGAAAAATCCGGAAAAACAGTGAGGTTTTTTGTCGGGAGATTGCTATCTTTACGAAACGAAATTCAAACCTTAACTCCCTTAGGGTGAACATTTTTGTTAGCAAAATCATTTCAATTTTCGATCTTAAATGGATGTAACTGTACGTAAGACCAATGGTTCGTATGAAGAGTACGACAAGGTCAAACTAATGAATGGTATTCGTGAGGCCTATAAATCGGCCGGCGAGGAATGTCCAGAGGCCGTAGTCATTTCGATTGCGGAAAACCTCTACATTTATGACAAGATCACAAGCCGTGAAATTAGACGACAGGTTGAGGAAAGTCTGATGTCCATCAACAAGAAGGTGGCCATCTCCTACATCGAAAAGTTCGATGCGGGTCTCGACTTGAGAAAGAAGAGAGACTTCATCAAGGATTACATCGCTGCATCGAATGCTGCTACGGGCTCCAAGTTCGACGCCAATGCCAATGTTACGAGAAAGAACATTGTCACGCTTGGCCAGGAACTTTACAAGGAGAACAACATCAAGCAGAACCGCTACATCATGAAGGACAAGATCAAGGCCCTTTACGGACGCAACCTGGCCAACCAGTACGTCATGGACCTTGAGAGCCATGTCCTCTACAAGCATGACGAGAGCGGTACTCCAGGCTACCCGTACTGTGTTGCGATCACAATGTATCCTTTCCTTGTCGATGGTTTGAAGAACCTGGGAGGCGTCTCCATCGCCCCTACGGACCTCAAGTCTTTCTGCGGTGAGTTCATCAATCTTGTCTATTCCATCTCCTCCCAGTTCATGGGAGCAGTAGCTACCCCTGAATTCCTGATGTATCTCGACTATTTCATCAGGAAGGACTATGGCGACGACTACATCGACCATCTTGAGGATGTCGTCGAGATGAATGTCAAGAGAAGAACCCTTGTCAAGGTCATCGACAACTACTTCCAGCAGGTTGTGCATTCCATGAACATGCCTGCGGGAAACCGTGGTTACCAGACCGTTTTCTGGAACATCGGCTATTTCGACGAGCCTTATTTCAGAGGTGTCTTCGGCGACTTCAGGTTCCCTGACGGATCCGCTCCGAAGTGGGAGACTCTGTCATGGCTCCAGAAGCATTTCATGAACTGGTTCAATCAGGAGAGGAACAACTATGTCCTGACCTTCCCGGTCGAGACTATGGCCCTCCTTACCGACGGCAAGGACGATTTCGCCGATCCTGAATATGCCGACTTCACAGCCGAGATGTGGTCGAAGGGACACAGTTTCTTCTGCTACATTTCCGACAGCGCCGACAGCCTTGCGAGCTGCTGCCGTCTGCGCAACTCGATTTCCGACCTCGACAAGAAGGATGAATCCCACAATCACACCACCCACCAGTACTCGATGGGTACAGCGTCGGTGGCTACCGGTTCCAAGTCAGTGATGACCATGAACCTCAACAGGATCATCCAGCTTGCCGCGAGGAAATACTTCAAGGAGACCAAGGGCATCGTCCTCGAGCCGGGCAAGCCTCTTTCAAGAGGGGAATATGACAAGAATCAGCTTTACGACTATATCAAGGCGGCTGTAGTGGAAGAGACCGAGAGGGTACACAAGTACCAGACGGCATTCAACGAGATCATCAAGGATTTCCTCGCTGCAAGAATGCTTGATGTCTATTCAGCAGGTTTCATCACGATGAACAGGCAGTATCTGACCGTAGGCGTGAACGGTCTGACCGACGCCGCTGAATTCCTCGGTCTCACCATCAGCCCTAACCCTGAGTACAATGAGTTCGTGGATGCGATCCTTGAGACCATCAACCGATGCAACAGGAAGGACAAGACATCAGAGTGCATGTTCAACACCGAGTTCGTCCCGGGCGAAAACCTTTCCGGCAAGAACTACAAGTGGGACATGAAAGACGGCTTCTATGTCTCTCCTAAGCACAACATGTACAGTTCGTACTTCTACAATCCTGAGGATGACACCCTCTCGATCATAGACAAGTTCAAACTGCACGGAAAGGACTATGTCAAGCATCTTGACGGCGGATCGGCTCTCCACATGAACATCGCTGAGCATCTCTCGAAGGACCAGTACAGACAGCTTCTCAAGGCTGCCGCCCATTACGGCACCAATTACTTCACCTTCAACTGCCGCAACACTGTCTGCAATGACTGCGGCTACATCAGCAAGGACACTCTCGAGGTCTGTCCTAAGTGCGGCAGCCACAACCTTGACTACCTTACACGTGTCATCGGCTACCTCAAGAGAGTCTCATCGTTCAGCGAGATGCGCCAGACTGAAGCGGAACGCCGTTTCTACATTTCCGGTGATTCCCGTCCTTCAGAAAGGGGCTAGTCTATGATAAAGTACGTTCCGCAGATGACCTCCGTGGTCATTGAGGAAATTCCCGATTGTGTTACCTTGGCAGTTGAAATCAGCAATTGCCAAGGTAATTGTATCGGGTGTCACTCGCCTTTCCTCAAGACAGACATAGGCGAGGAACTTACGGAATCAGTCATCGATTCCTTGCTTGCAGACAACTTCGGTGTGGACTGTTTCCTTTTCCTGGGAGAGGGTAAGGATCCGGCCAGACTTCTTGCTCTGGCTGAGTATGTCAGGAGCAGGGGAGTGGCTTCCGCCCTGTATTCGGGAAGGACCCGGGTGGAAGATGAATTCTACAGGGTTTTCGACTATGTCAAAGTCGGCCCATACATCGAAGAGTTCGGACCTTTGAACTCCCGTACGACCAACCAGCGCCTCTATCGTGTACAGATGGATGAAAGTGGTGTCCCTCAGATAAAGGACATCACTTCGAAGTTCTGGCGTCGCGGCATCGATCCGCTTGCCGCCGGTAAAGAATAGCGGGAAACTCTACTTGCCCAGAGATCTGTTCGCGTAGGATGCGATGCAGTCCGGGAGCTTGATTTCATAGTCTGTGTCGTCGATCAGTGTCGATGTCAGAAGCATGTCGGCTGTGGTCCTGTTTGTCGCAAAGGCAATGTTGTACAGGGCTGCGAGCCTTGTGAGAGCTGAGACGTCGTTCTGATGTCCCTGGACGATCAGATTGTCGCAGAAGAAGATAAGCATGTTGATTTTGCCTTCTGCTATCATGGCGCCTATCTGCTGGTCACCTCCGAGAGGGCCGGAGAGAAGTCTCGTCACCTTCCCTTCGAATGGTTTTGTCAGCTCGCCTTCCTGTTCTATTTCAAGTTCGGAAATGAGTTTGCCCGTCGTTCCTGTTGCGTACAGATTGTACTTGGAGAGTTTGGAATGATTGAAGCGGATCCACTGGAGGAGCTCCTGTTTGCGCCCGTCGTGGGCGACCAATGCGATGTTAATCTCTTTCATACTTTCAGAATATTAAGTTTCGGTCGGTACAAATGTAGTAAAAAAGAATCACTGTTGTAGCCGGAAGTTTTGATAAGTAATCTGAAGCAGGTTCTTTTTTGAATATTACTGAAGAAAGAGGGTGAATCAAAGTTATGCCTTGATTCACCCTCCTTGAGATTTGGTCGGGATGATCCGACTCGAACGGACGACCCCTACGTCCCGAACGTAGTGCGCTACCAACTGCGCTACATCCCGATGCTGCAATATGCAGGCTTCTAAAAAAGCAGCCCTCGGGAGACTGCCTTTTGCTTTCCTTAGCTGAGCTTGTTGATGTAGATTGCGAGTCCGCTCTTAAGGTTCGATGCCTTGTTCTTGTGGATTACGCCAATCTTTGCAAGCTTGTCAATCATTGCGAAGACCTTTGGAGCTCCCTCCTGTGCTGCCTTCTTGTCTGTCGTGTTCCTGAGGTCGCGTATCGCATTCCTCGTGGACTTTGCATAGTATCTGTTGTGCAGTCTATGCCTCTCGCTCTGTCGAGCGGCTTTCTTTGCAGATGCGTGATTTGCCATTGTTTCTATTTTTAATATCTTGTAGTGGGTAGGAGAATCGAACTCCTATTACAGGAATGAAAATCCTGGGTACTAACCGTTATACGAACCCACCATTCTTGACTCTATTGAGCACGTTAGCTGAATAGGTCTGCAAATTTAAGCATTAATATCTTTCAAACAAAATATTTCTTGAATTATTTTGTAAAAAACTTACTCCTTGTCCCATTCGAATGAGTAGAGGAAGGACTCCGTCTGCCTCATGAACTGTCTCTTGTCGAACTTTGCTGCGTACACCCATGCTTCGAGGACGATGATTTCCTTCCCGTCCTTGCTGTAGAATGAATGGGATACGAAAGGTCCGCCCATGAAATCATTCTTCACTTCCCACAGTCCGCGGGTCTCGACAAAATCCCTGCCCTTGTATTTGAGGAACCTGACTCCCGGCACGACATATTCGCTGGTGGTCATGTAGGTGTTCTCGAACATTCCGGGAACATTGTTCTTCAGCACTTCGTTACGTCTCGCGACAATTTTCTCCAGAGTGAACGGATCCTCATCCTCGGCCGGGCACCTGTACACGAAAATCCCTTGGGTGGAATACTGCTTTTCGTCGGCAATCCAGATGAAATTGTCAGTCACTTTCTTGAAATTGTAACCGACCGGAATGTGTATCCTTCCTCCGATCATCTTGGCAATCTCATCTCCGAGTTTGGTCTCTTCGTATTGCAGGGTGTTGATTATCACTCTGTTCCTTTCCGCCTGCTCGATAGCTTCGGCAATGTTCTCACCATTCCTTTCCAGAAGCACGGATGCTGAATCGGCGCAGCTCGCATTGATTTGGATAAGGCACTGGGTCTTCGCCCAGACATCCGTCCTGTACACGATTTCCTGCTTCTCGACATCTGGGGCGATGTTGAACATGACGATGTTCCTGTGGTATTTGAAAAGATCTGCGAAAGCGGACGGGCTGACGTTGACCAGAGAGTAAAGAGGCTCTCTCTGAGGGAGATATTCGCAATCCCTGGCAAGAAGGCCCTTGACTTCCGTGCCAAGACTGCCTTCCCAGTTCTCTTTGTCAATCACGACTGCCACCTCTCCGGCTTTCCCGGACACGTTAGGCAGAAGCGCTTTTCCTCCTGTCTTGCATGAGACGAGGCTTGCCAGCATTGCGGCGAACAGAATAACGGCTGATGTATTTTTCATAATGAACTGTTTATGTGGTCTCTTCGGTAAAGATTCCGGTTGATTGTGAATATGCTGTTACGGGCGGGGCCTTTCTCAATGTCTCATGAGCCCTGCGATGTCATTGCCGAACGCAAGCATCATGAGCAGCACCAGAAGGGCCATTCCGATGATCTGGGCAACGATCAGGAATTTCTCACCCGGTTTCCGTCCCGTCACCATCTCGTAGAGGGTGAACATTATGTGGCCTCCGTCGAGTCCCGGAATCGGAAGAAGGTTCATCACACCGAGCATGATGGACAGCATGGCCAGGATGTTGGTGAAACGGAACCAGTCCCAGGCGGACGGGAAAACCTTCCCGATGGCAATGAAACTGCCCACGGACTTGTAGGCTTCCGTCTTCGGACTCGCAACCAGTCCGAGATCCCGGATGTAGCCGCCTATCGTACTGAATGTCAGTTTGATGCCTTCAGGAATTGCTTCGAGCACCGAATATTCCCTGCTGACAGCCCCGGGGAGAACCATGTAGACTCCCAGCCTTCCGGAAGTGTCCACCTGCATATTCATTCCAAGGGTGTCCTGGCCTCTTAGCACCGAGATGCGCACGCTTTTTCCGGCGGCCTCCGCGAGGTATGGCTTTGAATCCTGGACATAAGGCGTGCTGACGCTGTCGATAGCGATTATCCTGTCGCCATGGACGAGTCCGCAGCCCCTGTTCACTGAATATGATGCCACGGAGTCGATGATGAACGGCACGGCCAGGTCGAACATCCCTGGCGAGTTGAGGACTTCACCGATACGGGACCGGTCCATGAAAAGGTCCAGGGTGTCTCCGTCCCTGAGGACCGTAACTTTCTGCACCTTCCTTCTCGCAAGGTCCGCCTGGAGCATCCCGAAGTTTTCCGGACGGTAGTCGTCCATCATCAGGATCCTGTCACCGGTCCGGAAACCCATGTCGGCGGCAAGGTCGCTGGCATAGATGCAGCTGTTGTCATTGCTGATGTAGGATGTGCCCCAGACCGCCACGATGCAGATGTAGGCGAGAATCGCAAAAAGGAAGTTGTTGAGAATGCCTCCGGCCATCACCAGAAGCCTCTGCCAGGCCGGTTTCGTGCGGAACTCCCACTTTTCCGGCTCCTTCCTGAGACTTTCCAGGTCCATGGATTCGTCCACCATTCCCGAAATCTTGCAGTAGCCTCCCAGTGGAAGCCAGCCGATGCCGTATTCGGTCTCCCAATTCTTTGCGGAAGGGAAAAGCCTGGCGAACCATCCTGTCCTGGTGCTGAAAAGCTTCACTCCTCCGATGTCGAAAAAGAGAAAGAACTTCTCTACCCTGATCCCGAAGATCTTTGAATATATGAAATGCCCGAACTCGTGGATGATGATGAGCACGGACAGCGCCAGTATCACTTGAAGCGTCTTGAGAAGAACAACCATTTCCTACCTCCTTTCCATTTCGTCTATCAGCCGGCCGCTGAGTGAATATGCCTCGTCATTTGTCGCGAATATGTCCTCAAGGCTCGGGTCGCTGATGTAGCTCGTCCTTTCCATGCACTCTCCGACGACATCAGAGATGCCGTAGAAGGAAATCCTGCCATTTATGTAGGCTGCCACGGCGGCTTCGTTGGCGGCATTGAGGGCACACGGAATGTTCCCGCCTCTTTCCATTGCCTTGAATGCCAGGCCGAGGGCCGGGAACCTCTCCGGATCCGGCTCGCTGAAAGACAGGCTTCCCACTTTGGCGAAATCCAGCTTCCTGGTGCTCAGCGGCAGCCTTTCCGGGAAGCAGAGGGCAAACTGGATCGGCTCCCTCATGTCCGGTTCTGCCATCTGGGCTATGACTGCCCCGTCCTCGAATTCGACCATCGAATGGATGATCGATTCCGGGTGGACGACCACGTTGATCCTGTCGACAGGCATGTCGAACAGCCATTTCGCCTCGATCACCTCGAAACCCTTGTTCATCATGGTGGCCGAGTCGATGGTGATTTTCGCTCCCATGTCCCAGTTCGGATGCTTCAGGGCGATGTCCTTCGTGGCCTTGGCGATGCTCTCCCTGTCCCAGGTCCTGAACGGGCCTCCGGATGCGGTGAGATGAAGCTTCGAGACCTTGTTCCCACGGGCGCACATGAGGCATTGGAAGATTGCCGAATGCTCCGAGTCAACAGGAAGGATCGGCACATTCATCCTCGAAGCGAGGTCCATCACGATCCTGCCTGCGGCGACGAGGGTCTCCTTGTTGGCGAGGGCTATCACTTTGCCGGCCTTTATGGCGGCGATCGTCGGTTCAAGCCCGCTGAAACCCACCATCGAGGCGATGACGATGTCTATGTTGTCTCCGGTCACGAGACTGCAGACCGAATCCATTCCGGCGAAAACTTTGGTGCCGGTGTCCTCCAGGGCGTTCCTGAGGTCCAGGTAGTGGCTCGTGTCAGTGATCACGACTGCGTTGGCGTCGAATTCCCTGGCCTGCCGTGCCATGGCCTCCCAGCTGCTTCTGCAGACAAGAAGCTCTACCTCGAACAGTTCCCTATGCTCCTTGATGACCTCCAGAGCCTGGGTGCCGATGGAACCGGTCGAACCCAGAATCGCTATTCTTCTCTTTTCCATCAGAATGTAATGTATTTTGCCGGATCGACCGATTCACCCTTGTGCCACATCTCGAAGATCAGGCTGCCTCCTCCGGTTGTCCCTTCGGCCTTGGCGGTGATTCCAATCGTGCTGCCCGCGTTGACCTTGTCACCTGTCTTCTTCATGAGCCGGGCATTGTGCCGGTAGATGGTGATCAGGTCTCCCGGATGCTGGATGCAGATGGCATAGCCGTCCGTGTCACTCCAGGAAGTGCTTACCACCGTGCCTTCCAGAACGGAAGCGACGGCATTGTTCTCACTGGTGGTGATTTCTATGTACGGGTGCAGGAACCTGTCATATTCCCCTGTGAGCACGCCCTTGACGGGAGAGAAGAAATGAATCCCCTCGAGCGGGAGTATCCTCTCGGCCGTGTTCTTGATCTCGAAGCGGCTTTCGGAGGCTACCAGAGCCCTGAGGGTCGAGTCGCTGCCTGCGGCTTCCGCATCGGGAGCAGAGTCGGATTCGAGACTCTTCGCATTGAATATGCTGTCGATATTCATCGGAGCCTCCCCGCTTACCACTCTCAGGAGGTTGTCCGAGTACAGTTCCCATCTGACGATTATCTTCTCCAGCGAGTCGATCCGGATGGCGCTTTCGATTGCCTTCCTCTTGGTCTCTGCATTCGGGTATCCTGGTATCAGAGTGCGGATCGGAGTCAGCCCGTAGAGGGCGAAATAAGCGCCGGAAAGCACCACGATGACGGTGATTGCTGTCACCAGGAACTGGCTTCTCTTGAACTTCAGAGACCAGATGTGGTCCGCGGTGCTGCTGTCTGAAAGCGTCAGGCGGAAGTCTTCCGTTTTATGTCTGGACATATTGTATGATTTGTCAAATACCGGTTTATTTTTTAAATTTGCAAGCTTGTATTTGCATAAAATGGACAGAATCATCGGTATAGATTACGGACGTAAACGGGTCGGAGTCGCAGTCAGCGACCCGCTCTGCATCTTCGCGTCTCCTTTGGAAACTGTCCCGGGTGCAAATATAATAGATTATCTCAAAAAATATGCTCAAAAGGAGTCGGTGACCTGCTTCGTGGTTGGCTATCCGATGAATATGGACAACTCTCCTTCGGAAGCCGCGGCCGATGTGGACATATTCCTGAAGAACCTGAAAAAGGCTTTTCCGGATGTTCCTGTCGCCCTTGAGGACGAACGTTTCACTTCGGTGCTCGCCCACAGGGCAATGATTGACGGCGGAATGAAAGCCAGGGACAGGAGAGACAAGAATTCAGTTGACCGGATCAGTGCGGCGATCATCCTTCAGAGCTATCTTGACCGCGTAAAAAACAGCGAAAAATGATACTGCCAATCTATCTTTACGGCTCGGAGGTGCTCAGGAAAGTCGCCGAACCGGTCGACCCCGAAGAAAGGGAAGACATCGTCAGGCTTGTCGCCGACATGAAGGAAACCCTGAAGAAGTCCGAAGGCTGCGGACTTGCCGCTCCTCAGGTGGGAGTGAGCAAGAGGCTGCTGATCGTCGATGGCAGGGACATGGTTGACGTCTACCCGTACCTCAAGGATTTCGTCAGGGTCATGATCAATCCTGAAGTCATCGCGGAGAGCGGGAAGAAGGCTGAATATTCGGAAGGCTGTCTCAGCATCCCTAACGTCTATTGCGACGTCGTCAGGCCGGAAAGCATCACCGTGGAGTATCTCAACGAGGACTTCGAGAAGGTGACCGAGACTTTCGACAAGTTCGCCTGCAGGATGGTCCAGCATGAGATGTCCCATCTGGACGGGGACCTTTTCATCGACCATGTCGCGCCGATCCGCAAAAAGATCATTTCCAGGAAACTTGCCGGCATCCAGGCGGGCAAAGTCGCCGTCAGATATTTGTCTAAGATCAAGTAACAGCATAAGAAAGCATAAGAATATGGGAGCATTCCACGCATATGATATCAGGGGAGTCTACAATGTGGACTTCGACAGGGAAGTCGCCTACAAGGTCGGCTACTTCATCCCGGAACTGCTTGGCACCGACAGGGTGCTCGTCGGCAGGGATTGCCGGGTCTCTTCTCCGGAGATCCACGAGTGGCTCGTGAAAGGCATCAACGATGCCGGAGCCGATGTGGTTGACCTGGGCCTGAGTTCCACTCCGATGGTCTATTTCGGGACGGCCAGGTACGGATTCAAAGCTTCGGTGCAGATTACTGCCTCCCACAATCCGAGGGAGTACAACGGAATGAAGGTATCCCGCGAGAATGCCCTTCCGGTCGGTCTTGATTCCGGACTGGGGCAGATTCAGCAGTGGATTTCCGAGGGCAGGCCGACTCCTGTTGCGGAACAGAGGGGCAAGGTCATCCCGATGGACATCCATGACGAATATGTCACCTTCCTCCGGGGCTACCTTTCCGACCTTTCCGGCATCAGGGTCGCTTTCGACCTCTCGAACGGAATGTCCTGCCTTTTCGCCCGCGAAATATTCGGTGACAGTCATTCCTACATATTCGATGAAATCGACGGAACCTTCCCTAACCACGAGCCTAACCCTCTCATCCACAAGAATGTCGAGCCTCTCGAAGCTCTGGTCAGGGAGACCGGGGCCGATGTCGGTGTGATCTATGACGGTGATGCCGACAGGGTGATGTTCGTCGATGATGAAGGACACTTTGTGTCTCCGGACCTGATCATCGCAGTGCTCGGAAAGTATTTCGTGGAGAAGAGGGGAGAGAAGGGTCTGGTGCTTCAGGACATCCGGAGCTCGAAGTCCGTGGGCGAGTTCCTCGAACCGATGGGTATCAGGATGCAGACATGGAAGGTGGGCCGCGCCTTTGCCGCCAGGAAACTCCGCGAGATCGACGGAATCTGGGGCGGAGAACTTGCCGGCCACTACTATTTCCGTGATTTCTTCTATTCGGACAGCGGCATGCTCGCTTCCATTCTTGTACTGGGCATCGTCGCTTCCCTGAAGGCCGAAGGGAAGACCTTCAGCGGTCTGATAAGATCCATTTCCCACTACCGCAGCTCCGGGGAGATCAATTTCAGGATAGAGGACAAGGCTGGAGCAATGGAAGCTCTTAAGGACTATTTCACTTCCCTGGAGAAACCGACCGCTTTCATGGATTTCGACGGCTATCGCATCGAGTTCGAAAAGTGGTGGTTCAATGTACGCCCGTCCAACACCGAACCATATCTCAGATTCATATGTGAAGCAGCTACTGATGAACTTCTGGGAGAAAAGACAAACGCTGCCCGTCAATTGCTTTCTGACAAGTTCGGAGCAAAGTAAAGTTGCGAAAACGTGGACACAAAAACACTGACTGATACCATCCGCTATGTTGCACTCGCCATCATTCTGATGCTGGCGCCAAGACCTGCAGAAGCGCAGGATTCACTCATCAAGACCAAGAAACAGGCAGAACTCATCCTTCCCCGCCCTATGCTTCAGCCGATGAAGTCGATGGATCTGTCCGGCCAGGTTCCCATGGACACATTGTCCACGGCCGATTCGACCGTGAAGATCCTTCTTTTTGCGGACAACACCTGGAAGTACATCAAGGATCCTTGCCGGGCCCAGAACAACACTGTCTTCAACGAGTTCTGGGAACATACTCTGCCCAATCCGTACAAAGTATCGGATGAGACCCTGCCGTCGGAGACTGCACTCTGGATTGTCGATTCGCTCGGCGGCTACCGTTGTCCGAATCAGACGAAGGTATATTCGAAATTCGGCTACAGGCATCGCAGACGCCACATGGGTGTCGACCTGCCTTTGAATATCGGGACGCCGGTCTATGCCGCCTTTGACGGCAGAGTCCGTATCGCCCATCGTTACAAGGC
Source organism: Bacteroidales bacterium (assembly GCA_004552965.1). Classification (GTDB taxonomy): domain Bacteria; phylum Bacteroidota; class Bacteroidia; order Bacteroidales; family UBA932; genus Cryptobacteroides. The sequence goes on along the minus strand of SFMU01000011.1, from coordinate 12,636 downwards.
CTATGGCAACCTCGTCATAATCAGGCATGAGAATGGCCTGGAGACGTTCTACGGCCACCTTTCCAAGATCATGGTCGAAGAGGACGAATGGGTGAGCGCCGGTTCCATCATAGGTCTCGGTGGCTCGACAGGCAGGTCCACCGGGCCGCACCTTCATTTCGAAACCCGCTACAAGGGCTATGCCTTCGATCCGGAGTGGCTCATCGATTTCGAGTCGGGCACTCTGAGACACAGGGTTTTCGTCCTGAAGAAGAAGTATCTGAATGCGAGCAGCAGGTATGTGCCAGAGAGCGAGCAGGAAGAGATAGACATCGAGGAGGGGGATGCGCGTGACAAGGCGGAAGCCGCCAGGAAAGAGGAAGAAGCAAGAAAGGCGGCCGCTGCCATGCAGTATCATACCATCAGGCAGGGAGACACCTTGGGCGCGCTTGCCAAAAAATACCATACTACTGTCAGGGCTTTGTGCCAGCTGAACGGAATCAAGGAGACGACGCTCCTTCAGCTTGGGAAAAAGATCCGGGTAAAATGATCCTTCCATCTGAATAATGTTCACGTCAGTCAATAAACAGTTGCAGAAGAGTTTCCAGGAGAACTGGGACCAGCCTGCGCTTTCGAATTACCAGGGTGCGACCTTGCCATATTCGGAAGTCGCGCTGCGTATCGCCAAACTTCACATCGCATTCGACAAATGCGGGCTCAAAGTTGGCGACAAGGTGGCTCTGTGTTCGAAGAATCAGGCGAACTGGGGAGTATGCTTCCTCGCCGCTCTGACTTATGGGGCTGTTCCGGTGCCGATCCTGCACGAATTCAAGTCGGGAAACATTCATTATCTCGTCAACCATTCCGAGGCGAAGGTCCTTTTTGCCGATGACGTGATCTGGGAGGGTCTCGAGATTTCCGAGATGCCTTCCGTGCAGGTCGTGGTCCAGATCAACAGTCTCAGGATAGTATATTCACGAAGCGAGGAAATGGAATATGTCAGATGCCATCTGAACGAGTTCTTCGGTCAGAAGTATCCTGACTCCTTCGGCCCCGAGGACCTCGACTACTATGGGGACTCTCCTGATGAACTCGCGATAATCAACTATACATCAGGCACTTCTGGATTTTCGAAAGGTGTCATGATCCCTTACCGGGCTATCTGGTCCAACATGGACTTCGTCAAGAAGAGGGCTCTTCCGCAGATGGGAAGGGGCAACAAGGTGGTTTCGATGCTTCCTCTTGCCCACATGTACGGTCTGATGTTCGAGTTCCTGTACGAGATGACAGTGGGCATGCATGTGCATTTCCTGACCAGGGTTCCCAGCCCGAAGATCATCCTGAAGGCTTTCTCCGAAATCAAGCCGGATGTGATCATCGCGGTACCCCTCATCATCGAGAAGATCTACAAGTCGAAACTCAAGCCCATCATCGACCGCAACAAACTCTTCTTCAAGATTCCTGGCCTCGATTCTTACCTGGAGAAGAAGATTCTCAAGGAACTGGTCGCCGCTTTCGGCGGGAACTTTGTGGAGGTGATCATCGGAGGGGCAGCCTTCAATCCCGAGGTGGAGCGTTTCTTCAGGAAAATCGGCTTCCCTTTCACTGTCGGTTACGGAATGACGGAGTGCGCTCCGATCATCGCTTTCGCTCCATGGGAGGAGACCCGGCTCTTCTCGTGCGGCACGATTGTTCCGAACATGGAAATCCGTATCGATTCATCGGACCCGCAGAATGTGCCGGGCGAAGTCCAGGTCCGGGGCGACAATGTCTTTCTCGGCTATTACAAGAATGAAAGCGCCACAAGGGAGTCTTTCACCGAAGACGGCTGGATGAAGACCGGAGACATGGGTCTCATCGATGCCGATGGCTATCTGTATCTCCGTGGCCGGTCCAAGTGCATGATTCTGGGGCCTTCCGGTCAGAACATCTATCCTGAAGAGATAGAAGGAATTCTCAACAATGTGGCCTATGTCGTGGATTCCCTGGTCATCGAAGATGAAGGGGCCCTGACTGCCCTGGTCTATCCTGACTACCAGCAGGGAAGTCTCGATTCCCTCAGCAAGGCGGATGTCGAGGCAAGGATACGCGAGGCTGTTCCGGAGATAAACAGGCAGTTGCCGAACTATTCCCGCATCAGGAACGTCGAGTTCATGCCTGAAGATTTCGAAAGGACTCCGAAGAGGAGCATCAAGAGATTTCTTTATCAAAGATCCAAATAGAAGGAGGAATGAATATGCAGCAATTCATAATGCCGGACTTGAAGTATTTTCTCAGGAGGAAGCACTATGTGAGTTCCACCATATTCCTGATTCTCTTTTCCGTCCTCTTCCTGGAACTCTACAATCCGTTTTCCAGCACTGTCTGGCTCAGCCTGACCCGGGGACGCTTCTTGATGACTCTCCTTTTCTATGTCGTCTGTGTGGTCATTGTGGCTGCTTCCTGGGTGGTGATAGCAAGGCGGACACGGACGAAGGACATCACGCTCAGATTCATGGGAGGGGTCATCGCTGTCCAGTATTTTCTGATCACCATCACCTACCTGCTGTTCTCTATCCAGTACATGCACCTTACCGTGATGCTTTTCCTGAAAGTGCTGTTCTGTGTGGCTATGGTCCTTTCGATTCCTTACACCCTGTATTTCCGTCACGCTTCCTTCAAGGCGAAGGCCGAAGAGAACAATCTGCTCCGCAAGAGGATAGAGGATCTTGAGAAACAGGTCGAAGCCCTGCAGAATCCTGCAACGGCATCGGTCGACACTCCCGGACACAAACTCTTGAATCTCAGTGATTCCAACGGTTCGCTAAAATTGACGATAGATTCTGATTCAATCTGTTATGTCGAGTCTCAGGACAACTATGTGAAGATCTGCTATGAACTTAACGGAGAGACTGCCAATTACATGCTCCGCTGCAGTTCCATGCGCTTCGAAGCCTTCTGCGAGGGCACCACTATCCTGCGCTGCCACAGGTCATATTTCATAAACACCACAAGGATCAAATCGATCCGCTACGAGAACCGCCGTTCGTTCGCCCTTCTCGAAATGCCTGTCTCCAAGGAGATTCCTATCTCCAAGACCTACATCAAGGCCTTTTCCGAGCTGGGACTTCCTTCCTGAAATCGTTCCTTCCGCGATGACTCGGGCGACCGGGTTGTCCTGGCATATTCAGAAAACCTTGCAACCAAAACCACATAAGACATATGAAAGCATCAAACACCATTCTGCGCTTGCGGACCGCGTTGGCAGCCGCTGCGCTTCTGCTGTCGGTCGGTGTCTCGGCACAGACCGTGAAGACCCCGAGAGGATCCGATAAGTTCAACATCGGAATCGCGGGTTTCTCGTACAGGAATTACAACATTGACCAGACTCTGGAGTTTCTTCGGAGCATGGATGTCAAATATCTGTCCATCAAGGACTTCTGGCTCCCGTTGAACTCCACGGTGGAGCAGATGGAAGCATTCAAGGCAAAATGCGCCGCAGCCGGTGTCGACGGCTATATTCTCGGACCGATCTACATGAACACCAAGGAGCAGGTCGACAGGACATTTGAATATGTCGCCAGATACGGCCACGACATGTTCATCGGTGTTCCTGCCTACGAACTTCTGGACTATGTCATCGAGAAAGTCAAGGAGACCGGCATCCGTGTTGCGATCCATACCCATGGGCCGGACGGAGCCGCCTTCCCCGACATCCGTACCGTTGTCGAGAAGGTCGGTGACCCATCGCTTGGAATCGGCTGCTGCATGGATCTGGGCCACACCTACCGCTCGGGCTTCGATGCCGCCAAGGACATCCGCAAGTACGGGAAATGGATTTACGACATCCACATCAAGGACGAAACCGATGCATCGAAGTCCGGCCAGACCTGGGAGATGGGCCGTGGCAAGATGGATTTCGTCAAGATCATAAAGGCCTTGAGGAAGATTGGATATTCCGGAAAGATTTCCATCGAATTCGAGAAGAACGGCAGCAACCCTCATCCGGGAATCGCCGAGTCCGTGGGCTACCTTCGCGGAATCATGGATGCCACTGAATAGTCTTTAGCCGGTCCGGACGTGCCCCTTGGGTCGTCCGGATCATTCTTTTTCGGTGGCCTCCATAAGTCTTCTGACCGGTTTGAACCGGCGGAGGAAACGAGATGCGATCACTCTGATGACTGTGTAGCTCGGGATTGCGACAAGCATTCCGATGACTCCGGCGATGTGCCCTGCTATCAGAAGGACGATGAATACCTCCAGCGGGCTGGACTTGATGCTTGTCGAATAGATCAGCGGCTGGAACAGGAAATTGTCCACCAACTGGGTGACGATGAACACTGCAAGGATGGTCAGGGCAGCGGCAAGCAGGGATGGGTGGGCTCCGGCTGCGGCTGCTGAACTGAATCTGATGACAAGCCCGAGGCTGGTGCCGATGGCGCAGCCGATCCATGGACCGACGTATGGGATGACGTTCAGAAGACCGGCGATGAAGGCGATTCCAAGTGAAGCGGAGAACCCAATCTTTGCAAACGACAGCAGGCCGATGAAGTTGAGGGCTGCCACACCGATCACTTCGCAGACGAGTCCGGTGAAATAGCGGCTGAGGAGATGCTCAATCTCACCGACGGCAACGATTGCATCCTTCTCCATCTTGTCAGGCACCAGCGCGCCGATGATATTCCTGAACAGGTTGTTGTCCTTGACGAAGAAGAAACTGATGAAAACGACCGAGAACAGGCCGATACCGAAGTTTCCCAAGGCGGAAGCCACCGAACCCATCACCGAGGTTACGGAAGAGATGTCGAACTCTTTTGTGATCCAGTCGGTGAAGGTCTGCTCGATCCTGAAACCGTAGCCCAGGGCAGGAACTTTTCCGATTATCCAGGCGTTGACGTCCCTGAGCCATTCGGAGAACACCGATCCGCTCATCGAGGCATTCTGAAGGTTCTCTGCTATTCCCTGGATGATGTTTGAGGTGACCGGAATCACCTGCGTGATGATGCCCAGCAGGATGGCGAGGACGGTCAGGATTGTGAATATGGCGATGAGCCACTCCGGCATGCCCCTGCCTTTGATCCGTATTTTCTCAAGAGCCCTGGCGACGGGGCGGCAGATGAAGGACAGGACTGCCGCAAGGATGATGTAAGCAAGGGTACTTCTGAAGTACCAGCAAACCAGGCAGATGAGAACTGCTGTCGCGGCCTTGAGGATTGCTCCTGCAAGTATTTCGGTGTTGGTGCGTGATTCCATTGTTGATTCCTGTGTTGATAAAATGTCGTCTTCTGAGACGCATCCCAAAGGTAACTAATTTGCAGGATATCCTCAAATTGGTTAATATTGTATCAGCGGTGCCGATCCGGTCCACCCTCTGTCCGCACATCCGGAATCTTCATTCGGGATGGCGGCCGTTTGAGAATCCAGCCCGACAGGGCCTGCCTGGAGACCGCATCACGCAACTTATTGTGAATCACTATGGAGATCAAGGTCTCAGAGGAACTGAATTTCATCATCCGCTATGCTGGGGATGAAGCAATGAGGACGGGGTACTACGCCATCGGCCATGACCATCTGTTCCTGGGCATCATAAGGCACGGGGACAATGATGCCTGCCGTGTCCTGCAGATTCTGGGAATCGATCCGGACGATTTCAAAAGATTCATAGACAGCCACATATTCTCGAAAGACCCGATTCCCTACACTGATTCCGACAGACTTTATTTCTCCCGTCATTGCCAGAATATCCTGAATCTCACGGTGATCGAAGCCACGAGGCTGCATTCCGAACTTGCCTGTCCCATCCATCTTCTGCTTGCCCTCTGCCATACGACCGAAAGTTTCGGTCAGGCCTATCTTCATGACAAGGGGATTGACTATGGGAAGGTACTCTCGGCCCTGCATGATTCGGGGATGATTCCTGCCCGCAGTCAGGAAACGGGAGCTCCGGGCTCTCCGGAAGAGCGCCCGAAGGAAGGCCAGGGCCCTGAAACTCAGCCCAGGGAAGACTCTGTCAGCATCACCGATTTCGGCACGGACCTCACCAGGGCTGCAGCCGAAGGTCGTCTGGACCCGGTCGTCGGCCGGGATGCCGAGATTGCACGCGTCATAGAGATCCTGGGCAGAAGGAAGAAGAACAATCCGATGCTGATCGGCGAGCCTGGTGTCGGAAAATCCGCCATCGTAGAGGGAATAGCCCTCAGGATAGCCTCCGGCAGCATTTCTCCGGCACTGGCGAAGAAAAGGCTGGTTTCCCTGGACATTGCGTCCATTGTCGCAGGTACCCGTTACAGAGGCGATTTCGAGAAGCGAGTGAAGATGATCATCAAGGAAGCCGCATCCGATCCCGACCTCATACTTTTCATCGACGAGTTCCATACCATTGTCGGTGCAGGAGGCGCGCAGGGAAGCCTTGATGCTGCGAATATGCTGAAGCCTGCCCTTGCCCGCGGCGAAATCCAGTGCATCGGAGCCACGACCATGGATGAATTCGCCAAGATCATCGAAAAGGACGGAGCCCTCGACCGACGCTTCCAGAAGATAGTCGTCGAACCGACAGACCTGCGCCAGTCTCTGGAGATACTTCAGAGCATCAAAGGCAATTACGAGAAGTTCCACAATGTCACCTACTCCACGGAGGCTCTCGAGGCCTGTGTCCGGCTGACTGACCGTTATATTCCCGACATGCATCTTCCGGACAAGGCCATAGATGCAATGGATGAGGCCGGGTCGATGATACGTCTCGCTTCTCCTGCGGCACGGAAACACGGGAATGTCGTTGGACCTGATGACATTGCGGCCGTCGTTTCCAAGATGACCGGAATTCCGGTCAGCCGTGTCGCCCAGTCTGAAGGGAACAGGCTTCTGGGCATGCAGGCGAGACTGCAGGAAAGGGTTATCGGTCAGGATGATGCGGTGGACAAGGTCGTCCGTGCCATCCGCCGCAACCGTGCCGGACTCAAGGATCCACACAGACCTATCGGAACCTTTCTCTTTTTCGGTCCGACAGGAGTAGGAAAGACTCAGCTGGCAAAATGCCTAGCGGAGTATCTTTTCGATTCGGAGGACAACATGATCCGGATAGACATGAGCGAGTACACGGAAAAGTTTACTGCCAGCCGTCTGATAGGCGCTCCTCCGGGTTATGTGGGGCATGGAGAGGGAGGTCAGCTGAGCGAACAGGTCAGACGGAAGCCGTATTCGGTCGTCCTGCTCGACGAGATCGAGAAGGCCCACCCCGACATATTCAATCTGCTGCTGCAGGTCCTCGACGAAGGCCGTCTGACCGACAGCATGGGCCGGAGCGTCAGTTTCCGCAATACCATCGTCATCATGACTTCCAATGCGGGGACGCGCGAACTTGAAGAATATGGGAAAGGAGTCGGTTTCGCCACTGCGGGGAAAGATGTCGGGCGCAACCGTCAGGGCGTGCTTGAAAAGGCTATCCGGAAGGTATTCCCGCCGGAGTTTCTCAACAGGGTAGACGAGCAGGTCTTTTTCCGTTCGCTCGTCAGGGAGGACATGGAAAAAATTATCGACATTGAGCTGAAGGATCTGAAATCCAGGACATTGGAGGCCGGTTACCGCTTGAATGTCACACCTTCCGCCAAAAGGTTTGTGGCTGATGCCGGTTTTGACCCTGCCTATGGCGCCAGGCCTCTCAAGAGAGCTGTGATGAAATACGTCGAGGATCCGGTTTCGGAATTCATCATCACTGACCGCATCCTTCATCCGGCGCGGAAAGCAGGCGAGGAACCCCGTTCCATCAGGCTCAGCCTGTCCCGTGACCACGAGCAGACTGTCGTTTCCCTCAAGGACTGATCCGTCCGGCCCTATTTCAGGCTCACTGCCATGTCGGTTATCTCGAGCCCCATGTCTCCGATCATTTCGACAAGGGCGGAGAGTGATGATTCAGATGAGATGGCTGAAGCGAGATTTTCGATTGTGAATTCTGTGTTTCTCATGGCGTGTCGTTTTTTTTTACTGATGCAAAGATATTCCGACATTGTGCCAAACTGAAGCACAAGCATACAAAATCATGCAAAAGATCCATACCTTTCATTTTATTGGATTTTTCTGATTAATTTGATAACTTTGTATGTTTATAAATCAAGGAAATCAGCATCTGTATATGGATAACGAAGAAAAGATTGTAGAAGGGCAGACGGGTATCATAGAACCGGTCGAGATCGATCAGGAGATGCGTAGCGCGTACATCGACTATTCGATGTCCGTCATCGTGTCCCGTGCGCTCCCTGACGTGAGGGATGGTCTCAAGCCGGTTCAGAGACGTGTGCTCTTCGGAATGGACGGACTCGGACTGGCATATTCCGGGCCTACCAGGAAATGCGCGAAGATTGTGGGTGAGGTGCTGGGTAAATACCATCCTCATGGTGATTCCAGCGTTTATGATGCCCTTGCTAGGCTTGCGCAGAACTGGAACCAGCGCTATCCGACCATTTTCGGCCAGGGAAACTTCGGTTCGATGGACGGCGATCCGGTCGCCGCAATGCGATATACCGAAGCCAAGCTTCAGAAGATCACTGAAGACATCCTCGGCGACATTGACAAGAACACTGTCGACATGGTGAACAACTTCGATGACACCGAGGTCGAGCCGACCGTCCTTCCTACGAAGGCTCCGCTCCTGCTCCTCAACGGTTCGTCGGGTATCGCCGTCGGTATGGCGACCAACATGGCTCCGCACAATCTTTCGGAGTGCTGTGATGCCATCTGCGCCTACATAGACAATCCTGACATAGACACTGACGGACTCATGCAGTACCTCCCGGGACCTGATTTCCCTACCGGAGGCATCATCATGGGCAAGTCCGGTATCAAGGAAGCTTACGAGACCGGCCGCGGAAGGGTCGTCGTCCGTTCAAGGACGGAAATAGAAGTTGCGGACAACGGCCGTGAGACCATTGTGGTCACCGAGGTCCCTTACATGGTCAACAAGAAGGAGATGATCGAGAAGATCGCCCAGATGGTCGAGGACAAGAAGATCGAGGGAATCTCCTACATCAATGACGAGACCTCGCGTGAGGGCGTCAGGATCGTGATCCGCGTCAAGCAGGGCTTCAATTCGAACGTGGTTCTCAACACTCTCTTCAAGTACACCCAGCTTCAGTCCAGCTTTGCGTTCAACAACGTGGCCCTGGTCGGAGGCCGTCCGCGCACTCTGTCCCTCAAGGATCTGATAGCCAATTTCGTGGACTTCCGCCACGAGGTCATCATCAGAAGAACCAGGTTCGACCTTGAGAAGGCGCAGAAGAGAGCCCATATCCTCGAAGGCCTCCTGAAGGCCATCGATGTGATCGATGAGATCATCCACATCATCAGGCATTCAGCCAATGTGGATGAGGCCAAGGCCGAACTCATCTCCCGTTTCGCTTTCACGGAAGTGCAGGCAACCGCAATCGTCGAGATGCGTCTGCGCCAGCTCACCGGACTCGAAAGGGAGAAACTTCAGGCTGAATATGAAGAACTTGAGAAGTTCATCGCCCGCTGCAACGAGATTCTCGGCAGCGAGGTCGAGCAGCTGAAGATCATCAAGGCTGAGACTCTGGAGCTCAAGAACAAGTACGGTGATGCCAGAAGGACCGAAATCCGTCCTTCGGAGGAAGAGTTCAACCCGGAGGACTTCTATGCCAACGAAGACGTCGTGATCACGATTTCGCATCTCGGCTACATCAAGAGGACTTCCCTCACCGAGTATCGCACCCAGGCCCGCGGCGGCGTGGGAATGAAGGGCAGCGCGACGAGGGACGAGGACTTCATAGAGCACATCTATGTCGCCAACATGCACTCCACGATGCTCCTGTTCACCCAGAGCGGACGTTGCTACTGGCTCAAGGTCTATCAGATACCTGAAGGCTCGAGAGCTTCCAAGGGACGTGCGATCCAGAACATCATCAGCATCCCGGACGACAAGATCAAAACCTACATCAATGTCCGCACGCTGAATGATTCCGAATATGTCGAATCCCTCAACGTCGTGCTTGTCACCAAAAGCGGAATAATCAAGAAGACCGCTCTGTCGGCATATTCACATCCAAGGGCCGCAGGCGTCAATGCCGTCAATCTCCGCGATGGCGACGAACTTGTCGAGGCTCTCCTGACCAATGGCAACGAGGAGATCCTCATCGCTGCCAGGGACGGCCGCTGCTGCCGGTTCAACGAAACGGATGCCAGGCCTATGGGCAGGAACTCCACCGGTGTGCGTGGCATCAATCTTGAGGATGACGACATTGTTGTCGGCGCGATCAACTACAATCCGTCCGCTGAGGATGCTTCTGAGCATACTGTGCTCGTGGTCAGTGAAAACGGATTCGGCAAGAGGACAGATTTCGACGAGTATCGTATCACCAGACGCGGTGGCAAGGGTGTCAAGACCATCAACATCACCGAGAAGACAGGCAAACTGGTGGCGATAAAGAATGTGACCGAGAACAATGATCTGATGATCATCGAAAAGTCCGGACTCACCATCAGGATGTCAGTTTCGGACATCAGGCTCGCCGGAAGGGCTACTCAGGGAGTCAAACTCATCAACATCAAGGAGGGAGATTCCATAGCCGCCGTTTCGACAGTCAACAGGGCAACGGATTCTGAAGAATCGGAAGGGCAAGGTGATCCGCAGGCTCAGTCTGAAGACCGGCCGGAACAGCAGGCCTGATCGCTGCCGGATGATGACTACCGGCTTACCGCTTGCCGGACAAAACAGAGATACTTTTTTAATTATTGATAACTCAAACCAATAGAATCATGAAAAGGATTTTGATAGCATTGGCTGTTCTTGCATCCGTACAGGTTGCCGGAGCCCAGAACATCGAGACCGCAAAGAAGAATCTTGAAGCTGCCAAGGCTGCATGTGAGAATGTGAAGAAGGCTGCCAAGGTCGCCACATGGATCAATCTCGGCAACAAGTTCATTGATGCCTACAACGCTCCTATCGGCAACGCCTGGGTCGGAGCAGATGTCACCTCTCTCACTCTTGCCATGGGCAACGACAAGCCGGTTTCTACCGAAAATGTCGTTCTCAACGGAACCACCTACACCAAGCAGGTCTACAAGGACAAGAATATCTACATCAATGAAGCCGGTGTCGTCGACATCATCGAGGTAACGAATCCGGTTTGCGCCGATCCTCTCTCCAGCGCTTTGGAAGCCTTTGTAAAGGCTGCCGAGGTGGATGTCAAGGCCACCAAGCTCAAGGATATCGCCAACGGCATCAAGTCTGTTTCCGAGAAATATGTCACCGACGCCTATTCGGCATATTCACTTGGCAATATCGAGTCTGCAAGGGATCTCTTCGTCGCAGCATATAACGCTTCCCTTACCCAGCCTTATGCTGTCGCCGACACCAGCGCCCTCTACAATGCCGCCTTCACTTCATGGAGCATCGGCGACAATGCAGATGCGAAGGACTATTTCGAGAAGTGTATCTCTTTGAACTATTTCGAGGATGGCGAAGTCTACACCAAGCTTGCTGACGTTATGTCGAAGCTCGATACGACCGCAGCCGGCAAGAAGGCCATGAAGTCTGTCCTCGAGGAAGGTTTCTCCAAGTTCCCTTCGAACCAGGGTATCCTCATCGGTCTGATCAACTACTACATCACTTCCGGCGAGGACACAGACAGGCTTTTCTCCCTTCTCGATGATGCAAAGAAGAATGAGCCGGGCAATGCTTCCCTTTACTATGTCGAGGGCAACATCTATCTCCAGCTTGGCAACGCAGAGAAGGCCAAGGAGGCATACCGGAAGTGTTCGGAGATCAATCCTGAATATGAATGGGGCTACATCGGCGAAGGCATGATGTATTACAACCAGGCCATCGAGATTCAGGACAAGGCTCAGAGTGAGCTGGATGATGCCAAGTACATGGAACTTGTCAAGGAGTTCGAAGTTGTCCTGAAGAACTGCCTCGCACCTTTTGAGAAGGCTTTCGAGATCACCAAGGACGATATGGTCAAGATGACTGTCGCAGAGTATCTCAAGAATGCGAACTATCGTTTCAGCTCTCAGGATCCTTCCTACAAGGAAGCATACGACAAGTACAATGCATACCTGAACCAGTAACAGGAACGGTAATGGTAACATACAGAGGGTGCCCATAAGCCTATCGGCTTTTTTGTCATCCTCATCTGACTTTTGCAGGCGGCTGACAAGTGATTGTCAGTCGCCTTCTTTCGTATTCGCATGAATATGACGACAGTGGCGGCAGGGTAAGTTTGGCTTGGTTCCGTCGGAACGAGCATCAGCAGAGTGATGGAACCGTACAAGGAGATGATGGAGCGGATGAGCAGTCAGCAGGAATCCGATGTATGGAAAGATGTCCGAAGGAAACTGACTTGATGTGTCAAAACCTCCACTGTGTCGGTTTAAGATATAAAACAAGGTGATACACCGTCGTTTGATGTATCACCTTATGACTTTGTCTAAAACTGATTCAGTGTTTCTTGTTCTTGGTTCTTCTCTTGCTTATCGTATTCAGTTTTAAGCCGATTCAACTCCTCAAGAAAAAGGGGATACAGGGATTTACTTGATAAAAGATACCACGAATCATTCTTATATCGTGTTTCGATATTAGGAGACATTTCAAAGTGAGAGTCAAGGAAATACTCAAGTTTGATATCTTCGTTCTCCCAAATGCGTTCTTCCTTTGTGATTGTAAGAGAT